>PQAI01000030.1 GCA_003105245.1 Betaproteobacteria bacterium | reverse complement strand
TGAACAGGATCCAGGCCGACGAGAAGGACGCGATGAAGCAGATCGAGGCCACGCTCGTGACCCTGCTCGGCTTCGCGCAGAAGAACCCCGGCATGACGCGCGTGCTCACGGGCGACGCCCTGGTGAACGAGGACGAGCGCCTGCAGGCGCGCGTGAACCAGCTCGTCGACCGGCTCGAGGCGAGCCTGCGGCAGAGCGCCCGGCTCGCCGTCACGGCCGGGCAGCTGCCCGCCGACTGGGACGTGAACGCGTACGCCACCACGCTCATCGCGTACGTGATCGGCCGCTGGCACCTGTTCGCCAAGAGCGGCTTCAAGCGCTCCCCCACCGAGGGCTGGCCGCAGCACTGGCGCGTCTTCTCGGCCTGAGTCCCGCCCGCGGGCCTTGGACCTCCCCGAGATCTCCACCGGGCGGCTCCGCCTGGTGATCGCCGCGCCGGGCCTCGAGGAGCCCCTGGCGCGCTTCTACCGCGAGAACTTCGCCGGCCACCTCGACCGCTGGTCGCCGCCGATGCCCGGCGACAAGTTCGACCCGGCGTGGTGGGCCGGGCGCCTCGCCGGGTTCGCGCGCGAATTCGAGACCGGCGCCACGGCGCGATGGGTGCTGCTGGCCCCCGGCGCCGGCCCGGCGGAGGTCGTCGGGACCGCGAACTACACGCAGATCGCGCGCGGCCCGTTCCACGCCTGCGCGCTCGGCTACCAGATCGCCCGTCGCCACGAGGGCTGCGGGCTCATGGCGGAAGCACTGCGCGCGACGCTGGACTTCGCCTTCGGCGAGCTTCGCCTGCACCGCGTCATGGCCAACTACCGGCCGGAGAACGAGCGCAGCGGGCGGCTGCTCGGGCGCCTGGGGTTCGAGCGCGAGGGCTACGCCCGCCAGTACCTCTTCATCGACGGGGCGTGGCGCGACCACGTRCTCACGGCGAAGACGAGCCCGCGCTTCGAGCCCGGCTGGCTCGCCGGGTGAGCCGGGCGGCGCGCTAGTCCGCGGTGGCCTGCCCCAGCGCCGCGCCGGCGGCGCAGCCCGCCACCGACGGGGGATGGAAGCCCACCTCGCGGTGGATGCGGTCGTAGGCCGCGAAGAGCTCGCCGGCCGAACGCGCCCCGAGGTTCACGACCCCGTAGCGATAGCTCCCCAGCCACTTCATCTCGCGGCGCAGGTCCGCGCCGCGCTTCGGGTAGAACATGATCCTCGCCCCCGGATGGCGCGCGCGCAGTTGCCCGATCTCGCCGCGCCGCGGCCAGCGCCCGAGCCCCTCGCCGGCGAGGTCGCGCATCACGAAGCTCGCCGCGACCGCGTCGCGGCCCTCGCGGCGGCGGATGCGGGGCTCCTCGCCCGACTCCAGCGCGATGAGCGCGTCGAAAAGGTTGTAGCCGTCCACCCGCTCGAAGAGGTCGTAGAACTGGCCGGCCGCGCGCGGGTTGATCTCGATCACCTTCGGGTGCCCCGTGGCCGCGCACACGCGCAGCTCCACGTTGAACATCCCGTGCGTGAAGCCCACCGCCGCCAGCGCCCGGCGCGCGGCGTCTTCCGCGCCCGCCAGCCACGCGTCGGGCAGGGCCGAGGGGTACTGGAAGCGCTGGAACTGGTCGGTGCCGGGATACATCAGGGAATCCACCACGCCCAGCATGGCGATCCTTCCTTCGCGCGCGAAGCCGTTGACCGTTACCTGGGCCCCGTCGACGACCTCCTCGGCGATTAGGCTGAAGGGCTCGACGTCGAGATCCGAGCGCCGGCGCATCACCTCGCCGAAGGGCCGCACCAGGCGCTCGATGATCGCCTGCTCGAACCACGAGAAGCGCGCGTGGCGGTCGAGCTCCTCGAAGGACGCGACGCGGCGCGCGAGGACGGAGAAGGCCGCCTTGACGGGCTTCACGTAGAAGGGGAACGCGAGCGGCATCTCGCGGGTGCGCCGGAAGTCGCGGCGCAGCAGGCCGAAGCGCGGGTTGAACTCGGGAAGCGCGCGCTCGAAGGCGCGCCGCGCGTAGTACTTGTGCTGGGAGGCGAGGACGGCCGCGAGGGGCGTGTGGGGGAGCCCGAGGCGCTCGCCCAGCAGCGAGGCGACCACGGGGCCGAACTGCTCGTCGGAGGTGACGATGCCGTCGAGGCCGGCGCGGGCGTAGCGCCGCGCCAGGCGTTCGACGAAGCGGAAGACGTCGAACGTGAAGAGGCGGGCGTTGCCGGGGAAGCGGAAGAGATCGAAGCCCTCGAACGCGAACTCGTGGCCGCCGCCGTGACGGGCGGCCATCGAGCGGTCCCACTCGTCCGGGAACAGGACGAGGATGCGCCTGGCGCTCATCGCGCCGCCCCGCGCGTCCGGCCTCGTGCCGGGAATCGGTCTGCCATCATGGATCGTCTCTGCTCGCTCCCTGGAGTGTACCCGGACAACAGGCGCGCGCCCGCCCGTATTCCCCGCGCGGGCGCGTTGCTACAATTTTGCCGATCGGACAGGAAAGACGCCATGAGACCGCCTCTCGCCACCCTCGCCACCCTCGCCGCCCTCCTCGCCTTCGCCGTGCAGGCGCCCGCCGCCGACCTCGAGCGGGCCGGAAAGATCGTCTCCGGCCGCTGCTTCCTCTGCCACGGCATGAACGGCGAGAGCTCGAGCGAGGTCTTCCCGCGGCTCGCCACGCAGAACGCCAGCTACCTCGCCAAGCAGCTCCGGGACTTCAAGGCCGGGCGCCGCACGGGCACGACCATGAACACGATGGTGGCGGAGCTCACCGAGGCCGAGATGTCCGACCTCGGCGCGTATTTCGCGGCCCAGAAGGCCGAGCCGCACGCCGTCACCGACGCCGACCTGGCCGCGGTGGGCCGCTATCTCTACGCCAGGGGCAACCCGTATTCGGGCGTGGCGGCCTGCGCGAGCTGCCACGGGCCCTCCGCGCACGGCACGGAGAGCCTGCCTCGCCTGGCGGGCCAGCAGGCGCTCTACCTCGAGAACCAGCTCAGGGACTTCAACAAGCGCGCCCGCACCAACGACAACGCGGTGATGCACGCCGTCGCCTCGAAGCTCACGGAGCTCGAGATCAAGGCCCTCTCGGAGTACCTCTCCGCGGCTCCCTGAAAGCCGCGCGCACGCGAGGGAAGCGAAACGGGCCGCCCGAAGGCGGCCCGCTCGCGAGGATGCGCCTGACCCGGGCGCTCAGCCGAGCGTGTCGGCCCAGATGTTGCGCGCCCAGTTCATGGCGTAGCCCGCCTCCAGCTCGTTGCGGCCCGCGGAAACGCCGCCCGATCCCGGCACCGTCTTGAACGTCCGGTCCTTCGTGTCGTACTTGTGGACCGAGGCCACGTGCACGACTTCCGTCGCCGAGACGAAGCTGTAGCAGGTGTTGGTGAGCGAGGGCGCGGGGTTGGGCGCCTCCCCGTTGAGCAGCGCCACCACGGCGGCGGCGCAGGCCTTGCCCTGCGCGTTGGCCATGTGGCCCGACTTGGGCATCAGCGGCGCGCTGAGCGTGGAGTCGCCCAGGATGTGCACCCCCTTGGCGGCCTGCGACTCGAAGGTGAGCCAGTCGACGCCGCACCAGCGCTTGTTGGCGGTGATGAACGCGTCGGCGATCGCCCCGGCTTTCATTGGGGGAACCACGTTGAGCACGTTGCCCTTCACGTCCTCCAGCTCGAGCTTCACGGTGCTCGCGCGCACGTCCACGTCCACCGCCTTGCTGTTGCCGCGGTACTCGACGATGCCCTTGTAGAGGTCGGCCCAGGCCTTCTTGAAGAGCGGCCCCTTCGAGGTGACGTCGGCGTTGGCGTCGAGGACGAGGACCTTCGACTTGGGCTTCTTCGCCTTGAAGTAGGCGGCGACCTGGCAGGCGCGCTCGTAGGGCCCGGGCGGGCAGCGGTACGGCGCCTCCGGGATCGAGAGCACGTAGACGCCGCCGTCGGGCATCTCCTCGAGCTGGCGGCGAAGCGCCACGGTCTGCGGGCCGGCCTTCCAGGCGTGCAGCACGCTCGCCTGCGCGTCCGCCCCGGCGAGCGCGGGGATGGCGCCGGCGATGAAGTCGATGCCGGGCGAGACGATGACGCGGTCGTAGGAGAGGGGCTCGCCCTTCGCCAGCCGCACCTGCTTCTTGTCGGCGTCGATGGCCGTGGCCATGTCGCGCACGATCCTCACGCCGTGATTGCTCGCGAGACCCGCGTAGGGCGTCGTGATGTCGGCCATCGTCTTGAACCCGCCCAGCACGAGGTTGGAGATCGGGCAGGAGACGAACGACTCGTTGGGCTCGACGAGCACCACCTCGATGGAGGGGTCGAAGAGCCGGATGTACTTGGCCGCCGTGGCGCCGCCGTAGCCGCCGCCGACGACCACCACGCGCGCCTTGGCGCCGCCCGGCATCCCGGCGCAGCCGGAGAGGCCGGCCAGTGCCGCGGCCGCGCCCGCCATGAGGAAATCCCTTCTCTGCATGCTCATGTGATGTCCTCCGGCGCTATTTCTGGTTGGAGAAGTATTCGGCCAGGGCGGCGAGCTCCTGGTCCGTATACCCCTTGGAGAGCTGGTGCATCACCGTGGCCGGCTTCTTGCCGTCCCGGAACTGCGTGAGCGCCATCAGCAGCTCGTTCTTCGGCTTGCCGGCCAGGCTCGCGAGGTCCGACCCCTTGGCCGGGTGGCCCTGGTAGCCGTGGCAGGCGGCGCAGTTGGCGGCGAGCGAACGCACGCCGGCGGGCGTGAGGTTGGATGGGGCGAAGGTCGGTGCGGGCGGTGCGGGCTGCTGCGCGACGGCGAAGCCGGCCGCCAGCGTAGCTGCCGCCGCCGCTATGAACCGCGCGGTACTCATCATGGGATTGCTCCTCCTGGGGTTATATGGCGCAACCCGAGGGTATCCCGCGCGCAAATCGCGTGTAAACCCACCCCGATGGGAGGGGGGGTATCACCCTTCCGGATTAGGGGTTAACCCGCGGCCGGGACGGGCTCGCCCGAGGGCGCGGAGGTGGCGATGTCGAGCTTCACCTTGCCCTCGGCGTCCACGTCGATGGTGACGCGCCCGCCCCCGGCGAGCCGCCCGAAGAGCAGCTCGTCGGCGAGCGCCCGGCGGATGGTGTCCTGGATGAGGCGGGCCATGGGACGCGCGCCCATGAGCGGATCGAAGCCGTTCTTCGCGAGGTATTTCTTGAGCTCCTCGGTGAACTGGGCCTCGACCTTCTTCTCCGCGAGCTGGGCCTCGAGCTGCATGAGGAACTTGTCGACGACGCGCAGGATCACCTGCTCGTCGAGCGCGGCGAAGGAGATGACGGCGTCCAGGCGGTTCCTGAACTCCGGCGTGAACAGGCGCTTGATCTCGGCCATCTCGTCGCCCGCCTTGCGGTCGGTGGCGAAGCCGATGGCGTTCTTCGAGAGTCCCTCGGCACCGGCGTTGGTCGTCATGACGATGACGACGTTGCGGAAGTCGGCCTTGCGCCCGTTGTTGTCGGTGAGCGTGCCGTGGTCCATCACCTGCAGCAGGATGTTGAAGATGTCCGGGTGCGCCTTCTCGATCTCGTCGAGCAGCAGCACCGAGTACGGGTGCTTGGTGATCGCCTCGGTGAGCAGCCCGCCCTGGTCGAAGCCCACGTAGCCCGGGGGCGCGCCGATGAGGCGGGAGACGGCGTGGCGCTCCATGTACTCGGACATGTCGAAGCGCACGAGCTCCACGCCCATGATGAAGGCGAGCTGGCGCGCGACCTCGGTCTTGCCCACGCCGGTGGGCCCCGAGAAGAGGAACGACCCGATGGGCTTCTGCGGATTGCCCAGCCCCGAGCGCGCCATCTTGATGGCCGCCGAGAGCGCCTCGATGGCCGCGTCCTGGCCGAACACGGTGGCCTTGAGGTCGCGGTCCAGGTTCCTGAGCTGCGTGCGGTCGTCGGAGGAGACGCTCCTCGCCGGGATGCGCGCGATCTTGGCGATGATCTCCTCGATCTCGGGCTTGCCGATCACCTTCTTCTGCTTCGACTTGGGCAGGATGCGCTGCAGCGCCCCGGCCTCGTCGATCACGTCGATCGCCTTGTCGGGCAGGTGCCGGTCGTTGATGTAGCGCGCCGCGAGCTCGGCGGCCGTGGTGAGGGCATTGGCGGTGTACTTGACGCCGTGGTGCGACTCGAAGCGCGACTTGAGCCCGCGCAGGATCTCGACCGTCTCCTGGATGGAGGGCTCGTTCACGTCGATCTTCTGGAAGCGGCGGGAGAGCGCGTGGTCCTTCTCGAAGATGCCGCGGAACTCGTTGTAGGTGGTCGCGCCGATGCACTTGAGCGCCCCCGAGGAGAGCGCCGGCTTCAGCAGGTTGGAGGCGTCCAGCGTGCCGCCGGAGGCGCTTCCCGCGCCGATGAGCGTGTGGATCTCGTCGATGAAGAGGATCGCGTTCGGGTTGTCCACCAGCTGCTTGAGCACGGCCTTCAGGCGCTGCTCGAAGTCGCCGCGGTACTTCGTGCCCGCCAGCAGCGCGCCCATGTCGAGCGCGTAGACCTGCGCCTTGGCGAGCACCTCGGGGACCTGGCCGTCCACGACGCGGCGCGCCAGCCCCTCGGCGATGGCGGTCTTGCCCACGCCGGCCTCGCCCACGAGCAGCGGGTTGTTCTTGCGGCGGCGGCAGAGGATCTGGATCACGCGCTCGAGCTCGTGCTCGCGGCCGATGAGCGGGTCGATCTTGCCGTCGATGGCGAGCTGGTTGAGGTTCTGCGTGAAGCTCTCGAGCGCGCCGCCGGCGCCCGGGGCCTCCTGGCCCTCCTCGGCGCCCTCGCCTTCCTCGCGGCCGCCCGACTGCGGGTTCTTGGTGATGCCGTGGGAGATGAAGTTGACCACGTCCAGCCGGGAGACGCCCTGCTGGTGCAGGAAATAGACGGCGTGCGAGTCCTTCTCCCCGTAGATCGCCACGAGGACGTTGGCGCCCGTGACCTCCTTCTTGCCCGAGGACTGCACGTGCAGGATGGCGCGCTGGATGACGCGCTGGAAGCCGAGCGTGGGCTGCGTGTCCACCTCGCCGGTGCCGGCCACGGTGGGCGTGTGCTGCATCACGAAGTCGGACAGGGCCTTCTTCAGGTCGTCGATCTTGGCCGCGCAGGCCTTCAGCACCTCGGACGCCGAGGGGTTGTCGCACAGCGCGAGAAGCAGGTGCTCCACGGTGATGAACTCGTGGCGCTTCTGGCGGGCCTCGACGAAGGCCATGTGCAGGCTGACTTCCAACTCCTGGGCGATCATGTTTCCTCCATCGCGCACTGCAGGGGGTGCTGGTGCTGGCGCGAGTATTGAACCACCTGCTCCACCTTCGTGGAGGCCACGTCCCGCGGATAGGTGCCGCAGACGCCACGCCCCTCCGTATGCACTTTGAGCATCACCTGCGTGGCTTGTTCCCGGGGGAGCGAGAAGAACACCTGCAGGACCTCGACCACGAATTCCATCGGCGTGAAGTCGTCGTTGTACATGACGACCTTGTACATCGGCGGCGGCTTGACCTTGGCCGCGCTCGGCTTGAGCAGAGTGGAGCCGCTGGACTTGCTGGGCATGCCTTGGGCGCGTTCGGAATGGCGGCGTGCGTCTGGTCGTTACCGTTGCTGACCAATATGGACAAAGGTCGGGGGTTTTTCAAGACCCCCGGCCCCTCTATTGACTAGACCCGGCGACGGGCGTAAAAGGCGCGTTGGAGTTTGGTATCAAGGATTTCGCATCGCCATCTCGACGTGCGGGCCTGGATCCGAACGATTTGCGGGCCTCCACCCGTTTTTCCAAGAGGTATGCAAGCGAATGGCAACCGGTACCGTCAAGTGGTTCAACGATGCGAAGGGCTACGGGTTCATCACGCCGGATGACGGCAGCGAGGATCTCTTCGCCCACTTCTCCGCCATCCAGATGCAGGGTTTCAAGACCCTCAAGGAAGGCCAGAAGGTCTCCTTCGACGTGACGCAGGGCCCGAAAGGCAAGCAGGCGTCGAACATCCAGGCCGCCTAAGAGCCGACTCCGAAGAATTGCAGAGCCCCCGGGACCCGCGTCCCGGGGGCTTTTTTCTTCGCAAGGCGGTGGCGAATGCCGCGCCTGATCCTCCTCAACAAGCCCTACGGCGTCCTCTGCCAGTTCAGCCCCTCGGGCGAGCGCCCGACGCTCGCCCGACTGGTGCCCGTGCCGGGGGTATACCCCGCGGGGCGGCTGGACGCCGACAGCGAGGGCCTGGTCGTCCTCACCGACGACGGGCGCCTGCAGGCGCGCATCGCCGACCCGCGCCACAAGCTCGAGAAGGGGTACTGGGTCCAGGTCGAGGGCGTGCCGGGGCCGCAGGCGCTCGAGGCGTTGCGCCGGGGCGTCGACCTGGGGGAGTTCGTGACGCGTCCCGCCCACGTGGAGGTGATCGGCGAGCCTGCCGGGCTCTGGCCCCGCGACCCACCCATCCGCGAGAGGCGCGCCATCCCCACGGCGTGGCTCGACCTGCGCATCCGGGAGGGGCGCAACCGGCAGGTCCGGCGCATGACGGCCCGGGCGGGCCTGCCGACGCTTCGTCTCGTCCGCTACCGGGTCGGCCCCTGGAGCCTCGAGGGCCTGGTCCCGGGGCAATGGCGGCAGGCCCCCGCCCGCCTTTGAGGGGTGCCCCGGGACGGCGCGGTCAACCGGCCGGCAACCCGGGGCGTTAAGTGCGCTGACGAGGCTGGCTACCAGCGCAGTCGAAGCGAATTCCCCCCCACTACACGCAAAGGAACCGCAATGAAGAAGCTCTCCGCCCTGATCGCCGCCTTGTTCGCGACCGTCTCGATCGGCGCGTTCGCCCAGGCGCCCGCCAAGCCCGCCGAGCCGGCCAAGCCGGCTGCCGCCGCGACCCCCGCCGCCCCGTCGGCGAAGGCCGAGGCCCCCGCCAAGGCCGAGGTGAAGAAGGCCGAGCCCGCCAAGGCGACGCCGGAGAAGGCCGCGACCGACAAGCCGGCCAAGAAGTCCAGCAAGAAGAAGTCGTCCTCGAAGAGCACCAAGAAGGCCGACGCCCCGAAGGCGGACGCGCCCAAGACCGAAGCGCCGAAGAAGTAATTCCGGCGGCTTCGCACGGGAAAGGCAGGGCGCGAGCCCTGCCTTTTTTCATTYCGCGCGGGCGCGGCCGCGCCTTGCCTCACAATAGCGTCCCATGAAGATCGTCGTAGGCCTCTCCGGGGGCGTCGATTCCGCCGTCTCCGCMCTGCTCCTCAAGCGCCAGGGCCACGAGGTCGTGGGCCTGTTCATGAAGAACTGGGAGGACGACGACGACGGGGAATACTGCTCCACCCGCGAGGACCTGGTCGACGCCGTCTCCGTGGCGGACAAGGTGGGCATCGAGATCGAGGCGGTCAACTTCGCGGCCGAGTACCGCGAGCGGGTCTTCGCGAGCTTCCTCGCGGAATACCGCGCCGGGCGCACGCCCAACCCCGACGTGCTCTGCAACGCGGAGATCAAGTTCAAGGCGTTCCTCGACCACGCCATGGCCCTGGGCGCCGAACGCATCGCCACGGGACACTACGCCCGGATCGAGGAGCGCGACGGCGCCTTCGCCCTGCTCAAGGGATCCGACCCGTCCAAGGACCAGTCCTATTTCCTGCATCGCCTCACCCAGGCGCAGCTCTCCCGGGCGGCGTTTCCCGTGGGGCACCTGCGCAAGACCGAGGTGCGGGCCATCGCGCGCGAGGCGGGATTGCCGAACCACGCGAAGAAGGACTCCACCGGGATCTGCTTCATCGGCGAGCGGCCGTTCCGCGAGTTCCTCTCGCGCTACCTGCCGCGCGAACCCGGGCCGATCGTCACGGCCGCCGGCGAGCGCGTCGGCGAGCACCACGGCCTCATGTACTACACGCTGGGGCAGCGGCAGGGGCTGGGCATCGGCGGCCGCCGCGGCGGCGACGGCGCCGCGTGGTACGTCGCGGCCAAGGACCTCGCCGCCAACACGCTGGTCGTGGTCCAGGGCCACGACGACCCGCGGCTCTTCTCCACCCGGCTGGGCGCCCAGGACGCGAGCTGGATCGCCGGAAGGGCGCCGCGGGACGACGGCACGCTCGCGGCCAAGACGCGCTACCGGCAGGCGGACGCGCCCTGCTCGTTCTCGGGCGGCGAGAGCGACTTCCGCCTCGAATTCCGCGAGCCGCAATGGGCGGTGACGCCCGGGCAGTCGGCCGTGCTCTACCGCGGCGAGGAATGCCTGGGGGGCGGCGTGATCGCCTAGGCGGCCGGGCGGGTCTTCGCGAAGGAGGGCCGCGCTTCCAGCCGGGCGATCCAGCGTTCGAGCTCGGCGTGGCGCGGGCGCCACGCGATCTCGGGCAACCGGAACTCGAGCCACAGCAGCGCGCAGGCGCAAGCCACGTCGCCCAGCGTGATCGTGTCGCCGCGAAGGTAGGCCTTGCCGCCGAGCTCGCGGGCGAGCGCCTCGATGCCCGCCTCGACCTTGTCGCGCTGGCGGGCGATCCATGCCGGGTCCTGGCGGGAGGCCTCGCGCTTCTTCTCGAGGAAGATCGCGATGCCGGCGTCCGCGATGCCGTTGCCCAGGGCCTCGTCGCGCCGCACGAGCGCGCGCTCGATGCCGGCGGGCGGGATGAAGGAAGGCGCGCCCAGCGGGTCGAGGTATTCGGCGATCACCGACGAGTCGAAGAGGCAGGTGCCGTCGTCGGTCACCAGCACCGGGACCTTGTTGAGGGGGTTGTAGCGCGGCACCGTCGTACCGGCGTTCCAGGCGCTCTCCTCCACGAACTCGAACGCGAGCTGCTTCTCGGCGAGGAGCACCCGGACCTTGCGGGCGTAGGGGCTGGTCTTCGAGGCGAGGAGCTTCATGGGGGTTCCCGGGGGGCAGGCGGCGCCGAGTATAGCACCGGGTTGTCGGCGGGCCGGCGGCGCCCGGGCGCGTGATAAAATCCGCGCTCACGGTCCCGCCATGTCCCACGCCCTCACCGCCCTTTCGCCTCTCGACGGGCGTTACGCCTCCAAGACCCGCGCCCTGCAGGAGCACTTCAGCGAGTTCGCGCTGATCCGCCACCGCGTGCGCGTCGAGATCGCCTGGCTCGAGGCGCTCGCCGCCGACCCCGCCTTCGACCTGCTGCCCGCCTTCTCGCCGGCCACCGTGGCCGAGCTCGACCGCGTGGCCGCCGGCTTCTCGGTGGCCGACGCCGAGCGCGTGAAGGCGATCGAGGCCACCACCAACCACG
Organism: Betaproteobacteria bacterium; assembly: GCA_003105245.1. Classification (GTDB taxonomy): domain Bacteria; phylum Pseudomonadota; class Gammaproteobacteria; order Burkholderiales; family Usitatibacteraceae; genus FEB-7. Next base: position 32,472 of record PQAI01000030.1, on the reverse strand, counting down.
ACGTGAAGGCGGTCGAGTACTGGCTTCGCGAGACCTTCCGCGGCAACGCCGAGGTCGCGGCCGCGGGCGAGTTCATCCACTTCGCGTGCACTTCCGAGGACATCAACAACCTCGCGCACGCGCTCATGGTGAAGGGCGGCCTCGAGGGCGCGATCCTCCCGGCGGTCGACGCGATCTGCGCGCGCCTGGACGAGCTGGCGCGCGCCCACGCCGGGCTCGCGATGCTCTCGCGCACGCACGGCCAGCCGGCCACGCCCACGACGCTGGGCAAGGAGATGGCGAACGTCGCCTGGCGGCTCAAGCGCGCGCGCCGGGCCGCCGCGGCCGTCGAGATGCTGGGCAAGGTGAACGGCGCCACGGGCAACTTCAACGCCCACGTCGTGGCCGCGCCCGCGATGGACTGGCCGGCGTTCGCCAGGCGCTTCGTGACGGGGCTCGGCATCGCCTACAACCCCCTCACGATCCAGATCGAGCCCCACGACGCCCTGGCGGAAGCCTTCGACGCGCTGGCGCGGCTCAACACCATCCTCCTCGACCTCGACCGCGACGTCTGGGGCTACATCTCCCTGGGCTACTTCCGCCAGAAGGTGAAGGCGGGCGAGGTGGGTTCCTCGACGATGCCGCACAAGGTCAACCCGATCGACTTYGAGAACTCCGAGGGCAACCTGGGGCTCGCCAACGCGCTCCTGCGCCACCTGGCCGAGAAGCTCCCCGTCTCGCGCTGGCAACGCGACCTCACCGATTCCACGGTCCTTCGCAACATGGGCGTGGCCTTCGGCTATTGCCTGCTGGGCTACGACGCCTGCCTGCGCGGTCTCGGCAAGCTGGAGGCCGACCCGGCGCGCATCGCGGCGGACCTGGAGAACTGCTGGGACATCCTGGCCGAGCCGGTGCAGACCGTGATGCGGGCGCACCGGATCGAGGGCTCCTACGAGAAGCTCAAGGACCTCACCCGCGGCAAGGGCGGGATCACGAAGGAGGAGCTGCACCGGTTCGTCGCAGCCCTCCCCCTGCCGCAGGACGCCAAGGCGCGCCTGCTCGCGCTCACTCCCTCGACCTACATCGGCCTCGCGGCCACCCTCGCGCGCGAGAGCTAGGCCACGCGGCCGGCGGGGTCGCGGGCGCCCAGCGTGCCCACGTCGCCGGTGATCTCCCCGCCTTCCTGCACCAGGAGCCTGCCGTAGCGCACCTTGCCGGTCACGCGGCCGGTGGCGTGGATCACGAGGCGGCCGCGGGCGGTGAGCTCGCCCTCGAAGGCGCCGCGGATCTCCGCCACCTCGATATCCGCCGTGCCCTTGAAGGAGCCCTGCTCCGCGATCTGGATGGCCCGGCTCACCATGGTCGCCTCGACGCGACCCTCGACGACCAGCGTGTCGCAGTCGTCGATCTCCACGCCCTTGAGCTTGATGTTGGGGCCCACGATGAGCCGCGAGCCCGCCGCTTCCTCACCGCGTTGGTGCGGCTCGGGAACGGATGCGGCGGTGGGCGCAGGGCGCGGCACCGCCGCGAGGGGTGCGGGGGACGCGTGGGCGTGGGAAGGGGGATTGGGGGCCGCTGGCCCCCGCGGGGGTTCCTTGCGGCCGAACAGGCCGTCCGAATAGCGCATGGGATTTCCTTTGCCGGGGTGAAGTCGGGAGACAATCACGATCCGTGCCACCCGGTCGCCTGCCCCGGGAATGCGGCACGCGCACCGGGCGGCAGCCGTTCGCGCGGCGCGCAGGGCGCCGCCAGCGTCGTCCGGAGGCGACGGCAACGGGAGCACCCGGCGCCAAGTCGCTGATCGCGCGAGCCCAATGGCTGTCTGGGAGGAGCGACGCCCGTCAACCGCCCTCGCCCCCGGCGCGTTAACCGAGCGCGTGGGCGGGGAAGAAGCTAGAATTTCCCGGCCGCACGCTCACGCCCCCCACCAAGCCGACAGGAGAATCCATGAAGAAGCTCATCGCCGCCGCCGCCATCGCGCTGCTTGCCGCCACCGGCACGGCTTTCGCGAAGGAGGAACCGAAGAAGCCCGCCGCCGCCGCAGCGCCCGCCAAGGCCGAGGCGCTGCTCGACATCAACACCGCCTCGCGCGACGAGCTGATGAAGCTCAAGGGCGTGGGCGACGCGCGCGCCGACGCGATCATCAAGGGGCGCCCCTACAAGGGCAAGAACGAGCTCCTCGACAAGAAGATCGTCCCCGAGAACGTCTACAACGACATCAAGGAGAAGATCATCGCCAAGCAGGCGGCCGAGCCGGCCAAGAAGGAAGCGCCCAAGAAGAAGTAGTCCTTCCCCGGAAACGAAGAGGGGCGGCCGCGGCCGCCCCTTTTTGCATGCGCCGGCGCCCTCAGGGCGCCGCCGTCTCCTCGCCGTACTGCGGGTTCATCCGCGCCGAGTTGATGCCCATCTTGTTGAGGGCGCTCAGGTAGGCCTTGGCGGAGGCCACCACGATGTCGGTGTCGGCGCCCATGCCGTTCACCACGCGGCCCTCCTTGGTCAGCCGGACGGTCACTTCCCCCTGCGAGTCGGTGCCCGTGGTGATGTTGTTCACGGAATAGAGCAGGAGCTCGGTGCCGCTGTGGACCACCTCCTCGATCGCCTGGAACGAGGCGTCGACGGGCCCGGCGCCGCGCGCCTCCGAGCGCAGCTCGTGGCCGCCATCGGAGATCACCACCCGCGCGAAGGGCTGCTCGCCGGTCTCCGAGTGCGCGACGAGGGAGACGAGCTTGAAGCGCTCCTGCTCGGGGGTCACGCTCTCGTCGGAGACGAGCGCCTGCAGGTCCTCGTCGAAGATCTCGCGCTTCTTGTCGGCGAGCTCCTTGAACTTGGCGAAGGCGGCGTTGAGCGCCTCCTCGGAGGCGAGCGCGATCCCCAGCTCCGCCAGGCGCGTCTTGAAGGCGTTTCGCCCGGAGAGCTTGCCCAGCGTGAGGCGGTTGGCGCCCCAGCCCACGTCCTCGGCGCGCATGATCTCGTAGGTCTCGCGGTGCTTGAGGACGCCGTCCTGGTGGATGCCGGACTCGTGGGCGAAGGCGTTCGCCCCCACCACCGCCTTGTTGGGCTGCACCGGGTAGCCGGTGATGGTCGACACGAGCTTGCTCGTCGGCACGATCTGCGTGGCGTCGATCGCGGTGCGGCAGGAGAAGACGTCGGAGCGGGTCTTCACCGCCATGACGATCTCCTCGAGCGAGGCGTTGCCGGCGCGCTCGCCCAGCCCGTTGATCGTGCACTCCACCTGGCGCGCCCCGTTCATGACGGCCGCGAGCGAGTTGGCCACGGCCATCCCGAGGTCGTTGTGGCAGTGCGTGGACCAGACGGCCTTGTCGGCGTTGGGCACGCGGCCGAGCAGCTCGCGGAAGAGCGCGCCCCAGCGCTCGGGGACGCTGTAGCCCACCGTGTCGGGCACGTTGATCGTCGTCGCGCCCGCCGCGATCGTCGCCTCGAACACCCGGCACAGGAAGTCCACCTCGGAGCGCACGGCGTCCTCGGCCGAGAACTCGACGTCGTCGGTGAACTGGCGCGCGAGCCTGACCGCCCGGACCGCCGCCTCCAGCACCTGCTCCTCGCTCATTCGCAGCTTCAGCTTCATGTGGATGGGGCTGGTGGCGATGAACGTGTGGATGCGCCTGCGGGCGGCGGGCGCCACGGCCTCGCCCGCCCGGCGGATGTCGGTCTCGTTGGCGCGCGCGAGCGAGCAGACGGTGGACTCCTTCACCGCCTCGGCCACCGCGCGGATGGCCTCGAAGTCGCCGGCGCTCGCCGCCGCGAAACCGGCCTCGATGACGTCGACGCGCAGGCGCTCGAGCTGCTTGCCGATCCGCACCTTCTCCTCGCGGGTCATGGAAGCGCCCGGGCTCTGCTCGCCGTCGCGCATGGTCGTGTCGAAGATGATCAACTGGTCCTGCATGGTTCACTCCGGGAATGGGATGTGGGACACAAGCCGGCCCGTCTGCCGGGCGGCACCGCAACTGCCGAATTGGGGGAGGGTGTATTTAGCGCGCGAGGCGCAGCAGCAGGCCGGGGAGGCCCGCCAGGGGGAGGCGAAGCAGGAGGTCGGCGATGGGCGCGACGCGAATCATGGACCGACTATAGCAATGGCCGTTCCCGCTGGCAACTAGGCGCCGGGCGGGTCGCCGAGCTCCGTGCCCGACTGGGCGCCGGCGCGCAGCAGGGCGGCCACGATGTCGTGCGAGCCGTGCTCCTCGGCGAGGTCCAACGCGGTGAGACCGGACGCATCGCGGACGTTGGGATCCGCGCCGGCGGCGAGCAGCACCTCGACCGCTTCCCCGAAGCCCATCTCCGCCGCCAGCGCCAGGGCGGTGAGCCCGCGCTCGTCGCGGTGGTCGCGCGAGGCGCCGCGCGCGAGCAGCAGCTCCACCGCCGGCAGGTTGGTCTCCTCGATGGCCACCATCAGCAGCGAGCGCCCGCCCCCGTTCACTACCGTGTCCGGCGGGGTGGAGAGCAGCATGCGGGCGAGCGCGGTCACGTCGCCCGCCTCGATGGCGTCGCGGATGTGCTGGTACTGCCTTTCCTTGGCCTCCGTCCTCCAGCGCATGACGAACCAGAGCACGTAGCCCGAGACGCCGTAGGCGAGCATGAGCCCCCAAAGGACGTGCGAGGGCTCGATGGAGATGGCGAGCAGCGCGACCACCACCACCAGCGTCATCCAGAACGGGACGGCCCGGCGCAGGTTCAGGTCCTTGCCGCTGTAGAAGCGGATGTTGGAGACCATGGTGACGCCGGCGTACACGGTGAGCGCGGCGGCGAACCACTTCACCTCGCCGCCCTTCACCTGGTAGTCGTTGAACACCCAGATCATGCCCGCGACCAGGGCCGCCGCCGCGGGGCTGGGCAGCCCGGTGAACCAGCGCTTGTCGGCCACCGAGAGCTGCGTGTTGAAGCGCGCCAGGCGCAGCGCCGCCCCCACGCAGTACACGAAGGCCGCGATCCAGCCGATGCGCCCCATGCCGCGCAGCGCCCACTCGTACATGACGAGGGCGGGGGCCGCGCCGAAGGAGACCATGTCGGCCAGGCTGTCGTATTCGGCGCCGAAGGCCGACTGCGTGTTGGTGAGCCTCGCCACGCGCCCGTCGAGGCCGTCGAGGACCGCGGCGATGAAGATCGCGATCGCCGCGCGCTCGAAGTCGTGGTTCATCCCCTGCACCACGGCGTAGAAGCCCGCGAAGAGGGCGAGCGTCGTGAAGAGGTTCGGCAGGAGGTAGATGCTGCGCCGGCGCAGCGGTTCGGCGGGGGCCGGGCGGTGCTTCGCGGGAGCGTTCATGGCAGGGGGGTCGGGATGGCGCCGCGCGGGGAGCGGCCCTCAGTATCCGGGAAGGTGCGCGAGCACCGTGGAGGTCGCCGACACGCGGTCTCCGATGGCCACCTTGGGCGTCGATCCGGGCGGCAGGTAGACGTCCACGCGCGAGCCGAAGCGGATGAACCCGTAGCGATCTCCCCTCGCCAGGCGGTCCCCCTTGCCCACGTAGCACAGGATCCGCCGCGCGATGAGGCCGGCGACCTGCACGCTCGTCACGTCCACGCCGGCGCCCGTGCGGAAGTGCACTGCGTTGCGCTCGTTGTCCGTGGAGGCCTTGTCGAGGTCCGCGTTGACGAACTTGCCCGGGAAGTACCAGACGTTCTCGACCGTCCCGTCGACGGGGGCGCGGTTCGAGTGCACGTTGAACACGTTCATGAAGACGCTCACCTTCACCGCGTCCCTGCCCAGGTAGTCGTCGCGCGCGGCGCCGACCTGGACGATGCGCCCGTCGGCCGGCGCGAGGACGAGCCCCTCTCCCTGCGGAACCTCGCGCGGCGGGTCGCGGAAGAACTGCAGCACGAAGAGGGCGGCCAGCCAGAACGGGGCCGACCACCAGCCCGCGACGGCCGTCACGATGGCCGCCACGGCGACGGAGCCCGCCAGGAAGGGCCAGCCCTCGCGGGCGATGAGGGGATGCGGATAGTGCGCCAAGAAGGGGCCTAGTTGCGGCTCGTGTCGACGAGCTTGTTCTTCTTGATCCAGGGCATCATCGCGCGCAGCTTCTCGCCCACCTGCTCGATGGGGTGCTCCGCGAGGAGCCGGCGGCGCGCCTTGAGCGTCGGCGCCCCGGCCTGGTTCTCCAGGATGAAGTCGCGCGCGTAGCCGCCGTTCTGGATGTGCGCGAGCGCCTCGCGCATCGCCTTCTTCGCCTCGGGCCCGATCACCCTGGGCCCGGTGAGGTACTCGCCGAACTCCGCGTTGTTGGAGATCGAGTAGTTCATGTTGGCGATGCCGCCCTCGTAGATGAGGTCGACGATGAGCTTGGTCTCGTGCAGGCACTCGAAGTAGGCCATCTCGGGGGCGTAGCCGGCCTCCACGAGCGTCTCGTAGCCCGCCTTGATGAGCTCCACGATGCCGCCGCACAGGACGGTCTGCTCGCCGAAGAGGTCGGTCTCCGTCTCCTCGCGGAAGTTGGTCTCGATCACGCCGCCGCGGGTGCCGCCGATGGCGCAGGCGTAGGAGAGGGCGAGGTCCTTGGCCTTGCCCGTGGCGTTCTGGTGCACGGCGATGAGCGCCGGCACGCCGCCGCCCTGCGTGTAGGTCGAGCGCACCAGGTGGCCCGGGCCCTTGGGGGCGATCATGATCACGTCGAGGTCGGCGCGCGGCTGGATCTGGCCGAAGTGGATGTTGAAGCCGTGCGCGAAGGCGAGCGCCGCGCCCTTCTTGATGTTGGGCTCGATCGACTCCTTCCAGACGGCGGGGTGGTTCTCGTCCGGGAGCAGGATCATCACGAGGTCGGCGCCCTTCACGGCCGCCCCCACCTCCTTCACCTCGAGCTTGGCCTTCTTCGCCTTCTCCCAGGAGGCGCCTTCCGGGCGAAGTCCCACCGTGACCTTCACGCCGGAGTCCCTGAGGTTCTGCGCGTGCGCGTGGCCCTGGGAGCCGTAGCCGATGATCGTGACCTTCTTGCCCTTGACGAGGGAGAGGTCGGCATCCTTGTCGTAGTACACCTTCATGTTCGTATCCTCGAGATTCGGTGGAGTTCGGTTCAGGCCTTGAGCACCCACTCGCCCCGGCCGATGCCCGAGACGCCGGTGCGGACGGTTTCCAGGATCGCGCCCTTGTCGAGCGCCTCGAGGAAGGCATCGAGCTTGTCGGTGGTGCCCGTGAGCTCGATGGTGTAGGACTTGTCGGTGACGTCGATGATGCGACCTCGGAAAATATCGGCCGTGCGCTTCATTTCCTCCCGGTCCTTGCCGGCGGCGCGCACCTTCACGAGCATCAGCTCGCGCTCGATGTGGCGCCCCTCCGAGAGGTCCACGACCTTCACGACGTCGACCAGCTTGTTGAGCTGCTTGGTGATCTGCTCGACGATCTCGTCCGAGCCGGTGGTGACGATGGTCATGCGCGACATCGTGGCGTCCTCGGTCGGGGCCACGGTGAGCGACTCGATGTTGTAGCCGCGGGCGGAGAAGAGGCCTGCGACGCGCGAAAGCGCGCCCGCTTCGTTTTCGACGAGGATGGAGAGGATGTGGCGCATGGCTGGGGATCGGGTGGAAAGGCGTGGATGCGGGCGGCGGGCGGGTGGCACCCGCCCCGCGCCCCGGTGCTACAGGTCCTCGGAGAGGATCAGCTCCGAGATGCCCTTGCCGCCGGGCACCATCGGGAAGACGTTCTCCGTCTGGTCGGTGATGATGTCGAGGAAGACGAGGCGGTCCTTGAGCGCGAAGGCCTCGCGAAGCGCTCCCTCGACGTCGCCCGGCTTCTCGACCCGCATGCCGACGTGGCCGTAGGCCTCGGCGAGCTTCACGAAGTCGGGCAGCGCGTCCATGTAGGACTCGCTGTAGCGGTTGCCGTGGAAGAACTCCTGCCACTGGCGGACCATCCCCATGTAGCGGTTGTTGAGGTTCACGACCTTCACCGGCAGGTGGTACTGCTTGCAGGTGGAGAGCTCCTGGATGCACATCTGCACCGAGGACTCGCCCGTCACGCAGGCGACCTCCGCCTTCGGGAAGGCGAGCTTCACGCCCATGGCGTAGGGCAGCCCCACGCCCATCGTCCCGAGGCCGCCGGAATTGATCCAGCGCCGGGGCTTCTCGAACCGGTAGAACTGGGCCGCCCACATCTGGTGCTGGCCCACGTCCGAGGTGACGTAGGCGTCGCCCTTGGTCACCTCCCAGAGCTTCTCGATCACGAACTGCGGCTTGATGATATTGGAGGTGCGGTCGTACTTCAGGCAGTCCTTGGCGCGCCAGGCGGCGATCTGGCTCCACCACGAGGCGAGCGCGGCCGCGTCGGGCTTGTCCTTGCCGGCCTTGAGCAGGGCGAGGAGTTCCGCGAGGACGTCCTTCACGTGCCCGACGATGGGCACGTCGACGCGCACGCGCTTCGAGATGGAGGAGGGATCCACGTCGATGTGGACGATCTTGCGGCTGGCGTTGCCCGCGGCGAAGTGCGCCGGGTTGCCGATGACGCGGTCGTCGAAGCGCGCGCCCACGGCGAGCAGCACGTCGCAGTTCTGCATCGCCATGTTGGCCTCGACCGTGCCGTGCATGCCCAGCATGCCGACGAAGCGCTTGTCGGAGGCCGGGAAGGCGCCCAGGCCCATGAGCGTGTTGGTGCACGGGAAGTCGAGCAGGCGCACGAGCTCGGTGACCTCGTGGGAGGCCTCTCCGAGGATGGCGCCGCCGCCCACGTAGATCATCGGGCGCTTGGCCTCCAGGAGCAGCTGCATCGCCTTCTTGATCTGCCCGCCGTGCCCCTTCACCACGGGGCTGTACGAGCGCAGGTGGATCTTCTCGGGATAGTGGAAGCGGGCCGACTGCTGCGAGACGTCCTTCGGGATGTCCACCAGCACCGGTCCGGGTCGTCCGGTGGTGGCGATGTGGAAGGCCTTCTTGATCGTGATGGCGAGCTCGTTCACGTCCTTCACGAGGAAGTTGTGCTTCACGCAGGGGCGCGTGATGCCCACCGTGTCGCATTCCTGGAAGGCGTCCTCGCCGATGGCGCGCGTGGGCACCTGGCCCGTGATGACGACCATCGGGATCGAGTCCATGTAGGCCGTGGCGATGCCCGTGACCGCGTTGGTCACCCCGGGGCCGCTCGTGACCAGGGCCACGCCCGGACGCCCGGTGGCGCGCGCGTACCCGTCGGCGGCGTGGAGCGCCCCCTGCTCGTGGCGCACCAGGATGTGCTTCACCTTCTTCTGCTTGAAGAGGGCGTCGTAGATGAAGAGCACGGCCCCCCCGGGATAGCCGAATACGAACTCGACCCCCTCCTCCTGAAGGCAGCGGATGGCGATCTCGGCGCCCGTGAGGGTTTCACCGGTTTCCGCGAGCGGGGGGAGCTTGAGTTCCATAAGGCCTTGTAATTCGGGAGGTTTCGAAAGGGGGACCTAGAACATTAGCCGGGCGGTCCGGATTGGTCAAGCCGAATGGCGGGATAAGCGCCTTCCGCCGCGCGGCGGCGGCGAGACGGCCGTTTGCTATAGTCGCGTCCGACGCGGGCCAGCCTCGAACCTCGCGCCCGCCGGCGGGCGCCTTTTCCAGTCCCGCGGGAGGAACCCCTGGCCACCCGAAAAGAACTGTCCGACTTCCTCGCCTCCGTGGAGCGGCGCGCGTTCAAGCAATGCGTCTTTTCGGTCCAGGACGAGCAGGCGGCGCTGGACATCGTCCAGGACGCCATGCTCAAGCTCGCCGAGAACTACGCGGCCCGGCCGGCCCAGGAGCTGCCGCTGCTCTTCCAGCGCATCCTCCAGAACGGCATCCGCGACCATTTCCGGCGCGGCAAGGTGCGCTCGGCGTGGACGACGCTCTGGTCCTCCCTCGGGCTCACCGGCGAGGACGACGAGGCCGACCCCCTCGAGACCTTCGAGGTCGAGGACCAGTCGAGCCTGCCGGCGTCTCCGGCGGACCGGCTGGAACAGTCGCAGGTCATGGCGATCATCGAGGAGGCCGTCCAGTCGCTCCCCGAGCGTCAACGGCAAGCCTTCCTGCTGCGTTATTGGGAGGACTTCGATGTCAGTGAAACGGCCAAGGCCATGGGGTGCTCGGAGGGCAGCGTGAAAACACACTGTTCCCGGGCCGTTCATGCTTTGGCGAAGCTCCTGAGATCAAAAGGCGTAACGCTATGAACGAAAAGGACTTTAGCCAGAAGCTGCGGCCGTGGCTGGACCGCTCCGCCGACGCGGTGGGCGAGATCCAGGCCACCCGCCTGCGCGCGGCCCGCCTGCGGGCGCTGGACCAGTGGCGCGAGCCGGTGCGCCTCCTGGGGCTGGTCACGGTGGGCGAGGGCACGGCCCAGACCCTCAAGTACTCCGTCCTGCAGCAGGCGCTCATGTGGCTGCCCATCGTGATCCTGCTCGCCACCCTCGCGGCGAAGGCCCTTTCTCCCGAGGTGGACGTCGGCGAGCTCGACGCGATGCTCCTCACCGGCGAGCTGCCCATCGACGCGTTCCTCGACAAGGATTTCGACCAGTGGCTCAAGAGCGCTTCCGGCTCCTTCTAGGAGTGCTCGCCGCCTGCCTGTCGCTCGCCGCCCATCCGGCGGACAAGGACCTCAAGACGCCTCAGACGCGCTGGTCGCGCCTGTCCACCCAGGACCGGCAGGTGCTCGCCCCGCTCGCCCCCGACTGGGAGAAGCTCCCCGGCTACCAGCAGCAGCGCCTCATCTCCGCGGCCCGCCAGTACCCCAAGATGCAGCCCATCCAGCAGGAGCGCTTCCAGGAGCGCATCCGGGACTGGGCCGCGATGACGCCCGAGCAGCGCAAGGCGGCCCGCGAGACCTTCCAGGGACTTCGCAAGCTGCCACCGTCCAAGCAGCACGAGCTGCGCGAGCGCTGGCTGGAGCGAAACGCCGCCTCCGGCCAGGCCCCCGCGCCCGCCCCGGCCCCCGAACCGCAATCCGGGTCCCGCTGATGCCGGAAACGCCCCCGCAGGCGCCGTCGGCTGCGCGCCGGCTGGCTTGCGCGCTCTACGAGGCGCTCATCCTCGCCGCCCTGGTGCTCGTGGCCACCTTCCCCTTCCTCGCCCTCGCGGGCGACTCCACGAGCGGCTTTCGTCGCCACCTCCTCCAGGCCTGGGTGGTGCTCGTCGTGGGCGCCTACCTCGTCGGCTTCTGGACGCGGGGCGGGCAGACCCTCGCGATGAAAACCTGGCGCATCCGCGTCGAGAGCGCAGACGGCGGACCCGTGCGGCCCGCGCAGGCCGTGCGCCGCTACGTCCTCGCCGGGATCGGCGCGGCCGCCCTCGGCCTGGGCTTCCTGTGGGCCTTCCTCGACCGCGACGGCCAGTTCCTTCACGACCGGCTCGCGCGCACCCGCCTCGTCGACACCCGGGCAGCCCCGGGTCCGGGCTAGCGCCGCTCCGCCTGCGCGAGGCCCCCGGCCGCGACGGCCAGGAACAGCAGCGTCGGCATGCCGGCCGAGAAGGCCGCCGGCCAGTCGTTGAGGAGCCCGATGTGCGAGAAGAGGCGCCCGGCGAAGTGGAACCCCAGCCCCAGGAGGATCCCGAGGACGATTCTCGCCCCGGCGCCGCCTGCGCGCTGCGACTGGATGGCGAAGGGGATGGCCAGGACCATCATCACGATGGCGGCCAGCGGATAGAGCGCCTTCTGCCAGAGCGCGATCTCGTAGCGCGTGGTCTTCTGCCGGTTGTCGCGCAGGTGCTCGATGTAGGACCAGAGGTTGAGCACCGACATGCGCTCGGGGACGATCTTGAGCACCGACAGGATGTCCGGCGTGAGGACGGAGGACCAGGCCAGGGTCGGCTTGCGCTCGAGCACGGCCTTGTCGCCGTCGAAGCGCGTGACCTCGACGTCCGACAGCGTCCAGCCCTTCGACGCCTCGAACGTGCCCTTGCCGGCGCGGCTGATGGAGGCGAGGCGGTAGGCATCGTCGAACTCGTAGATGCGCAGGTTGAGGAGCACCGTGTCCGCCGTGACGTCCTGGATGTTGACGAACCGGCGGTCCTCCTTCACCCAGAAGCCGGAGCGGAACTCGCGCGCCACGATCGAGCTGGTGGCCTTGAGCCGCAGGCTCTTGGCCGCGTCCTCGGTGAAGGGGGTGACGAACTCCCCCACGAGGAGCGTGGCCGCGGCGACCACGAGGCCTGCGCCCACGACGTGCCCGGCGAGCTGGCGCATGGAAAGCCCCGAGGAACGCATCACCGTGAGCTCGGACTGGTCCGACATCCTCGCCAGGGCGAAGAGCGTGCCGATGAGGGCCGCGGCGGGGAGCAGGACGTAGGCGTGCGAGGGAAGCGATAGCAGCACGTAGCCGATCATCACGCCGAGGCGGTAGCCGCCCCGCCCCACGTCGTCGAGCTCGCGCACCAGGTCGAAGAAGCCGAAGAGCGCCAGCAGGGCCGCGAGCACCAGCAGGCTCGTGGCCAGGATCTCGCGGGCGAAATACCGGAACAGCATCGCCGGCGGGCTAGCCCGCCACGCGCAGGCGGGCGAGCCCGACGATCACGAAGATCCACACCCACAGCAGCAGCCCGAAGGCGATGACGGGGATGTGGCGGTCGGGGATGAACCGGGGCATCAGCACGCGCGTGGCGCGGGTGACCGGCCCCGTGACGATCCTGAACACCTGGTAGATCACGTTCTGCTCGCGGCGGGCCCCGGAGAACAGGCCCACCAGCGCCTGCCCGATGTAGGCGAACCCCGCGACCTCGACGACGGCCTTGAGGGCCCTCAGGAGAAATTCCGGTTCCATGAAATGAAAAGGCCCGCGCCGGAATCGGCGCGGGCCCATTGTGCCACGGGCGACCGGTGCTCAGGTGCCCTTGGTGTCGATGTCGCCCACCAGGTTCGGGTAGCGGACGTGGTCCACGAGCTCCTGCACCTCCTTGTCCGGCGCCGGGGTGACCAGGCTCACCACGAAGATCGTGACGAGGCCGATGGGCACGCCGAACATGCCGGCGGAGATGGGCTCGAGGCCGAACCACTTCTGGATCGGGGTCGTGCCGAACCACTGGATGAACACCGGGTAGGTGTGGACCATGTAGTAGAGGCACGTGCCCAGGCCCGCGACGATGCCCGCGATGGCCCCGATCTTGGAGGCGCGCTTCCAGAAGATGCCCATGACGAGGGCCGGGAAGAACGCCGAAGCCGCGATCGAGAACGCCGCGCCCACGAGGAACAGGATGTTGCCGGGCTTGAGCGAGGTCACGTAGGCCGCGATGACGGCCACGCCGAGCAGCAGGATCTTCGACACGGTGATGCGCATCCCGGGGGAAGCGTTGGGGTTGATCATCTTGTAGTAGAGGTCGTGCGACAGGGCGTTGGCGATCGTGAGCAGCAGGCCGTCGGCGGTGGAGAGCGCCGCGGCGAGGCCGCCGGCGGCCACCAGGCCCGAGATCACGTACGGCAGGCCCGCGATCTCCGGCGTGGCGAGCACGATGAGGTCGCCGCCGATGACGATCTCGGCGAGCTGCACGATGCCGTCCTTGTTGATGTCGGTGATGTTGAGCAGCCCCGGGTCCACCGTCCGCCACGCGTTCACCCACGCCGGGAGGTCGGCGAACTTCGACCCCACGATGAGCGTGTACACGTCGTACTTCGCCAGCACCGCGAGGGCGGGCGCCGTGAAGTACAGCAGGAAGATGAAGAAGAGCGACCAGAACACCGACACGCGCGCCTCGTGGACCGAGGGCGTCGTGTAGTAGCGCATCAGGATGTGCGGGAGCGCAGCCGTGCCGAACATCATGCAGAACACGATGCCGATGAAGTTCCACTTGGCGTTGTTGCGCGCGGCCTCGTCCTTGCCGGGGTACGGCGTGGCGTGCGGCTTGGGCGGCGCGGTGCGGCCCGCGGCGCCGGCCTTGTCGGCCGTCCACTTGGCCTTGGCCGCCTCGGGGCTCGCCGGGAAGTCCTTGAGGGCCTTCTCCGCGGCGTCGATTTCGCCCTTCGGGGCGCTGGCGGCCTTGAGGTCCTCGAGCTTCTTGGCCACGGCGTCCTTCTCGACCTGGTAGCTCGCCGGAAGCGCCTTGATCTTCTCGTCGGCCGCCTTGGCGCGGTCGGCGAAGATCTGGCGCACGGCCTTCTCGCCCGGGTCGTTCGTGAGCACCTTCTCGCGCTCCGTGACCTTCTCGAGCACCGTGCCGTACACGAGCTGCGGCAGCGGGATGCCGGTGTGCTTCACCGACAGCCAGACGACCGGGATCATGTAGGCGATGATCAGGATCACGTACTGCGCCACCTGCGTCCACGTCACCGCCTTCATGCCGCCGAGGAAGGAGCAGACCAGGATGCCCGCGAGGCCCACGAACACGCCGATGCCGAACTCCAGGCCCGTGAAGCGGCTGGTGATGAGGCCCACGCCGTAGATCTGCGCCACCACGTAGGTGAACGAGGCGATGATGGCCGCGATCACGCCCAGGGAGCGAACGATGTTGCCGCCGTAGCGCGCACCCAGGAAGTCGGGAATCGTGAACTGGCCGAACTTGCGCAGGTAGGGCGCGAGCAGCAGCGCCACCAGCACGTAGCCGCCGGTCCAGCCCATGATGAACGCCAGGCCGTCGAAGCCGGAGAGGTAGAGCGTGCCGGCCATCCCGATGAAGGAGGCCGCGCTCATCCAGTCCGCGCCGGTGGCCATGCCGTTGAAGAACGCCGGCACGCGGCGCCCGGCCACGTAGTATTCCGCCACCTCGAGGGTGCGGCTCATGATGCCGATGCCCGCGTAGAGCAGGATCGTGAACACGAGGAAGCAGTAGCCGATCCACTTGTTCGGCATGCCCATCTTCTCGCCGATGGCGAGCAGCACCACGAAGATGACGAAGCCGCCCGTGTAGAAGCTGTAGTACTTCTTCAGCTGCTGGTTGAATTCCTTCTGACTGGCGGCCATCAGTCTTCCTCCCCTTCGTGCACGCCGTGCTCGATGTCGGACTTCCTCATCGCGATGGCGTAGTAGCCGATGATGAGCACGTAGATGATGAGTGAGCCCTGCGCCGCCATGTAGAACGAGAACGGCCAGCCGAACATCTTGAACTCGGCGAGCGGGATCGCGTACCAGGCGAGGACGAAGGTGGCGACGAACCAGATGGCCAGCAGTACCGCCGTGAGCCTCAGGTTCTTTTGCCAGTAGTCGATGTGGGTCTGGGTCAGCTGCATCGCGTTCCTCCTATTGGATCGTTGTCCTCGGAACGGAATCTCCGTCCGGGCCGGTCGAGTGCCGGGGCGCCGTCTGCGGGCACCTTCTCGGCGCGGGTCGCGGGCGAATCGGATAGGGAGGAACGGCGGACGCCACCGCGACCCGTCTCGGCGCCTTGCGCCCAACCCTCCCTCTTGACGGGGATCGGTCGGGCGCGGCCGATTGTTCTTGTTGGGTGGCCCTCCTCCTTAACGTGCCGGATGCTAATGCGCCTGTCCACCCTTGGGCAATAGGGGTTAACCCTACCCTGCCGCGGCGCCGCCCGCCCCCCCTCCCCCGCCGGGGCGCTCCGGGGCCTTCGCCCCCAGGGTCGCCTGGACGAGCTCGGCCACGGAGTCCACTGCCAGCTTCTCCATGATCCGGGCGCGGTGCGCCTCCACGGTCTTGATGGAGATCTGCATCTCCTCGGCGATCACGCGGTTCACCTTGCCGGCGATCACGCGGTCGAGGACCTCGCGCTCGCGCTGGGTGAGGGTGGCCAGCCGCCCGGCCCGCTGCCTCGCCTCCTCGCGGCCGGCCCGGGAGGCGGCGTCGCGCCGGATGCACTCGCGGACCAGCTCCACGATCTTGCGGTAGTCGAAGGGCTTCTCGATGAAGTCGATGGCGCCGCTCTTCACCGCGGCCACGGCCTTGGGCACGTCCGCCCGGCCCGACAGGAAGATCACCGGCATCTCGATGCCCGCCTCCTTGAGGTACTGCTGCAGGTCGAGGCCGCTCATGCCCGGCATGTAGAGGTCCAGGACGAGGCAGCCGGGCACCCCGGGGCGGTAGGCCTTGAGGAAGCTCTTCGCGTTGGGAAACGCCTCCGCCCGGATGGCGTTCCTCTTCATGAGCCAGACGAGGAGCTCCCGGATCGACTCGTCGTCGTCGATCACGTAGACGGTGGGCTCCTGCGGGATCGGGCCGGGCGGGGGGGAGCTCATGGGTCCTGCCGGGGGATGGCGCCGGGCGCGAGGCGCAGGACGGGGTCGGCCAGCAGCGCCTGGGCGCGCGCCACCAGGTCCTGCGTGGAGAAGGGCTTGGTCACGTAGTCGTCGGCGCCCGCCTCGAGGCCGCGCTCGTGGTCGCGGTTGCCCCCCTTGGCGGTGAGCATGAGCACGCGCGTTCCGGAGAGCGAGGCGTCGGCGCGGATCTCGCGGCAGACGTCCAGTCCGCTGCGCCGCGGGAGCATGATGTCGAGGAGCACGAGGTGCGGCCGGAACACGGGCAGGAGCTGCAGCGCCTCCTCGCCGTCGGCGGCGTTCCTCGTCTCGTAGCCGGCCCGGCGCATCAGGAACTCGAGCGAGGCCAGGATGCTGGGCTCGTCTTCGGCGATGAGGACTCGCTTGGCCACGGGTTCGCGCCTCAGGCGTTGGCCACCAGCCGGCCGGCCCCGCCGGCGGCCGCCGCGGCGGGCAGGTCGAAGGAGAACACGGAGCCGCGGCCCGGCTCGCTCTCCACCCACAGGCGCCCGCCGAAGTGGCCGACGATACGCCGGCAGATCGCGAGCCCCAGGCCCGTTCCCGCGGGCTTCTCGGTGAGCGTGTCGCCCACCTGGCGGAACTTCTCGAAGATGAGCGCCTGGTTCTCGCGCGAGATGCCCACGCCGTTGTCCTCCACGTCGACGCGCACGCCGCCGGCGTGGCCCTCCAGGCGCACCTCCACGCGTCCCGTGCCCGGCGTGCAGAACTTGGCCGCGTTCGACAGGAGGTTCAGCAGCACCTGCATGAGGCGGTCGCGGTCGGCCATCACCGGCGCCACCGCCGGCGCGAGCCGCGCCTCGACCGTCACGCCGCGCGACTTGAAGATGGCGCTGGTCGCGTGGATGGCCTCGAGGACGATCTCGCGCAGGTCGAGCTCGGCCGTGCGCCATTCCGCCAGCCCCGACTCGATCTTGGCCAGGTCGAGGACCTGGTTGATGAGGCGCGTCAGGCGCTCGGACTCGCGGATCACCAGCGCGAGGAAGCGCTGGCGCTCGCCGGGATCGAGGTCGGGATTGTCGTGCAGGATCTCGGAGAAGGCGCGGATGGAGGTGAGCGGCGTGCGCAGCTCGTGCGTCACGGTGGAGATGAAGTCGTCCTTGAGCCGGTCGAGCTCCTTCAGCCGCTCGTTGGCGGCCTTGAGCTCGCGGGTGGCCTCCTCGAGCTCCTGCTGCTTCTCCTCGAGGCGGTGGCTGTAGGCGATCACCTGCGAGGCCTCGTCGATGATGGTCATCACCTCCTCGAGGCCCAGGGGCTCCTCCTGGGCCACGGTGGCCACCATCGTGCGCGCCGAGGCCGCGCCGATCGTCCCCGCCAGCTGCAGCTCGGCGAAGCGCACGAGGTCGCGGTCGCCCTCGAGCTCGTCGACGCTGCGCGCGCCCCGCAGGCGGGCGTAGGCCGTGAAGAGCTCGACGGCCCGGGCGGGACCCAGGAAGCGGCCCACCAGCGTCTGCAGCGCCGAGGCGGAGGTGGCCCCCCGCCACGACGACCCGGGCTCGCCCGTCTGCTGGTAGACGTCCACGAAGAGGGTGGCCTGGGCATGCTCGGCCGCGCTCTGGCGCCGGATCACGGACCCCAGCACGTAGGCGCCGACGTTGGCGATCATGCTCCAGATCATCGCGTGGGTGATGGGGTCCAGGCCGGCCAGCCCGAAGAGCTGGTGCGGCCGCAGGAGCTCCACGCCGAAGGGCCCGCGCTCGACGAATTCCACCCCCAGCCACCCCGACCGGGCGAAGGCGGGCATGAGCAGCGTGTAGATCCAGACCGAGAAGCCCGCCAGCAGGCCCGCCAGCGCCCCGGTGCGGTTGCCGCCGCGCCAGTACAGGCCGCCGATGACCGCCGGGGCGAACTGCGCCGCGGCGGCGAAGGAGATGAGGCCGATGGAGACGAGGGCGTAGGCCTCCCCCGCCAGCAGGTAGTAGAAGTAGCCCCCCATGAGGAGCGCGATGATCGCGGCGCGCCGGATGTCGAGCAGCAGGCTCGAGAGGTCGCGCTGCTCGCTCAGGCGGAAGGCCCGGATGCGCAGCAGCAGGGGCATCACGAGGTCGTTGCAGATCATCGTGGAGAGCGCGACGGTCTCCACGATCACCATGCCGGTGGCCGCCGAGAGCCCCCCGATGAAGACGAAGAGCGCGAGTCCCTCGGCCTTCTGCGTCATCGGCAGCGTCAGCACGAAGGTGTCGGCGTCCACGGTGCCCGGCGGGAAGTGCAGCGCGCCGCCGAAGGCGATGGGCAGCACGAAGACGTTGATGGCGAGCATGTACAGCGGGAAGAGCCACGCGGCGCGCCGCAGGTGACGCTCGTCCGTGTTCTCGATCACCGCCACCTGGAACTGGCGCGGCAGGAACACGATCGCGAACATCGACAGGACCGTGAGCCAGACCCAGTTGGCGTAGCTTCCCGCCGCTCCGCCCAGGGGCGCCATCAGGACCTCCAGGTCCGGCCGGCCCGACGCCCGGGCGAAGATGTCGCCCAGGCCGTCGTACATGAAGTAGGCGACGTAGATGCCCACGGCCAGGAAGGCCACGAGCTTCACCAGCGACTCGAAGGCGATGGCGGCCACCATGCCCTCGTGGCGCTCGGCCGCGTCGAGCTGGCGCGTGCCGAAGGCGATCGCGAAGAGCGCCATGAAGAGCGCCACGTAGAACGCGGTGTCCTGCATCACCACCATCGAGCCCGCCGGCGGCGGCATGGCGACCTCGGGATAGCCGAGCAGGATCTGGAAGCTCGTGGAGACCGCCTTCAGCTGCAGCGAGATGTAGGGCAGGATCCCGATGACCGCGATCACGGTGACCAGCCCGCCGATGAGCGCGCTCTTGCCGTAGCGCGAGGCCACGAAGTCGGCGAGCGAGGTCGTGCGGTTCAGGCGCGCGATGCGCACCATCTTCCTGAGGACGAACCACCCCAGCAGCATCGTGAGCGTGGGTCCGATGTAGATCGGCAGGAACCCCACCCCGTCGGTGGCCGCGCGGCCGACGCTGCCGTAGAAGGTCCACGCCGTCGCGTACACGGCGAGCGAGAGGCTGTAGACCCAGGCGTTCGAGACGACGGACTGGCCCCGTGCCGCGCGCCGGTCCGCGAACCAGGCGATCGCGAAGAGCAGGCCGATGTAGGCGAACGACGCCGCGACGATGATCCAGCCCTGCAGCACGGCGCGCGCCCTAGCTCCCGCCCTCGATCACCACCGCCGCGAGCGCGATGACCACACCCCAGGCCGCGAAGAGGTAGACGTAGAGGACCGGCACCCCGCCGGCCGTGGCGCCGACGTTGAAGAGCGCGAGGACCGGGTAGTTGAAGAGGAGGCACGCGAGCAGGAACAGCGACGCGATGCGGTAGGCGCGAAGGCTCGGCTTTCTCATGGTCTCCTCGGTGCGGGCGGCGGCGCGGCCGGCCTCGCAGGCCGCCCGCGCTCGCCGCTAGTAGAGTGCCCGGGGCCGCGCCTTGTCAATCGAGCGCTAGCCCTGCGAGAGCCAGCGGTTGCCCTCCGAAAGCGCCACGAGCTCGCCGGCGCTCGCCGCCCCCATCGCCGGCGCCTGCGGCAGGACGAGCAGCATCAGCTGCGCGGTCGCGAGGCAGTCGGCGATCGCCCGGTGGCGGAACGCCACGGGGATCGAGAACGCCTCGAGCCAGTCGTCCAGCCCCGTGAGCCGGCTCGCGTACCGGGGCCAGGCGAGCGGCGCCACGTCGGCGAGGTCCAGCCAGGGGCGCTTGAAGGCCACGCCCAGGTGCGCGTCGATGGCGCGGCGCAGCATCGTCGCGTCGAAGGGGGCGTGGAAGGCCACGAGCGGGTCCTTGCCCACGAAGTCGAGGAAGGCGGCCAGCGCCGTGGCGGGGTCCTCGCCCTCGGTCTGCTCCGTCCCCCCGATGCCGTGGACCTCGATGTTCTCGTCGTCGCTGGGCGCCTCCTGGCGCAGGATCACCTCGAAGCTGTCGGCGAGGTCGACCGCGCCGTCGACCACCGCCAGCGCGCCCACGGCGATGAGGCGGTCGTTCACCGCGTCCAGGCCGCTCGACTCGACGTCCACGACCACCCAGCGCCCCTTGGCTGCCGGGCGGCCGCGGTCGTACTCGGCAAGGCGGCGCCAGCGCGCGACGAGCTCGGCGACCTCCTCCGGGAGTCGGGGGGCGCGGCGGAAGGGCCAGAAGGACGGGAGCACCGCCGCCCTCAGAGCTGGTAGTCGAGGCCGACCCGGTTCTGCAGCTTCCTCGCCTGGCGCAGGGACTCCTTCAGGATGCGCCGGTCGAGGCTGTTGAGCGTGTCCGGGTCGATGCGGTTGGGCTCGGAAGCGCCCGCGCCGCGGTCGAGGCTGTCCTGGGCGCGCAGGCGCAGCATCTGCACGAAGTGGAAGGCGTCGATGGCCGCGGCCACGTCGTCGTCGCTCATGCGGATGCGCGGGCCGGTGAGGCGAAGCCGCTCGACCGTCGAGACGGCTCCCACGCCGGCCGAGAGGGACAGGATGCGCGCGCAGTCCACGAAGACCCGCGCCGCCTGCTTCTTCAGGTCGATGGTCCCGCCCTCCCCGCCCACGATGTCGCCGAAGAGCCCCAGGGGCGGGCGCGTCTGCGCGGCGTTGGAGGCCATCTGGCGCAGGAACACCGGGCGGTCCTTCACGTTGGCGAGCAGGAACTCGCGCAGCTGCTCCACGAGGCCGGCGTCGCCGTGGAGCGTGCGGAAGTCGAAGAAGATCGAGGCGTTGAGGAGCGCTTCCGGGTCGGAGTTGCGGATCCAGTCGTCGAAGCGCGCGTGCCACTCCTGCAGGCTCAGGCACCAGTCCGGGTTCCTCGCCATGATGTTGCCCTTGCACAGCGGGAAGCCGCAGGCGTCGAGCGAGCGGTTCACCTGGTCGGCGAACGCGAGCAGGCGCTGGCGCAGCGCCTCGCGGTCCTCGCCCTCGCGGTCGGGGAAGATGATGGCGTTGTCCTGGTCGGTGGCGAGCGTCTGCTCGCCCCGGCCCTCGCTGCCCAGCCCCATCCAGCAGAAGCCGGTGGCGGCCACGTCGTGGTCGCGCATCGCGAGCTCGATGGCGCGCTCGGTGACCGCGTCGTTGAGCGCGGAGACGAACTGGGTGAGCTGCTCCGCGGCCACGCCCTGGGCCAGCATCGCGGTGCCGAGCTCGCGCACCTCGCGGGCCGCGAAGGCGAGCGCGTCGACGCTCTCGGCGCGCCCGATGTCCTTCCTCAGGCCCTGCATCGAGAGCCTCTGCAGCCCGAAGAGGTCGCGCTCGGAGATCACGCCGATCAGCCGGTCCTCGTCGAGCACGAGCACGTGGCGAAAGCCCCGGCGCGCCATGAGCTGCGCCGCCTCCGAGAGCGCGCTCGCCGCCGAAAGCGTGGCGGGATTGCGCGTCATCACCTCCGAGACCGGGCGGTCCAGCGGCTGCCCGGCGAGCGCCACGCGGTTGAGCACGTCGGTCTGCGTGAAGATCCCCGTGGCGCGCCCGCCGCCGTCGGCGAGCACGATCGAGCCGATGCGCTTCGTCTTCATGAGCTCGAGCACCTGGCGCACGCTCGCCGACTCCGGCAGCGTGACCGGGGCGTGGCGGATGGCGTTCCTGAGCGGCGAGGCCATGGTGAGCTCGTCGGCGGCGCGGTTGGAGTAGGCCTCGCGCGTGCCGCGCGTGGAGGCCGCCAGGAGCGCGGCCAGCCGGCGCGTGCAGAAGGCGTGGAACTCGGGGCTGCTCGCCATCACCTCCCTGAAGCGGGCCTCGTCGAGCACGTAGCAGAAGGTGTCCCTGAGCGCCCGGTAGCGCAGCGTCGTCGCGCGGCCGGCGATGAGGGCGCCCACGGGAAAGACCTCGCCGTCGGTGAGGGTGGCCGCCAGCGCGTTGATCGACACGTGCGAGGGCTCCTCGGCCTGCACCGCGCCGCGCTGGATGATGAAGAGCGAGTCGATGCGCCCGCTCTCCGGGGAGAGGATCACGGCGTCCTTCGCGAAGTAGCGCAGCTTGAGCCCGGCGGCGAGGTGCACGAGGTCGGCCTCGCGCATGGCGTCGAACGGCGCGTGCTTGCGCAGCACGTCGGCGGTGGCGGCGGTGAGCAACGGCGGGGGCTGGCGTTCGTTCATGGCGGGAAGTCTTCCACGAGGGTGCCGGCCGGGCATGACGCCCGTCAAACGAAAACGGGACGGGGGCGGGCCCCGTCCCGTGCGACGCCGGCCGGCGGGGCCGCGGCTACAGCGACTGCTTGAGCTGGTCGAGGATCGCGGGGTTCTCCAGCGTCGAGACGTCCTGCGTGATCTCCTCGCCCTTGGCGATCGCGCGCAGGAGCCGGCGCATGATCTTGCCCGAGCGCGTCTTGGGCAGGTTGTCGCCGAAGCGGATCTCCTTGGGCTTGGCGATGGGGCCGATCTCCTTGGCCACCCAGTCGCGCAGCTCCTTGGCCAGCTCCTTGGCGGCGTCGCCCGAGGGGCGCGCTCCCTTGAGCACCACGAAGGCGACCACGGCCTCGCCGGTCATGTCGTCGGGACGGCCGACGACCGCCGCCTCCGCCACCAGCTTCGAGTTGGCCACGAGCGCCGACTCGATCTCCATCGTGCCGAGGCGGTGGCCGGACACGTTCAGCACGTCGTCGATGCGGCCGACGATGCGGAAGTAGCCGCGCTCCTTGTCGCGCAGCGACCCGTCGCCGGCGAGGTAGAGCCTGCCCCCCAGCTCCTCCGGGAAGTAGCTCTTCTTGTAGCGCTCCGGGTCGCCCCAGATGGTGCGGATCATCGACGGCCACGGCCGCTTGATCACCAGGAGCCCGCCCTGGCCGTTGGGCACGTCGTGGCCCGTCTCGTCGACGATGGCCGCCATGATGCCGGGCAGCGGCAGCGTGCACGAGCCCGGGACGAGCGGGGTGGCCCCCGGCAGCGGCGTGATCATGTGGCCGCCCGTCTCCGTCTGCCACCAGGTGTCGACGATCGGGCAGCGCCCGCCGCCCACCGTCTCGTGGTACCACATCCAGGCCTCGGGGTTGATTGGCTCGCCCACCGTGCCCAGGATGCGAAGCGACGAGAGGTCGTACTTCTTCGGCATGTCGCCGCCGGCCTTGATGAGCGAGCGGATGGCCGTGGGCGCCGTGTAGAAGACGTTCACCTTGTGGTCCTGGATCATCTTCCAGAACCGCCCGGCGTCGGGGTAGGTTGGCACGCCCTCGAACACGACTTCGGTGGCCCCCACCGCGAGCGGGCCATAGGCGATGTAGGTGTGGCCCGTCACCCAGCCCACGTCCGCCGTGCACCAGAAAACGTCCTGCGGCTTGTTGTCGAAGACCCACTTCATCGTGAGCGCGGCCATCAGCAGGAAGCCGCCCGTCGAGTGCTGCACGCCCTTGGGCTTGCCGGTGGAGCCCGACGTGTACAGGATGAAGAGCGGGTGCTCGGCGTTGACCCACGTCGGCTCGCAGTCCTGCGCCTGGCCCTGGACCACGTCGTGCCACCACTTGTCGCGCGGGGCGCTCATCGCCACGGGCGAGCCCGAGCGCCGGTAGACCACCACGTCGCGGATCGTCTCGCAGCCGCCCATGGCGAGCGCCTCGTCCACGGCGGGCTTGAGCGGGATCTCCTTGCCCCCGCGGAACTGCCCGTCGGCGCAGATCACGGCGATCGCGCCGGCGTCGATGATGCGCTCCTGCAGGCTCTTGGCCGAGAAGCCGCCGAAGACGACCGAGTGCGTGGCG
Source organism: Betaproteobacteria bacterium (assembly GCA_003105245.1). Taxonomy (GTDB): domain Bacteria; phylum Pseudomonadota; class Gammaproteobacteria; order Burkholderiales; family Usitatibacteraceae; genus FEB-7. Next base: position 8,750 of record PQAI01000030.1, on the reverse strand, counting down.
CCGATGCGCGCGCAGGCCTGCATCGCGACCACCGCCTCGACGGACATCGGCATGTAGATGAGGACGCGCTCGCCCTTCCTGATGCCGAGCGCCTTCAGGCCGTTGGCGAACTGGCAGACGCGGTGGTAGAGCTCCTTGTAGGTGACCTTCGTCACCTTGCCGTCGTCGGCCTCGAAGACGATGGCGACCTTGTCCGGCTGCGTCTTCAGGTGCCGGTCGAGGCAGTTGTAGGAGGCGTTGAGCTCGCCGTCGTCGAACCACTTGTAGAAGGGCGCCCCGGACTCGTCGAGGGTGCGGGTGAAGGGCTTCGACCACAGCAGGGTCTCGCGGGCCAGCCTGCCCCAGAATCCCTCGAAGTCGCGCTCGGCCTCCTTGCACATCGCCTCGTAGGCGGCCATGCCGGAGACGTTGGCCTGCTTCACCATGGCCTCGGAAGGCGCGAAGACGCGCGATTCCTGCAGGACGGATTCGATGTTCGACATGGACGCTGTTCCTCCTTCGTTTGCGGCGTTGTGTTGGCCCGGCCGGGGTGCGGCGGCGTGTCGCGGCCGTCGCGCGCGGCGGGCAGGTTTTATAGCACGAGGCYCGCTCCCGCGCCCCCCTCGCCCCCCGGGAAAACCCTGAACCGGGGCCGAAGTCTCATATCTTATATAAGACTGTTGACGCACCGCAACATCGGTGCTAGCGTGGATCGCGACGGTCCCGGCGCGCTTGGCCCGGGCCGCTGAAGGATGCAGCAACCCATTGATCCACCGAGGAATTCCATGAACGCCCCGCTGCCCGCCTCCCTGCCGCCCTCCGCGCCGGCCGCCCCCGAGATCCTCGGCGACTACTGGCCCGGGATCCAGATCTACTACCCGCCGGTGAAGTACGCGCCGTCGCTCGGCATCTACGAGGACCTGGAGCAGGCGGCGCAGCGCTTCAAGAAGCACGCCTGGAACACGACCTCGCACACCCTGCTCTTCGACCTGGAGGACGGCTGCCGGCAGAAGGAGATGAGCCGCGAGCTCCTGCGCCGGGAGCTGCCGGGCCTGCCGCGCAAGCGCGAGGTGCAGGTCGCGGTGCGCATCAACCCGTTCCGCACGGAGGAGTACGAGAAGGACCTCGCGATGGTGCGGGACCTCGCGGACCACTTCGACGTCGTCATGCTCGCCAAGGCGGGCGAGGCCTACGGCGCGCCCGAGATCCGCGACCTCTCCGCGGTGCTGGTGGGCCTGAACAACCGCATCACCATCCAGCCCATCATCGAGCACCCCAAGTCGCTCAAGATCGCCCCCGAGCTCATGCAGTACGCGACGGTGAAGCACGTGGTGTTCGGCATCCACGACTTCTCCAAGGCCATGGGCATCCACATCACGCCCCGGCACTGGACCGAGGAGCTCAAGTTCTACCTGCACGACATCCTCTTCGAGGCCCGGATCGCGGGCAAGGGCGTGATCGGCGGCGTCGAGACCCTCATCGGCCAGAGCGCCATGCCCGAGACCTTCGTCGAGCCCGACGACGTGCGCCGCTGGCTCGACCTGCACGGCGACGAGGAGTCGCGCGTGGTCTACCGCCACGCCTGCGAGGAGGCCTCGCTGGGGCTTTCCGGCAAGCAGGTGATCCACCCCTCCCACATCCACCCCTGCAAGGTCGCCTTCACGCCCTCGCCCTCCGACATCAAGACCAAGATCGCGATCCTCAAGGCCGCGGTCGAGGCCGACGCCCTCATGGGCGGGGCCATCAAGTTCCAGGGCGAGATGCTCGACCCGCCGATGTTCGGCAAGGCGCTGCAGACGCTGCTGCGCGCGCACGCGCTGCACGCGCTGTCGCCCGCCGACACCGACTTCGCGATGGACGTCCTCAAGCGCCTGCCGGCCCAGGTGGTGCGCGAAAACTGGCCGTACGGGGTCATCCTTTGAACGCGCGCTCCTCGCCCTTCGCGCCTTTCCCGAAGTGGGAGTGGAAGGTGCCCGCGCGCCTCAACATCGGCGTCGCGTGCACGGACGCGCACCTGGGCACGCCCGCCGCGGATCGCGCGGCGATGATCGTCGAGGACGACGCGCTCGGCACCAGCTCCATCACCTACCGCGCGCTCGCCGAGCGCACCAGCCGCTTCGCCCAGCTGCTGCGCGACCTCGGCATCCCGCGCGGCGACCGCGTGCTCATCCGGCTGCCGAACTCGCTCGACTACCCCACGGCCTTCCTGGGCGCCATGAAGCGCGGCGCCGTGAGCGTGCCCACCTCGACGCTGCTCACGGCCGAGGAGGTCGAGTACCTCGCGCACGACTCGGGCGCGCACGCGATCGTCATCGACAAGGCGGCGTGGAAGGCGATGGGCCCGAAGCTCGCGGGAAAGGAGTCGCTTCGCTACGCGCTGCTGTCGGGCCCGGGCGAGGTGGCCGAGGTGCCCGGCATCCGCTCCATCGACCTCGGCCCCGCGCTCGAGGCGATCTCCACGTGGGAGCCGGCCGAGGACACGGCGTTCGACGACCCCGCCTACCTCGTCTACACCTCCGGAACCACCGGCTACCCCAAGGGCGTGCTGCACGGCCACCGCTCGCTCGTCGGGCGCACGCCGGCGGCCACCTACTGGTTCCATTTTCTCGAGCATGGCGACCACGAGGCGGGAGCCGCGCCGGGCCGGGGCGACCGCATCGTCCACTCGGGCAAGTTCAACTGGACCTACGTGCTCGGCTCCGCCCTCATGGACCCGCTCTACCACGGCAAGACCGTGATCGCGCACGAGGGGAAGAACGACGCCGAGACCTGGCCGAAGCTCATCGCCAAGCACGGCGCCACGATCTTCATCGGCGTGCCGACGATCTACCGCCAGATCCTGCAGAAGACGACGTTCTCGAAGTCCGACGTGCCGACGCTGCGCCACTGCATGAGCGCCGGCGAGCACCTCTCCGACGAGGTGTTCGGGCTGTGGAAGGAGCGCTTCGGCCTCGACATCTTCGAGGCGGTGGGGATGAGCGAATTCAGCTACTACCTGTCGCAGAGCCGCTTCCGGCCCATCCGCCCGGGAAGCGCCGGCTTCCCGCAGCCCGGCCACGACATCCGGCTGCTGAACCCCGAGACGCTCGAGGAGGTCGCCCCGGGCGAGGAGGGCATGATCTGCATCCCGGAATCCGACCCGGGCCTCTTCCTGAGCTACTGGAACCTGCCGGAGGAGACCGCGAAGCTCAGGCACGACGGCTGGTTCTTCACCGGCGATTACGCGCGCTACGACGCCGACGGCTACATCTGGTTCCTCGGCCGCAAGGACGACATCATCAAGAGCTTCGGCTACCGCGTCTCGCCCTACGAGATCGAGCGCGTGCTGAAGAGCCACCCGGCGGTGGCCGACTGCGCCTGCGTGGGCGAGGAGGCCGGCAAGGACAAGCTGCTGGTGGTCGCCTACGTGATCGCGCACGCGGGCGCCGCGGTCACGGCCGACGAGCTGGCCGCCTTCGGCCGCGAGCACCTGGCCGCCTACAAGGCACCCAAGGTCGTATACCTCGCCAGGGATTTCCCCCGCACCCGCAATGGTAAAATCCTGCGCAGGGAGATCCGTCCGGACATCGCGCTCGCGCGCTCCACGGCCTGATCCCCGCGCAGTTCCCGTCTCACGCCCCGGCGGCCCGCCCGCCGGGGCGTCGCCACTTCGAAGCCCGCCATGGACGAACGTGAAAAACTCCGCCCGATGAAGCCGCTGCCGAACCTCATCTTCATGAGCCGGTGGCTGCAGCTGCCCCTCTACCTCGGCCTCATCGTCGCCCAGGGCGTCTACGTGTTCCACTTCTGGGTGGAGCTCGTGCACCTGGTCGAGGCCGCCTTCGGCAACCAGGCGGCGCTCGCGGCCATCTACAAGAGCGTCTCGGTGACCATGGACACGCGCGGCGCGCAGGAAGTGGCCGCCGCCGCCATCGCGGCCACCCAGGGCGGCGAGCCCCGGCAGCTCACGGAGACCGTGATCATGCTCGTGGTGCTGGGCCTCATCGACGTGGTGATGATCTCGAACCTCCTCATCATGGTGATCATCGGCGGCTACGAGACCTTCGTCTCGCGCCTGGACCTCGAGGGGCACCCGGACCAGCCCGAGTGGCTGTCGCACGTGAACGCCTCGGTGCTGAAGGTGAAGCTCGCCACCGCCATCATCGGCATCTCCTCGATCCACCTGCTCAAGACCTTCATCAACGCGGCCGCGTATTCCGAGAAGACCCTGATCGCGCAGACCGCCATCCACGTCGCCTTCCTCCTTTCCGCCATGGCCATCGCCGCGTGCGACCGCATCATGCCGCACCCCGAGAAGCCGGCCGGGAAGAACAACCACTGACAGGACACGCCATGACCACGATCCGCCAGGAAGACCTCATCCAGAGCGTCGCCGACGCGTTCCAGTACATCAGCTACTACCACCCGGCCGACTACATCCGCTCGCTCGCGAAGGCGTACGAGCGCGAGGAGAGCCCGGCCGCGAAGGACGCGATGGCGCAGATCCTCATCAACTCGCGCATGTCCGCGGAGGGCCACCGCCCCATCTGCCAGGACACGGGCATCGCCATCGCCTTCATCCGGGTGGGCATGGACGTGCGCTGGGACGCGAAGATGACGCTGCAGCAGATGGTCGACGAGGGCGTGCGCCGCGCCTACACCGACAAGGACAACCCGCTGCGCGCCTCCGTGCTGGCCGATCCCGACGGCAAGAGGAAGAGCACCGGCGACAACACGCCGGCCGTCGTGCACGTGGAGCTGGTGCCCGGCGACAAGGTCGAGGTGATCGTCGCGGCCAAGGGCGGCGGCTCGGAGAACAAGAGCAAGTTCGCGATGCTGCTTCCCTCGGACTCCATCGTCGACTGGGTGCTCTCCGTCGTGCCCACCATGGGCGCCGACTGGTGCCCGCCGGGAATCCTCTCGCTGGGCATCGGCGGCACGCCGGAGAAGGCGATGCTCATGGCCAAGTGGGGGATGATGGACCCCATCAACATCCAGGAGCTCCTCGCCCGCGGCCCGAAGAACCGCGCCGAGGAGCTGCGCCTCGAGCTCTACGAAAAGGTGAACGCGCTGGGCATCGGCGCGCAGGGCCTGGGCGGCCTCACCACCGTGCTCGACGTGAAGGTGAACGACTATCCCACGCACGCCGCCTCCAAGCCCGTGGCGCTGCTGCCCAACTGCGCCGCCACGCGCCACCAGCACTTCGTCCTCGACGGCTCCGGCCCCGCCACCTTCGACCCGCCGGACCTTTCCGACTGGCCGAAGCTCGCCCTCGACTTCAAGTCGAGCCGGCGCGTGGACCTGGACACGCTCACGAAGGCCGATCTCGCGAGCTGGAAGGCGGGCGAGACGCTGCTGCTTTCCGGCAAGCTCCTCACCGGCCGCGACGCCGCGCACAAGCGCATGGTCGAGATGCTGGCGAAGGGCGAGAAGCTGCCGGTGGACTTCACCAACAAGTTCATCTACTACGTGGGCCCGGTGGACGCGGTGCGCGACGAGGCGGTGGGCCCCGCGGGCCCGACGACGAGCTCGCGCATGGACAAGTTCGTCGACACGATGCTCTCGCAGACCGGCCTCATCGGCATGGTGGGCAAGAGCGAGCGCGGCCCGGCGGCCACCGAGGCGATCAGGAAGCACAAGGCGGCCTACTGCATCGCCGTGGGCGGCGCCGCCTACCTGGTGTCCAAGTCGATCAAGAAGGCGCGCGTGCTCGCCTTCGCCGACCTCGGCATGGAGGCCATCCACGAGTTCGAGGTGAAGGACATGCCGGTCACGGTGGCCGTCGACTCGAACGGCAACGCCGTGCACAAGTCCGGCCCGGCCGAGTGGCGCGCGAAGATCGGGAAGATCCCGGTAGTCGTCGCGTAGGCTAGGTGGCACGGCCCGCGGTCGCCCGCTCGGGCTCCTCCGACGCCCTGTGGATCTCGCGCCTCGCCCGGGGCGCGAGGCCGGTCTTCGTCGTGACGCAGTCGGCGCAGGAGGCCGAGCGCCTGCGCGACGAGATCGCCTGGCTCGACCCGTCGCTGGCCGTCCACCGCCTGCCGGACTGGGAGATCCTGCCCTACGACCAGTTCTCGCCGCACCCCGACCTGGTGTCCGAGCGGCTCGCCACCCTGCACCAGTTCTCGCAGGGGGCGTGCGACGTGGGGATCGTCCCGGTGTCGACGGCGCTGCAGCGACTGCCGCCGCGCGGCTACCTCGCGGCCCGCACCTTCTTCCTGAAGCAGAAGACGCGCCTGGACCTGGATGCGCTCAAGGCGCAGCTCGCGGTGGCGGGCTACGCGGCCGTGCAGCAGGTGATGGCGCCCGGCGAGTTCTGCGTCCGCGGCGGCCTCGTGGACCTCTTCCCGACGGGGAGTTCCGTGCCCTACCGCCTGGACCTCCTCGGCGACGAGATCGAGTCGATCCGCACCTTCGACGTCGACACGCAGCGCTCCATCTACCCGGTGGCCGAGGTCCGGCTCCTGCCGGCGCGCGAGTTCCCGCTCGACGAGGAGGGACGCGCCCGCTTCCGCGCCAACTTCCGCGAACGCTTCGAGGGCGACCCCACGAAGCGGCGCGCCTACAAGGACGTCTCCAACGGCATCGCGCCCCCGGGCGTGGAATGCTACCTGCCGCTCTTCTTCGACTCGACCTCCACGCTCTTCGACTACCTGCCGGCCGGGGCCACGGTCGTGCTCCACGAGGACGTGCCCGCCGGCGCGGAAGACTTCTGGCGCGACCTCAAGGGCCGCTTCGACCTGCTGCGCGGCGACCTCGACCGGCCCCTGCTTCCCCCGGACCAGCTCTACCTTTCCGCCGATTCGTTCTTCGTCGCGCTCCAGGACCTGCCGCGCCTGGACGTGAAGCGCGGGGCTCAGGCCTCCGCGCCCGCCGGCGCACCCCCGATCGAGCCCGCCGACCTGCCCGTGGTCGGCGTGGACCGCCGCTCGCCGCAGCCCCTCGGCGCCTTCCAGCGCTTCGTCTCCTCGTTCGACGGGCGCGTCGTGCTGGTCGCCGAGGGCCCCGGCAGGCGCGAGACCCTGTCGCAGCTCCTGGCCGAGCACGGCCTGCGGGCGGTGGCCGCCGACGGGTGGTCGCAGGCCCTGGCGGCCGGGGCGCCCCTCGTCCTCACGCACGGCCCGCTCGCCGCGGGATTCGCGCTACCCGCCGAGCGCCTGGCGATCGTCACCGAGGCCGAGCTCTACCCCTCCCAGGTGCGCCAGGCGCGCCGCCGCGACGCGCGCGGGCGCACCAGCGCGGAGGGAATGCTGCGCGACCTCGCGGAGGTGAAGGAAGGCGACCCCGTCGTCCACAGCCAGCACGGCATCGGGCGCTACCGCGGCCTGGTGACGCTCGACCTCGGCGAGGGGCCCACGGAGTTCCTGCACCTCGAGTACGACGGGAGCGACAAGCTCTACGTGCCGGTGGCGCAGCTGCACGTGATCAGCCGCTACACCGGCGCCTCGCCCGACGACGCCCCGGTGCACCGCCTCGGCAGCGGCCAGTGGGAGAAGGCGCGGCGCAAGGCCGCGCAGCAGGTCCGCGACACGGCCGCCGAGCTCCTCGACCTCTACGCCCGCCGCGCCGCGCGCCAGGGCTTCGCCTTCCCGCTGAAGGCGCAGGACTACGAGTCCTTCGCCTCCGCATTCGAGTTCGAGGAGACGCCCGACCAGGCGAGCGCCATCCAGTCGGTGGTGGCGGACATGACCTCCGGAAAGCCCATGGACCGCCTCGTCTGCGGCGACGTGGGCTTCGGCAAGACCGAGGTGGCCATGCGGGCCGCCTTCGTGGCGGTGGCCGCCGGCAAGCAGGTGGCGATCCTCGTCCCCACGACGCTGCTGGCCGAGCAGCACTTCCAGAACTTCAGCGACCGCTTCGCGCCCTGGCCCGTGCGGATCGCGGAGCTCTCGCGCTTCCGCAGCGCCAGGGAGATCGCCGGCACCGTCTCGGGACTGGCCGACGGCTCCGTGGACGTCGCCATCGGCACCCACAAGCTCATCCAGAAGGGGGTCGCGTTCCGCAACCTCGGCCTCGTCATCATCGACGAGGAGCACCGCTTCGGCGTGCGCCAGAAGGAGGAGCTGAAGCGCCTGCGCGCCGAGGTCGACGTGCTCACCCTCACCGCCACGCCCATCCCGCGCACGCTCGCGATGTCGCTCGAGGGGCTGCGCGACTTCTCGGTCATCGCCACCGCGCCGCAGCGGCGCCTGGCCATCAAGACCTTCGTCGCGCGCCATTCGCCCGGCATCGTCCGCGAGGCCGTGCTGCGCGAGCTCAAGCGCGGCGGCCAGGCCTACTACCTCTGGAACGAGGTGGAGACCATCGAGAACCGGCGCGGGATCCTCGAGAAGCTGCTGCCCGAGGCGAGGATCGCGGTGGCCCACGGGCAGATGCGCGAGCGCGACCTCGAGCGCGTGATGCGCGACTTCTACCACCAGCGCGCCAACGTGCTGCTGTGCTCGACGATCATCGAGACGGGCATCGACGTGCCCTCGGCCAACACCATCCTCATCGACCGCGCCGACCGCTTCGGGCTCGCGCAGCTGCACCAGCTGCGCGGCCGCGTCGGCCGCTCGCACCACCAGGCCTACGCCTACCTCCTCACGCCTCCCGAGGACGCGCTCGCCGCCAACGCGAGGAAGCGCCTGGAGGCGATCCAGGCGATGGAGGACCTGGGCGCCGGCTTCTACCTCGCCATGCACGACCTCGAGATCCGCGGCGCCGGCGAGGTCCTCGGCGAGTCGCAGTCGGGCGGCATCCACGACGTGGGCTTCGCCCTCTACACCGAGATGCTCGAGCACGCGGTGAAG
>PQAI01000029.1 GCA_003105245.1 Betaproteobacteria bacterium | reverse complement strand
CGGCGTTTCCAAAGACTTTCGCTCGCATCACACGAAGATGCCCACCACCGCCGCGGTGAGGCAGGTGGCGAGCGTGCCGGCGACGATCGACTTCATCCCCAGCGAGACGATCTCCCCGCGCCGCTCCGGCACCATCGCACCCATCCCGCCGATGAGGATGCCGAGGCTTCCGAAATTGGCGAACCCGCACAGCGCATAGGTCATCAGCAGGCGGGAGCGGGCGCTCAACTCGCCCGCAGGCAGCTTCGCGAGGTCGAGGTAGGCGACGAACTCGTTGAGGATCGTCTTCGTCCCGAGCAGCGCCCCTCCCGCCTGCGCCTCGGCCCAGGGCACCCCGGCCGTCCAGGCGAGCGGGGCGAAGAGCCACCCCAGCATCCTCTGGAGGGTGAGCGGAGAGCCGTCCACCGCGGGCAGCAGCGACAGCGCCGCGTTCGCGAGGTGCACGAGCGCGATCAGGACGACGAGCATTGCCACGATCTGGATGAGGAGCTGCGCTCCCTCCATGGTGCCGCGGGTGACCGCGTCCATGGCGGTGGCGTCCTGGCGCGGGATCTCGATCGCGGCCTCGTCGGACATGGTGCCGGGCACCATGAGGGCCGCGACCACGATGGCCGCCGGGGTGGCCACGAAGGAAGCGACGATGACGTGGCCGATGGCGTCCGGCACCACGGGCGCGAGGATGGCGCCGTAGAGCGCGAGCACCGTCCCGGCGATGGTCGCCATGCCGCACACCATCACCATGAAGAGCTCCGAGCGCGAGAGCCTGGCGAGGTAGGGCTTCACCACGAGCGGCGCCTCGACCATCCCCACGAAGACGTTCACGGCCGAGGAGACGCCGACCGCCCCGCCCAGCCCCATCGAGCGGTTGAGCACCCAGGCGAAGGCCTTCACCACGACCGGCAGCACGCGCCAGTGGAAGAGCAGCGCGGAAAGGGCGCTCACCACGAGCACGAGGGGCAGCGCCCGGAAGGCGAGCACGAAGGAGGCGCCCGGGTTGGTCTCGGCGTAGGGGGCGGGCCCGCCCGCGAGGAAGCCGAAGACGAAGGTGGTTCCGGCCTGGGTGGCGCGCTCCAGGGCCGCGAGTCCCGCGTTGAGCGAGAAGACGGCGTCCCTGAGCCAGGGCACGGCCAGCAGCAGCCCCGCCAGCGCCACGGTGAGCGCGAGGCCGGCAGCCACCACCCGCCAGCGCACGCCGCGGCGGTCCTCGGACAGGGCCCAGGAGAGGGCGAGGAGGGCGGCGATGCCGGCGAGCGCGTGAAGAGCCTGCATGGTGTGCGGGAATTATCCTCCCGAAGGCGGGCTTCGTTGAAGAAGAGGCCCGGATTTGCTATCATTTCGGGTCAATGAAAGCGGGATGAGCCTGGGATTCACGAAAAAGCTCCTCCCGTTTTTTTGCGCCCGTCGTTTTCCCCGTTTCCGGAGCTTTCCTTGTCGCAGAAGACCCCCGCCCTCCTGGTTCTCGCCGACGGGTCCGTCTTTCGCGGCACATCCATCGGCGCGCCCGGCCGCACCGTCGGCGAGGTGGTCTTCAACACCTCGATGACGGGCTACCAGGAGATCCTCACGGACCCCTCCTACGCCGGCCAGGTGGTCACGCTCACCTACCCGCACATCGGCAACACCGGCGCCAACGCCGAGGACGTGGAGTCGCGCGGCGTCTTCGCCGCGGGCCTGGTCATCCGCGACCTCCCGCTCCTCGCCTCCAACTGGCGGATGCAGGAGACCCTCCCCGCCTACCTCGAGCGCCACGGCGTCGTGGCGATCGCCGACATCGACACCCGCCGCCTCACGCGCATCCTTCGCACACGGGGCGCGCAGAACGGCTGCATCGTCACCGGAGAGACGGAAGAGCAGGCGGCCCTGGAGGCGGCCCGCGCCGCACCCTCGATGGCCGGCCTGGACCTCGCCAAGGTCGTCACCTGCAAGGCGCGCTACGAGTGGAACGGCTCGCTCTGGGCGCTCGCGACGGGCTATGGGAAGGCGGCCGCCCCCCGCCACCACGTCGTCGCCTACGACTACGGCGTCAAGCACAACATCCTCCGCCACCTCGCCGAGCGCGGCTGCCACGTGACGGTGCTGCCCGCCCAGGCGAGCGCGAAGGAGGCCCTCGGGTTCAAGCCCGACGGCGTCTTCCTGTCCAACGGTCCCGGCGACCCCGAGCCCTGCGGCTACGCGATCGAGGCCATCCGCGAGATCGTGGCCTCCGGCACGCCGGTCTTCGGCATCTGCCTCGGCCACCAGCTGCTGGGGCTCGCGAGCGGCGCGCGGACGGTGAAGATGAAGTTCGGACACCACGGCGCCAACCACCCGGTGCAGGACCTCGACACGAAGCGCGTCTTCATCACCAGCCAGAACCACGGCTTCGCGGTGGACGAGGCCACCCTGCCGGCCAACGTGCGCGTGACCCACAAGTCGCTCTTCGACGGCTCGCTGCAGGGCATCGAGCGCACCGACGCGCCCGCCTTCAGCTTCCAGGGCCACCCCGAGGCTTCGCCGGGCCCGAAGGAGATGTCCTACCTCTTCGATCGCTTCGTGTCGCTCATGGCGAAGGGCAAGGCATGAAAACGCCGATTTCCGCCGATGTCCCGCCGATTGCCGCCGATCATTCAGGGTGGATGTCGAAGGATGCGAACGCGTGCGAGGGTGCCGGCCACCCCTGGAGTCACAGAGCAATCGGAATGAATCGGCGGCAATCGGCGGGACATCGGCGCAAATCGGCGTTCCCCGGGGTACCCCATGCCTAAGCGCACCGACATCAAGAGCATCCTGATCATCGGCGCCGGCCCGATCGTCATCGGCCAGGCGTGCGAGTTCGACTACTCGGGCGCGCAGGCGTGCAAGGCGCTGCGGGACGAGGGCTACCGGGTGATCCTGGTGAACTCCAACCCGGCGACCATCATGACCGACCCGGAGATGGCCGACGTCACCTACATCGAGCCCATCACCTGGCGCATGGTCGAGAAGATCATCGAGAAGGAGCGCCCCGACGCGCTGCTGCCCACGATGGGCGGGCAGACCGCGCTCAACTGCGCCCTCGACCTCGCCAAGAACGGCGTCCTCGAGAAGTACGGCGTGGAGATGATCGGCGCCAAGAAGGAGGCGATCGACAAGGCCGAGGACCGCGAGAAGTTCAAGAACGCCATGGCGAAGATCGGCCTGGAGAGCGCCCGCTCGGCGCTGGCCCACTCCCTCGAGGAGGCGGTGCAGGTCCAGGCCATGGTGGGCTTCCCCACGATCATCCGGCCCTCGTTCACGCTCGGCGGAACCGGGGGCGGCATCGCCTACAACATGGAGGAATTCGTCTCCATCTGCGAGCGCGGCCTGGAGGCCTCGCCCACGAAGGAGCTCCTCATCGAGGAAAGCGTCCTCGGCTGGAAGGAGTTCGAGATGGAGGTGGTCCGCGACAAGGCGGACAACTGCATCATCATCTGCTCCATCGAGAACCTCGATCCGATGGGCGTGCACACGGGCGACTCCATCACCGTGGCCCCGGCGCAGACGCTCACGGACAAGGAGTACCAGATCCTGCGCGACGCCTCGATCGCGTGCCTGCGCGAGATCGGGGTGGAGACCGGCGGCTCCAACGTCCAGTTCGCCATCAACCCGGCCGACGGGCGCATGGTCATCATCGAGATGAACCCGCGGGTTTCCCGGTCGTCCGCGCTGGCCTCCAAGGCCACGGGCTTCCCGATCGCCAAGATCGCCGCCAAGCTCGCCGTGGGCTACACGCTCGACGAGCTGAGGAACGACATCACGGGCGGCGCCACGCCGGCCTCCTTCGAGCCCACGATCGACTACGTGGTCACCAAGGTGCCGCGCTTCGCGTTCGAGAAGTTCCCCCAGGCCGACGACCGGCTCACCACGCAGATGAAGAGCGTGGGCGAGGTGATGGCCATCGGGCGCAATTTCCAGGAGTCCCTGCAGAAGGCGCTTCGCGGCCTCGAGGTGGGAGTCGACGGCTTCAACCTCAAGTCCGTCGACATGGAGAAGATCGAGGACGAGCTCGCCTACCCGCGCGCCGAGCGCCTGTGGTACGTGGCCGACGCCTTCGGCGTGGGCATGAGCCTCGAGGACGTGCACCGCTGCACGAGGATCGACCCCTGGTTCCTCGCGCAGATCAAGGACCTCGTCGACACCGAGCTCGCCATCGAGAAGCGGTCATTGGCCGATTTCACGCCCGAGGAGCTGCGCAGCCTCAAGCGGAAGGGCTTCTCGGACCGGCGTCTGGCCTACCTGTGGAAGACGAGCGAGCAGCAGGTGCGCGCGCGCCGCCACGCCTTCGGCATCCGCCCCGTCTACAAGCGCGTCGACACCTGCGCCGCGGAGTTCGCGACGAAGACGGCGTACATGTACTCCACGTACGACGAGGAGGACGAGGCCGAGCCCACGGACCGCAGGAAGATCATGGTGCTGGGCGGCGGCCCCAACCGCATCGGGCAGGGCATCGAGTTCGACTACTGCTGCGTGCACGCGGCGCTGGCGCTGCGCGAGGACGGGTTCGAGACCATCATGGTCAACTGCAACCCGGAGACCGTCTCGACCGACTACGACACCTCCGACCGCCTCTACTTCGAGCCGCTCACGCTCGAGGACGTGCTCGAGATCGTGGACAAGGAGAAGCCCGAGGGGGTGATCGTGCAGTTCGGCGGCCAGACGCCGCTCAAGCTCGCGCGCGACCTCGAGGCGGCGGGCGTGCCCATCATCGGCACGAGCCCGGACTCCATCGACAAGGCCGAGGACCGCGAGCGCTTCCAGCAGATGCTGCACGAGCTGAAGCTCCTGCAGCCGCCCAACCGCACGGCGAGGACGGCCGAAGCGGCCCTCGAAGGCGCCAAGGAGATCGGCTACCCCGTGGTGGTGCGCCCCTCCTACGTGCTCGGCGGGCGGGCGATGGAGATCGTGCACGCCGAGAGCGACCTCGTGCGCTACATGAAGGAGGCCGTGAAGGTCTCCAACGACTCGCCCGTGCTCATCGACCGCTTCCTCAACGACGCGATCGAGGTGGACGTCGACGCCGTGAGCGACGGGTCCGCGGTCATCATCGGCGGGATCATGGAGCACATCGAGCAGGCCGGGGTGCACTCCGGCGACTCGGCCTGCTCGCTTCCGCCCTTCAGCCTCTCGGCGCAGCTCCAGGACGAGCTTCGCCGCCAGACGGTCGCCATGGCGAAGGGGCTCAACGTCGTGGGCCTCATGAACGTGCAGTTCGCGATCCAGGACGAGAAGGTCTTCGTGCTCGAGGTGAACCCGCGCGCCTCGCGCACCGTGCCCTACGTGTCGAAGGCCATCCAGAGGCCGCTCGCCAAGGTGGCCGCGCGCTGCATGGCGGGGCGCTCGCTCGCCTCGCAGGGGGTGACGAAGGAGATCGTGCCGCCGTACTTCTCGGTGAAGGAGGCGGTGTTCCCCTTCATCAAGTTCCCGGGCGTGGACACGATCCTGGGTCCGGAGATGAAGTCCACGGGCGAGGTGATGGGCGTGGGCCACACCTTCGCCGAGGCCTTCGTGAAGAGCCAGCTCGCCGCGGGGGTGCGCCTGCCCAGGAGCGGCAAGGCGTTCCTGTCGGTCCGGGACGAGGACAAGCCGGGCACGGTGGAGATCGCCCGCACGCTCGCGGGCCTGGGCTTCACGCTCGTGGCCACCAAGGGCACGGCCGCGGCGCTGGAGGCCGCCGGCCTCACGGTGCAGCGCGTCAACAAGGTGATGGAGGGCCGCCCCAACGTGGTGGACATGGTCCGCAACAAGGAGATCAGCCTCATCATCAACACGGTCGAGGAGGACCGCCGCTCGGTGCGCGACTCGTGGTCGATCCGCAACTCCGCGCTGCAGGGCCGCGTCACCTACTACACGACGGTCTCCGGCGCGCGCGCGGCCTGCGTGGGCATCCAGCACTTCGAGGAGCTGCGGCCCTACGACCTGCAGGGCCTGCACGCCACCATCCCGTAACGCGGCCGGGGCACGGGCCGTCAACCGAATATAATTCCCGCATGGGCAAATTCCCGATCACCCGCGTCGGCGCGGACCTGCTGAAGGCCGAGCTCCACCGCCTGAAGACGGTGGACCGCCCGGCCGTCATCACCGCCATCGCCGAGGCGAGGGCGCACGGCGACATCTCCGAGAACGCGGAGTACGACGCGGCGCGCGAGAAGCAGGGCTTCATCGAGGGCCGCATCCTGGAGCTCGAGGCGAAGCTCGCCAACGCGCAGGTGATCGACCCGGCCCTGCTGGAGGATGACGGCCGCGTCGTCTTCGGGACCACCGTGGAGCTCATGGACACCACGAGCTCCGGGAGCGTGACCTACCAGATCGTCGGCGAGGACGAGGCCGACATCAAGGCCGGCAAGATCTCCTACTCCTCGCCGATCGCCAAGGCCCTCATCGGGAAGTTCTCGGGCGACGTCGCGGAGGTTCGGGCTCCGGGCGGGGTGAAGGAGTACGAGATCGTTGACGTTCGATACGAATGAGCTCCTCGGCCGTCCGGTGCTTCTTCTTCTGACGGCCTGAGGCGGGCTTCCTCTTCGCCGGCGCCGGCGCGGGCCTGGCCGCGGGCGCCTTCTCCTTCTTTTCCGGGTTCTCGCGCCAGAGGACGAGGATCTTGCCGATGGACTGCACCGGTTGCGCCCCGAGGCGCTCGCAGAGTTCGGCCATCCAGGCGGAGCGTGCCTCGCGGTCGTCGCTGGCGGCCTTCACCTTGATGAGCTCGTGCGCCGTGAGCGCGCGGTCCGTCTCGGCGACGATGGCATCCGTGAGCCCCTTGTCGCCGATCATCACGACGGGGGAGAGGCCGTGGGCCTGGGCGCGCAATTCGCTGCGGCGGGCGGTTGTCAGGGCGGGCATGCGGGGATTATGACGCGATTCGCGAAGGCTTTCCGATGAAGCGCTCGGCATCGAGCAGGCAGTGGCTTCGCCGCCACGTCAACGACCCCTTCGTGCAGCGCTCGAGGAAGGAGGGCTACCGCTCGCGCGCCGCCTACAAGCTCACCGGGATCGACGACCGGGACCGCATCCTCGCCCCGGGGGCGGTCGTCGTGGACCTCGGCGCCGCCCCGGGGGGGTGGACGCAGGTCGCCGCGAAGCGCGTCGGCCCGCGGGGACGGGTGATCGCCATCGACCTGCTGGAGATGGAACCGGTGGCCGGGGCGACCTTCCTGCAGGGCGACTTCGCCGCCCCGGCGGGGCTCGCGGCGGTCGAGGCGGCGCTCGGCGGGGCGAAGGCGGACGCCGTGCTCTCGGACATGGCCCCCAACCTGTCGGGAATCGCCATCACCGACCAGGCCCGGTCGATGGCGCTCGCCGAGCTGGCCCGGGATTTCGCCGTGGCGCACCTGAAACCCGGCGGTGCCTTCCTCGTCAAAGTCTTCCAGGGAGCCGGGTACGACGAGTTCCTGCGCTCGCTGCGGGGGGCCTTCGCCAAGGTGGTCGTCCGCAAGCCGGACGCCTCCCGGGGCGAGAGCGCGGAACTCTACCTCCTGGCCCGGGAACCGAAGTAGGAACCGGAGTAACCGGTGTCGGGCTACTTTGCCCAAGAAATGGGCAAAGTGGCCCGACACCGGTTCCCGTAGGTACTTCGGCACTTGAAACGGGGCAGAACGCCCGAACTTTGCTATAGTGACTAGTTCCCCTATCCCGCTGATTCGCTAGGGTCTTTTTCGAGGAAACCGTACGTGAACAATACCGTTCGCACCATCATGGTCTGGCTGGTCATCGGCATCGTGCTGACCATGGTCTTCATGCAGGTCGGCAACCGCCAGACCAGCGCCAACGTGCTCGACTACTCCACGTTCATGGAGGAGTCGCGCCAGGGCCGCATCGCCAAGGTGAAGATGGACGGCAACCGCACGCTCAAGGCGACCTCGAAGGACGGCAAGAGCTACACCGTCTACACCCCGGGCATCATGGACCCGTGGATGGTCTCCGACCTGCTCAAGAACGGCGTCTCGGTCGAGGCCAAGCCCGAGGAGGAGCCCTCGCTCCTCATGAACATCTTCGTCTCCTGGTTCCCGATGCTGCTGCTGATCGGGGTCTGGATCTTCTTCATGCGCCAGATGCAGGGCGGCGGGCGCGGCGGCGCCTTCTCGTTCGGCAAGAGCCGCGCGAGGATGCTCGACGAGAACCAGAACCAGGTGACGTTCGCCGACGTGGCCGGCGTGGACGAGGCCAAGGAGGAGGTCGGCGAGCTCGTCGAGTTCCTGCGCGACCCGTCGAAGTTCCAGAAGCTGGGCGGCCGCATCCCGCGCGGCGTGCTGATGGTGGGCGCGCCCGGGACGGGCAAGACGCTCCTCGCGCGCGCCATCGCGGGCGAGGCCAAGGTGCCCTTCTTCTCCATTTCGGGCTCCGACTTCGTCGAGATGTTCGTCGGCGTGGGCGCGGCGCGCGTGCGCGACATGTTCGAGCAGGCCAAGAAGAACGCGCCCTGCATCGTGTTCATCGACGAGATCGACGCCGTGGGCCGCCAGCGCGGCGCGGGCCTGGGCGGCGGCAACGACGAGCGCGAGCAGACGCTCAACCAGCTCCTGGTGGAGATGGACGGCTTCGAGGGCAACTCGGGCGTGATCGTCATCGCCGCCACGAACCGGCCGGACGTGCTCGACCCCGCGCTCATGCGCCCGGGCCGCTTCGACCGCCAGGTCGTCGTTCCCCTGCCGGACATCCGCGGCCGCGAGCAGATCCTGCTCGTGCACATGCGCAAGGTCCCCATCGCGCCGGACGTGGACGCCTCCGTCATCGCGCGCGGCTGCCCGGGCTTCTCCGGCGCCGACCTCGCGAACATCGTGAACGAGGCGGCGCTCTTCGCCGCGCGCGGCTCCAAGCGCCTGGTCGACATGGAGGATTTCGAGAAGGCGAAGGACAAGATCATCATGGGCGCGGAGAGGAAGTCCATGGTGATGCCGGARGAGGAACGCCGGAACACCGCCTACCACGAGTCGGGCCACGCCATCGTCGCGCGGCTKCTGCCGGGCACGGACCCGGTGCACAAGGTCACGATCATCCCGCGCGGCCGGGCGCTSGGCGTCACGGTGCAGCTGCCGGAGCAGGACCGCTACAGCTACAACCGGGACTACCTCCTCAACAACATCGCCGTCCTTTTCGGGGGGCGCATCGCCGAGGAGCTGTTCATGAACCAGATGACCACCGGCGCCTCGAACGACTTCAAGCGCGCCACCGAGATGGCGCGCCGCATGGTCACCGAGTGGGGCATGTCGGACGTCCTGGGCCCGATGACCTACAGCGAGAACGAGGGCGAGGTCTTCCTCGGGCGCTCCGTCACCACGCACCAGGCCATCTCCGACGAGACCATGCAGAAGGTCGACAAGGAGATCCGCCGCATCATCGACGAGCAATACCGCCTGGCGAGGAAGCTCCTCGAGGACAACCGCGACAAGGTCGAGGCGATGACCAAGGCGCTCCTGGAGTGGGAGACGCTCGACTCCGACCAGATCAAGGACATCATGGAAGGCAAGCCCCCGCGCGCGCCCAAGCCCGTGGCATCCAAGCCCAGCACGCCGCCGGGAGACGGCGGCGCCAAGAGCGCGGAGCCGCCGTCGCATCCGTCGCCGGCGGAAAGCGCTTGATCCGGGGGACGGCACCCAGGGCGGGGCGGCTTCGGCCGCCCCGTTTCGCTTGATGGCCGCGATCCTGCGCTGCGGCGTTCTCGATCTCGCCCTCGACCGCCCGAGGGTGATGGGCATCCTCAACGTCACGGCCGATTCCTTCTCGGACGGCGGGCGCTTCCTCGCGCCGGAGCGCGCCATCGCGCACGGCCTGGCGATGGCCGCGGACGGGGCGGACCTCGTGGACGTGGGCGGCGAGTCGACGCGGCCCGGCGCCGAGCCCGTCGCGCTGGAGGTCGAGCTCGCGCGAGTCATGCCGGTGCTCGCGGCGCTCGTGCGCGAGGGGGTCGCCGTGTCGGTGGACACCATGAAGCCGGAGGTGATGCGCCGCGCCGTGGACGCCGGCTGTGCCATGGTGAACGACGTGAACGCCTTCCGGGCCGAGGGCGCCGTCGCCGCCGTGGCCGCATCCGGCGTGGGCCTGTGCGCCATGCACATGCAGGGCACGCCGGCCACGATGCAATCCGACCCTCGCTACGACGACGTCGTGGCGGAGGTGCGCGAATACCTCGCGGCCCGCGCCCGCGCCCTCGAGTCCGCCGGCGTGGCGCGCGACCGGATCGCGATCGACCCGGGGTTCGGCTTCGGGAAGAACTTCGCGCACAACGCGGCGCTCATCGCGGGAATCCCGGCCCTCGCTGCCGCGGGCTATCCCGTCGTCGCCGGGCTCTCGCGCAAGCGCATGATCGGCGAGATCACCGGCCGGCCGGCGGCGGAGCGCGTGGCCGGAAGCGTTGCCGCGGCGCTGCTCGCGGTTCAGAATGGCGCCTCGATCGTGCGCGTGCACGACGTGAGGGAGACGGTGGACGCGCTCAAGGTGTGGATTGCCCTCACCCCCGACCCCTCTCCCCGAGGGAGAGGGGAGCAGAGTTCTCCCTCCCCCCTGGGAGAGGGCCGGGGTGAGGGGTCATCGAGATCATGACGAGAAAATACTTCGGTACCGACGGCGTGCGCGGCAAGGTGGGCGAGCCGCCCATCACGCCGGACTTCGTCCTCAAGCTCGGCTACTGCGCGGGCAAGGTCCTGTCGCGCGCGGACGTCGCGCCCCCGCACCGCGACCGCCCCGCGGTCCTCATCGGCAAGGACACGCGCATCTCGGGCTACATGCTGGAGGCGGCGCTCGAGTCGGGGCTGTCGGCGGCCGGGGTGGACACGCTGCTCGTGGGACCGATGCCCACGCCGGGCGTGGCCTTCCTCACGCGGGCGCTGCGCCTGTCGGCCGGCATCATGGTCTCGGCCTCGCACAATGCCTTCGAGGACAACGGCATCAAGTTCTTCTCCGGGGAGGGCACCAAGCTTCCCGACGCGGTCGAGCACGAGATCGAGGCGGAGCTCGAGCGCCCGCTCGCCACCCGCGATTCCGCGCAGCTCGGCAAGGCCGAGCGCGTGCACGACGCCGAGGGACGCTACATCGAGTTCTGCAAGGGCACCTTCGCCAAGCACCGGACGCTGCGCGGCGTGAAGCTCGTCGTGGACTGCGCCCACGGCGCCGGATACCGCGTCGGCCCGCGCGTCTTCCAGGAGCTGGGCGCCGAGGTGGTGGCGATCGGCGCGAACCCCAACGGCACCAACATCAACCAGGGCTTCGGGGCCACGCACCCGTCGGCGCTGGCCAGGGCGGTCGTCGAGCACGGGGCGGACTACGGCATCGCCTTCGACGGCGACGGCGACCGGCTCGCGATGGCCGACCACGACGGGCGGCTCTTCGACGGCGACCAGCTGCTCTACGCCATCGCCAAGCACCGCCACGAGCAGGGGCGGCTGCGCGGCGGCATCGCCGGCACSCTSATGACCAACTTCGCCCTCGAGCGGCGCCTCGCGGAGCTCGCCATYCCCTTCGCRCGCGCCAAGGTGGGCGACCGCTACGTGGTCGAGATGCTGCACGAGAAGGGCTGGGAGTGCGGCGGCGAGAACTCCGGCCACATCCTGTGCCTCGACTGCCACTCCACGGGCGACGCCATCATCTCGGCGTTGCAGGTGCTGGAAGCCCTCGTCGCCGCCGGGCAGACGCTGGGCGACTACACGCGCGAGCTGACGCTGCTGCCGCAGGTGCTCACGAACGTGCGGCTCGCGGGCCGGGCCGACGTGACCGCGATGCCCTCGGTGCGGCAGGCCGTGGCCGCCGCGGAATCCGCGCTCGCCGGCCGCGGCCGCGTCCTGCTTCGCCCCTCGGGCACCGAGCCCGTCATCCGCGTGATGGTGGAAGGCGAGGACCCGGCGCGGGTGCGCTCGCTCGCGGAGAGCATCGCCGAGGCGGTCCGGCAGGCGGCCTGAAGGGCCCCGGGCCCCTGTCACGGGGCTGTCACAACGCTTCCCTATAGTGGCGAGGTCCATTCCAGGAGACTCGCCATGTCCCGTCGCTTCCTCGCCCCGGCCGCCCTCGTGGCCGCCCTGGCCCTCCCGCAGGCCGCCCTCGCCGCCGACATCACCGGCGCCGGCGCCACCTTCCCGTACCCGATCTACGCCAAGTGGGCCGACGCCTACAAGAAGGCCACGGGCACGGGCATGAACTACCAGTCCATCGGCTCCGGCGGCGGCATCAAGCAGATCACCGCCAAGACCGTCAACTTCGGCGCCTCCGACATGCCGCTGAAGGCCGAGGACCTGGAGAAGAACGGCCTCCTGCAGTTCCCGGCCATCATGGGCGGCGTGGTGCCCGTCTACAACCTCAAGGGCATCGGCGCGGGCGAGATCAAGTTCACCGGCGAGCTCCTGGCGAACATCTACCTCGGCAAGATCAAGAAGTGGAACGACGCCGCGATCGCCGGCGCCAATCCCGGCGTGAAGCTGCCCGACCTGAACATCACGGTGGTGCACCGCTCCGACGGCTCCGGCACGACCTTCCTGTGGACCAACTACCTGTCCAAGGCGAGCGCCGACTGGAAGGGCGCCGTGGGCGAGGGCACCTCGGTCAAGTGGCCCGCGGGCGTGGGCGGCAAGGGCAACGAGGGCGTGGCCTCCTACGTGCAGAAGATCAGCGGCTCCCTGGGCTACGTCGAGTACGCCTACGCGAAGCAGAACAAGCTCACCGCCGGGCAGATGCGCAACAAGGCCGGCAAGTTCGTCTCCCCGGACGACACCTCGTTCAAGGCGGCCGCCGCCGGCGCCGAGTGGACGAAGACCCCGGGCATGGGCGTGGTGCTGACCGACCAGGCGGGCGACGGGAGCTGGCCGGTGACGGGCGCGTCCTTCATCCTGATCCACARGACCCAGGAAAAGCCCGAGGCGGGCAAGGAAGTGCTCAAGTTCTTCTCCTGGGCCTTCGCCAACGGCCAGAAGATGGCCGACGAGCTCGACTACGTGCCGATGCCGGATCCCGTGATCAAGGTGATCCAGGCCGAGTGGAAGAACATCAAGGATCCCGCCGGCAAGCCGGTGTTCTGACCGCGGCTTTCCGCCACGCGACGCGACGGGGGCGGTGACGAGCCGCCCCTTGCCCATTCCCGCTCCCGCCATGGCCACGGCCGCCGAAACGCTAGGGCATACTAGAAGCCCCTCGACGGGCGAGACTTCCCGCCTCGCGGGGCCCGGGAAGACGCCGCCGATGACCCGCAACAACGCCCTGATGGACGCGATCTTCCGCAACGTGACGCGGCTCTTCGCGTTCGTGGTGTTCAGCCTCCTCGCGGCCATCCTCGTCTCCCTGCTGATCGGCAGCACGCTCTCGATCGAGAAGTTCGGCGCGGGGTTCCTCCTCAACGCCAACTGGGACCCGGTGCAGGAGGACTTCGGCGCGCTGGTGCCCATCTTCGGCACGCTCGTCACCTCGGCGATCGCGATGACGATCGCCATCCCCGTGAGCTTCGGCATCGCCCTCTTCCTCACGGAGCTCTCGCCGCCGTGGCTTCGCCGGCCCCTGGGCACCGCCATCGAGATGCTCGCGGCCATCCCCAGCATCATCTACGGCATGTGGGGCCTCTTCGTCTTCGCGCCGATCTTCCAGGAGCACCTCCAGCCGCTCGCGATCTCCACGCTGGGAACGCTCCCCGGCGTCGGGATGCTCTTCGAGGGGCCGCCCATGGGCATCGGCATGATGACCGCCGGGATAATCCTCGCGGTGATGGTGATCCCCTTCATCACCGCGGTGATGCGCGACGTCTTCGAGCTGGTGCCGCCCATGCTCAAGGAGTCGGCCTACGGGCTGGGCTCCACCACCTGGGAGGTCGTGTGGAAGGTGGTGCTCCCGTACACCAAGGTGGGCGTGGTCGGCGGCATCATGCTGGGGCTGGGCCGCGCGCTGGGCGAGACCATGGCCATCACCTTCGTGATCGGCAACGCCCACCGCCTGAGCGCCTCGCTCTTCGCGCCGGGCAACAGCATCGCCTCCGCGCTCGCCAACGAGTTCACCGAGGCGGTGGGCGACCTCTATACCGCGGCGCTGATCGAGCTCGGGCTCATCCTCTTCCTCATCACCACGATCGTGCTCGCCTGCTCGAAGCTGCTGCTCCTGCAGCTCGCGAAGCAGGAAGGGGCGCGCACGTGAGCGCCGCGATGGACTCCGCCAACGCCGTCTACCGGCGCCGGCGCCGGGTGAACGCCGTCATGATGGCGCTTTCGGCGCTGGCGCTCGCCTTCGGTCTCTTCTGGCTGGCGTGGATCATCGGGACTCTCCTCTGGGAGGGCGCCTCCGCCTTGCGGCCCTCGCTCTTCACGCAGCCGACGCCGCCGCCGGGCGGCGACGGCGGGCTCTCGAACGCCATCCTGGGCAGCGTGATGATGGCGGGCGTGGGCACGCTCATCGGCACGCCCATCGGGATCCTGGCCGGCACCTACCTCGCGGAGTTCGGACGCAAGGGATGGCTCGCGCCGGCCACGCGCTTCATCAACGACGTGCTCCTCTCGGCGCCCTCCATCGTCATCGGCCTGTTCGTCTACGCCGTCTACGTGGCGAAAGTCGGCCACTTCTCGGGATGGGCGGGGGCGCTCGCGCTCTCCGTCATCGTGATCCCGGTGGTGGTGCGCACGACCGACGACATGCTCAAGCTCGTGCCCAACAGCCTGCGCGAGGCGGCCGTGGCGCTGGGCTGCCCCACCTGGAAGATGGTCACGATGGTGAGCTACCGCGCCGCGCGCTCGGGGATCATCACCGGCGTGCTGCTGGCGGTGGCCCGCATCTCGGGGGAGACGGCCCCGCTGCTCTTCACCGCGCTCAACAACCAGTTCACCTCCACCAACATGAACGCCCCGATGGCGAACCTGCCGGTGGTGATCTTCCAGTTCGCGATGAGCCCCTACGACGACTGGCAGCGCCTGGCCTGGGGCGGGGCGGCGCTCATCACGCTGCTGGTGCTCGCGATCAACATCGCGGCCCGGATGCTGTTCTCGAAGAAGCACTGACGGAGATCCGCAAGCCATGCCCACCGTGCTGGAACTCGACAACCCCAAGCTGCGCGTGCGCGACCTGGACTTCTACTACGGCCAGTTCCACGCCCTGAAGAAGGTCTCGCTCGACATCGCCGAGAAGAAGGTGACCGCCTTCATCGGGCCGTCGGGATGCGGCAAGTCCACCCTCCTCAGGACCTTCAACCGCAT
>PQAI01000028.1 GCA_003105245.1 Betaproteobacteria bacterium | reverse complement strand
GAGGTTCTCCAGCCGGTCGCGCTCGACGTCCTCGGGGTGCGAGGGCAGCGCCGCGAAGGCGAGGATGTTCATGACGCCGTAGGTGGCGAGGTAGAAGACCACCGCCTGGAAGCGCCCGGGGCCGTCGCCCAGGAAGGCGAAGAAGAGGTAGCCGGCGTGCGCGATCGAGGAGTAGGCGATCATGCGGCGCAGCCCCGCCTGGCGCATCGCCGCGATGTTGCCCCAGACGATGGACACGAGCGGGAGGATCGCGAGCAGTCCCGCGAGGGGCTCGGCCACGGGGGCCTTGCCGAAGACGCGCGCGGCCGCCACCAGCACGCCCGCCTTCACCAGCACGGCCATGTAGGCGGTCGAGGGCACGCTCGCGGCCTCGTAGGCGTCCGGCGCCCAGCCGTGGAAGGGAACGATCGCGGCCTTGAGGAAGAACGCCGAGACGACCATCACGACGGCGGTGCCGGCCAGCAGCCGCGGGGAGCCCAGGGCGAGCGCGAAGCTCTCGAGCGCGAGCGACCCGGTGGAGCCGTACATGAGGGATGCGCCCATGAGGAACGAGGCGCTCGCCGTGCCGGAGAGCACCAGGTACTTCAGCGCCGCCTCCGCGCTCTCGGGGCGGCGGAAGCCCATCAGCACCAGCACGTACACCGGGATCGACATGAGCTCGATGCCCAGGAAGAGCGTGAGGAAGCTCTCCGCCGAGGCGAGCAGGCACACGCCGTAGAGCGAGGAGAGCACGAGCGGGTAGAACTCGCCCTTGCCGAAGTCGTCCTTCGAGGCGAGCAGCACCGGCACCGCGAGCGCCAGCACGATCGCCTTGGTGAAGGAGGCCGGCGGCGTGAGGTCGAACTGTCCCGGGAACGGGGCGCCGGTCCAGCCGGTGAATCCCAGCCAGGCCGCGGCCGCGGAGGCCGCCGCCACGAACACCACGGCGATCGGCAGGGCCGCCGTCGCCTTGTCGGAGGCGATCTCGAGGATGAGGAGCGTCACGATGCCGGCGAGCAGCAGGTGCTCGGGGGCCATCGCGATGGATACGGCGGTGAAGTTCATCGTGCCGCCTCCGCGGGAAGAGTCCCGGTCAGCTTCGTCGCCGCGGGGGTGCGCGGTGCGGCGACCAGTTCCTGGTACTCGCGCGCGGCGAGCTCGGTGCGCTTCATGGCCGAGTCGGGGAAGAGGCCGAGCCAGAACACCGCCGCCACGAGGATCACGAGGATCGACTTCTCGCGCAGGTTCAGGTCCGGCACCGGGCCGTGCGGCACGCGCTCGGCGCCGAAGAGGAAGCGCTGGGCGAACCACAGCATGTAGAGCGCGCCCAGCACCACGCCCGTGACCGCCACGCCCGCCACCCACACGGGGATCGTCACGGCGGCCGGCTTCCAGGCGGCGTTGAAGGCGCCCAGCAGCACGAGGAACTCGCCCGTGAAGCCGCTGGTCGTGGGCAGGCCCACGGAAGCGAGCGTGAGGATGAGGAAGAAGACGGAGTACACGGGCAGCACCTTGGCGAGCCCCCCGTAGGCCGCGAGCTCCCGCGTGTGGCAGCGCTCGTAGATCATCCCGACCATGAGGAAGAGCCCGCCGGCCACCAGGCCGTGGCTCACCATCTGCATGATGGCGCCCTGGATGCCCAGGAGGTCCAGGCTCACCAGCCCCAGCATCACGTAGCCCAGGTGGCTGATCGAGGAGTAGGCGATGATCTTCTTGATGTCGGTCTGCACCAGCGCGAGGCAGGCGCCGTAGACGATCGAGAGCACCGAGAGCATCGCGAGCATCGGCGCGGCCAGGCGCGTGGCGTCCGGGAAGAGCGGGAAGCCCAGCTTCATGAAGCCGTACGTGCCCATCTTGAGCAGCACCCCGGCCAGGATCACGGAGCCCGCGGTGGGCGCCTCCACGTGCGCGTCCGGCAGCCACGTGTGGAAGGGCACCATCGGCACCTTGATCGCGAAGGACAGCGCGAAGGCCGCGAGCAGCCACTTCTGCGTGTCGAGCGGCAGCCTCGCCTTGTAGAGGTCGGCGAAGGCGAAGGAGGTGATGCCGGCCGTGCTCCACAGCGACCACACGAGATAGATCACCGCCGCCAGCATCAGGATGCTGCCGAAGGCCGTGTAGAGGAAGAACTTGATCGTCGCGTAGATGCGCCGCTCGCCGCCCCAGATGCCGATGATGAGGAACATCGGGATCAGCATCGCTTCCCAGAAGAGGTAGAACAGGAACAGGTCCTGCGCGACGAAGGTCCCCAGCATCGCGAACTGGATGAGGAAGACCATCGCGTAGAAGAGCTTCACCTCCTTCGTGACCGCGCTGAAGGCGCCTGCCGTGACCAGCGGCCCGAGGAACGTGGTGAGGATCACCAGCAGGATGTTGTAGCCGTCCAGGCCGATGATGTAGCTCACGCCCCAGGCCGGGATCCAGGGCAGCCGCGTGGCGGCCTGCAGTCCGGGCGCGGCCGGGTCGAAGTGGGCGTAGAGGACGAGGGAGAGCAGGAACTGGACGACCATCACGGCGAGCGTGAACGCGCGCACGGCGCCGTCGCGCCCCGCGGGGATGGCCGCGATGGCGAGCATGCCCGCCAGGGGCAGGTAGAGGACCAGCGAGAGGACCGTTGCGTCAGCCATTGCGCCACATCCAGACGAGGCTCGCCACCATGCCGACGAGGACCATGAACGCGTACTTGTGCAGGCTTCCCGTCTGCACGCGTGAGAGACGGCCGGCCGTCCGCTGCGCGACCGAGGCGAGCCCGTTCAGCGTGCCGTCGATGAGCAGGCGGTCGCCGAGCTTGAGGAACACCGCCTCCGAGATCCACAGCAGCGGACGGTTGATGAACCGGTCGTAGAGCTCGTCCACGTAGTACTTGTTGTTGAGCACGCGGTAGGCGCCGGCGAACGACGCCCTCACCTTCGCCGCGCGGGCGGCGTCACCTCCGAAGAAATAGGCAGCGCCCACGAGGCCGGCCAAGGCGATGGCGATCGAGCCGCCGACCACGAAGTAGTGGAACGCGTCCATGCCGGGCCGCACGGCCGGGAGCGCCACCAGGGGCTCGAGGAAGTGCGGGATGGACAGGAACCCGCCCACGGCCGAGAGGACGGCGAGGATCACTAGGACGCCCGTCATCGACGGCGGCGACTCGTGGATGTGGTGCTCGACTTCCTTGATCATGCGGGGCTTGCCGAAGAACGTGAGCCACAGCAGGCGGAACATGTAGAACGCGGTGAGCAGCGCCGTGAAGGCCATCACGCCCAGCAGAAGCCACGAGCCGCCGCGCCCGCTCGCGAGCGCGTACCAGAGGATCTCGTCCTTGGAGAAGAAGCCCGAGAGCGGCGGGATGCCGGCGATGGCCGCGGTGGCCAGGGCGAAGGTGAAGAAGGTGATGGGGATCTTCTTCGCGAGGCCCCCCATCTTCTTGATGTCCTGCTCGCCCGACATGGCGTGGATGACGCTGCCGGCGCCGAGGAAGAGGCAGGCCTTGAAGAACGCGTGCGTGTAGACGTGGAAGACCGCCACGCCGTAGGCGCCCACGCCCAGGGCCACGAACATGAACCCGAGCTGCGACACCGTGGAGTAGGCGAGCACCTTCTTGATGTCGTCCTGGGCGAGCGCGATGGTCGCCGCCATGAGGGCGGTGAGCGCGCCCACCGCGGCGATGACCGTGGAGGCCTCGGGCGCGTTGAGGTAGATGCCCGACATGCGCGCCACCAGGTACACGCCCGCCGTCACCATCGTGGCCGCGTGGATGAGGGCGGAAACCGGCGTCGGGCCCGCCATGGCGTCCGGCAGCCACACGTAGAGCGGGATCTGCGCCGACTTGCCCGTGGCGCCGATGAAGAGGAGCAGGCCCACGAGGCTCGCCGAGACCGCCGGCGCCGCCCCGCTCGTGAACGCCTTGTTGATGTGCGGCATGTCCAGCGTGCCCACGGCCGAGTAGATCACGAACATCCCGAGCAGGAAGCCCGCGTCGCCGATGCGGTTCACGATGAAGGCCTTCTTGCCCGCGGCGGCCTTCTCCATGTCGCCGAACCAGAAGCCGATGAGCAGGTAGGAGGCGAGTCCCACGCCTTCCCAGCCCACGAAGAGCACGAGGAGCGACTTGCCCAGCACCAGCAGCAGCATGAAGAAGAGGAAGAGGTTCAGGTACGCGAAGTAGCGCGCGTAGCTCTTGTCCTCGTGCATGTAGCCGGTGGAGTAGACGTGGATCAGCGTGCCCACGCCGGTCACGATGAGCGCCATCACCGCGGTGAGGCGGTCGAACCAGAACGCGACCTCGAAGGAGTCCTGGCCGACCATCGTCCAGACGTAGGCCGTCTCGGCGATCGGCGCCCAGCCGGCGCCCTTCAGGTCCAGGAAGCACTTGATCGTGACGGCGAAGGCCATCGCCGGCATGCCGCAGCCCACGGCGGAGACGAAGCCCTTGCCCAGGCGGTTGCCCAGCAGGCCGTTCAGCACGAACCCGACCAGGGGCAGGACGACGATGAGGGTGAGGAGTCCCATGGCGCGCGCCCTAGCCCTTCAGGTCCGAGTAGGACTCGATGTCCAGCGTGCGCTTGCGCCGCACGAGGAGCAGCACGATGGGAATGGCGATCGCGATCTCGGCGGCCGCCACGACGAAGATGAGGAACACGAGCACGGCGCCGACGGCCGAGCCCATGGTGTGCGCGAAGGTCGCGAGGCTCAGGTTCACGCCGTTCAGCATGAGCTCCATGCACATGAGCATCACGAGCACGTTGCGCCGGATGATGACGCCGGTGAGTCCCAGGGCGAAGAGCGAGGCCGCCAGGACCTGCAGCATCTGCACCTTATCCATGGTCGTGCCTCCGGTTCTCCTTGATCACCGCGAGCGCGGCCACGACCGCCGCGAGGAGCAGCACCGAGGTGAGCTCGAAGTGCAGCCAGTACTCCGACAGGAAGGCGGCCGAGAAGCGGACCATGTCGAATGGCTCGCCCGCCGCGCCTCGCGGCGCCCCCGGCAGGTCGCTCCAGTAGCCCACGGCAAGGGCCTCGGCGAGCAGCGACAGGCCGATGATCCCGGGCCAGAGGAGCTTCGAGAACTTCTCCCCGCCGGATTCGTCGCGCGGGTCGAGCAGCATGATGGCGTAGACCATGAACACCATCACCGCGCCCACGTAGATGAGGACCTGGAAGGCGGCGATGAAGTGCAGCCCCAGCAGGCCGTACACCCCGCCCAGGAACACCATGCAGGACACGAGCGCGATGGCCACGCGCATGGGCTGGCGCAGCACCAGCATGAGGGCCGCGCTCACGAACGCGCAGCCGGCGAACGCCCAGAGGAGCAGCGTGTCGAGATTGGCGAGGAAGTCCGTCATCCGCGTTCTCCGTCGGGCACGCGCGGCGGCGCCGGGGGATAGGGCTTGGCGACGTCGGACTGCGGCTGCCAGTCGAGGAGCTCCTCCTTGGCGAGCCACATGTTCCAGCGGTCGCCGGAGGGCAGGTTCGGCACCTCCTTCGCCATGCGGATCGCGTCCTCGGGGCAGGCCTCCACGCACAGGCCGCAGAAGACGCAGCGCGAGTAGTCGATCTCGAAGCGAACCGGGTACTTCGGGTGGGCGGCGTCGGCCGGGTCGAAGCCCGCCTCGATCTCGATCACCTTCGCGGGGCAGACCGTCGCGCACATGTTGCAGGCCACGCACTGCGGCGTGCCGTCGGGGCGGCGGGTGAGCACGTGCTTGCCGCGGTTGGCCTGGGCGTAGTCCCAGCGCGTCTCCTCGGGGTAGTAGGTGGTGAGCGCGCCCTTGCGGCCCGTCATCCACTTGCCCATGTTGCGCAGGAAGACGCTTCCGGTGATCCACAGCCCGCGCAGGATCTCGGGCAGGTACGCCTTCTCCCAGAGCCCCATCTCGGGCTCGTTCCAGTACTGCTTGCGGACGTGGGGCTTGCGGCTCATGAACGCACCGCCCAGACGACGACCGCCGTCACGCACAGGTTCGCGAGCGCCAGCGGGAACATGAACTTCCAGGCGAACATCAGCACCTGGTCGTAGCGGAAGCGCGGCAGCGTCCAGCGGATGAGGATCTGGAAGCTGCACACGAGGAAGACCTTGAGGAGGAACGTCCCGAGCTGGGTGACCACCACCGCGCCGTGCGGCATGGCCACCGCGGCGCCGCCCGGGAAGGCGAAGCCGGCGTCGCTCATGTAGGGCAGGTTGTAGCCGCCCAGGAAGAGGGTCGTGAAGAGCGCGCCGATGATCGCGATCTCGATGAACTCCGCGAACATGAAGAGGCCCATCTTCATCGCGCTGTACTCGGTGAAGTAGCCCGCGATGAGCTCGCTCTCGGCCTCGGGCAGGTCGAAGGGGATGCGCTTGTTCTCGGCGATGGCCGCGGCCAGGAAGAGGGTCGCCGCGAAGGGCTGGTAGACGATGCCCCAGGCCGGCAGGAACCCGAGCACGATCCCCGACTGCTGGCGCACCATCGCGTCGAGGTTCACGGTGCCGTAGACGAGGATGAGGCCGAGCACCGTGAGGCCCAGCACCAGCTCGTAGGAGATCATCTGCGAGCCCGCGCGCAGCGCCCCCAGGAGCGAGAACTTGTTGGACGAGGACCAGCCGGCGAGCATCGCGCCGATGATCGTGAGCCCGCTGAAGGCGAAGACGATGAGGATGCCCGCGTCGAGCGTGGCGATCTGCATCGGCCAGGTCTTGTCGCCGAAGAAGGCGGAGAGCGGCTCCCAGAGCCTGGCGGGCGTGAGCGAGCCGCCGAAGGGGATCACGGCGAAGACGAGGAGCACCGGCGTGAACACGACCCACGGCGCCACCGCGTAGGCGTACCAGTCGTAGGTGCGCGGCTTGAAGTCCTCCTTGAGGAGCATCTTCAGGCCGTCGGCCATGCCGTGGAAGAGGCCCAGCCAGACGAGCTTCACCTGCGTGCCCGGGATGCGGATGTAGGCCCGGTTGGCGCCGATGCGGTCGCTCATCACGGCGGCCTGCTTGCGCTCCACCCAGGTGAGGATGGTGCCGAAGCCCATCAGGACGCTGATCGCGTAGCCGATGAAGACGAGCGAGATGACGAGGTCGGCGATCATGGCGCGCCTCCGCCCGCGGCCGCGAGCGCCGGGAAGAGCGTCTCGGCGTCCGCCACGCCCGCGGGCTTCGCGAAGCACTTCGAGAAGGCGCTCGTGACGCCGGCGAAGTTGGTGTAGTGCCCGTCGCGCTCCGTCTGGATGCTCGTCGGGATGAAGACGTCGGCGTGCCCGTTCTCGGGCTGCAGCCAGGCGTTGAGGTAGACGATCTTCGCCGCCGGCGGGATGAGGCCGAAGTCGAAGCCCTCGCCCCAGACGAGGACGAGGTCGGCGTCCTTCGGGATCGCGGGCGCGCGATCGCCGAAGAGGGCCGTCGCCCCCGCGGTGTTGGGGTTCTTGTCGGCGCGGATGAGGAGCGAATCCTCGACCACCTCGCCCGGCTCGGGCAGGTGGTCGGCCTTGACGAAGGCATCGATCCGCGTGCCGAAGGCCGCCTTGAAGGCCGCGAGCTCCTCGTTGGAGCCCCAGCTCGAGACGACGGCCACGGGACGGCGCGCCGCGGCGACGAGGCTCCTCGCCTGGGCGATGGCGCCGGGGAGATCGGCGGGCTTGCCCTTGAGCATGGCCACCTCGGCGCGGGCGCGGCCCAGCAGCTTCGGCAGGTCGCGGCCCTTGTTGCAGATCCACGGCCCGTTGACGGCCGGGTTCTCGAGCGGCGTGACGCGGTCGACCGAGGCGTTGGCCGCCTGCATGCCGGGCGCCTGAAGGCGCCATTCGGGCCGGCGGTGCCAGAGGTTCACGGTGCAGCCGCGCGAGCAGCCGGGGCACACCGAGGCCGTGGGCTTCAGGTACCAGACCCGCGCCTTGTGCAGGAAGGAGCGCGACAGGAGCGCGCCCACCGGGCAGATGTCGATCACGTTGTCGGAGTACGCGTCGTTCGCGAAGGACCCGTCCTCGGCGGCGCGCACCAGCGAGTGGTCGGCGCGGTTCACCATGCCCAGGCCGTTGGACTTCGAGATCTCGCGCGTGAAGCGCACGCAGCGCGTGCACTGGATGCAGCGCTCGTTGTCCAGCACGATGCGGTTGGAGAGCGCGTAGTGCTTGGTCGCGTGCACCTTGGCGTCGACCGAGACCGAGCGCTCGCCGTTGTACTCGTAGTGGTAGTCCTGCAGCGTGCACTCGCCCGCCTTGTCGCAGATGCCGCAGTCGACCGGGTGGTTGAGCGTGATGAACTGCATCGTGGCCTTGCGGCGCGCGCGGACCTTCTCGGAGTTGGTGAAGACCACCATCCCCTCGGAGACGGGCATGTTGCAGGCGATCTCCACCCACTCGCCGCCGTCCTTTTCCGCCACGCCCACCACGCAGATGCGGCAGTTGCCGGGCACGGAGAGCTTCGGGTGCCAGCAGAAGTACGGGAT
>PQAI01000027.1 GCA_003105245.1 Betaproteobacteria bacterium | reverse complement strand
TGCGCCCGCGCGATGGCTTCCCCGCCCGCCTCGCGCTGGAACCGGAATCGCCGCACGCAGGACCCCGCCTTCATCTCCCCCACCCAGGTGTGCAGCAGCAGGACGTCGCCCAGGTGCGCGGGCCGAAGGTACTCGATGAAGTGCGAGCGCACGAACCAGCCGGCGCCGAGCTCCCGATAGCGCTGGGGCGTCCAGCCCTGCGCCGAGGAATGGGCCCAGGCCGCCTCCTGCATCCAGCGCAGGTAGGCGAGGTTGTTCACGTGCTCGTTGCCGTCGATGTCGCCGGCGGCGACGGGAATCCGGACGGGGAAGATGCGGGGCATCGCCCGATTCTCGCAGATCGGTGAGCCCGCCTCGCGGGAGGCCGGAATTTGCCAAGCGGCGCCAAAGGGGCTATAAATGACCCATTGGTCATTTAGGAACCGCCCCCATGGGAGCCCGCCTGCCCTCGCCCCGCTGGCAGCGCCGCCCGGACGCGCGTCCGCAGGAGCTGCTGGACGCGGCCCTGGCGCTCTTCGTCGAGAAGGGCTACGCCGCCACGCGCCTGGAGGAGGTCGCGCA
Source organism: Betaproteobacteria bacterium (assembly GCA_003105245.1). Classification (GTDB taxonomy): domain Bacteria; phylum Pseudomonadota; class Gammaproteobacteria; order Burkholderiales; family Usitatibacteraceae; genus FEB-7. The sequence continues at coordinate 5,497 of PQAI01000027.1, read as the reverse complement.
ACGCGCCGGCGTGGCGAAGGCGACCCTCTACCTCTACTACGACAACAAGCTCGAGCTCTTCAAGGCGGTCGTGCGCCACGCGCTCGTCGAGCGCTTCGACGAGGTCGCGCAGGCGCAGGGGCGGCGCCGGATCGGCGCGCGCGAGGAGCTCGCGGCGCTGCTCACGGCCTTCGTGGAGCGCGTGGCGAGCTCGTCGCTCTCCGGCATCCCCAAGCTCGTGATGGCGGAGTCCGGCAACTTTCCCGAGATCGCGCGCTTCTACCACGACGAGGTGATCCGGCGCGGCCGTGCGATGGTGGTCGCGGCGCTCGAGCGCGGCGCGGCGAGCGGCGAGTTCCGCCCGGTCGACACCGAATACGCGTGGCGCATCGTGATCGCGCCGTTGCTGCTCGCCATCATCTGGAAGCACAGCTTCCAGTCCTTCGAGCCCGCGCCCCTGGACCTGCGGCGCCACCTCGAGGCGCAGCTCGACATCCTTCTCAATGGACTCGCGGCCCCGCAGAAAGCGAGGAAACGCACGTGAACAAGAGACTCATCGTCCTGCCCGTCGCCATCGCGGCCCTGGCCGCCGGCGCCTGGTGGCTCAGGGACGGCGGCACCGCCCACCGGGGCGACCTCGTCCTGCACGGCAACATGGACATCCGCCACGTCGAGCTCGCCTTCAACGCGAGCGGCCGCATCGCGGAGGTGCTCTCGCGCGAGGGCGAGCGCGTGGCGAAGGACCAGGTGCTCGCGAGGCTCGACACCACGCGGCTCGCGCTCCAGCTCGCGCAGGCCGAGGCACTTTCGGCGAGCCAGCGCAGCCAGGTCGCCAAGCTCAAGGCCGGCTCCCGCCCCGAGGAGATCCGGCAGGCGGCCGCGCAGCGCGACGCGGCGCGCGTGGCGGTGGAGGACGCGACCCAGGTCCATCGCCGCCAGCTCGACCTCGTCGAGCGCAAGTTCGTGCCGCAGCAGCAGGCAGACAGCGCGAAGAACGCGCTCGACGCCGCGCGCGAAAGGCTCAAGTCGGCGGAAGAAACGTTGCGCCTCGCGGAGCTGGGACCACGCAAGGAGGACATCGCCGCAGCCGAGGCGGCCCTCGCCGCGCAGGAGGCCGCGGTCGCCGCCCTCCGGCACGACATCGCCGAAGGCGAGCTCAAGGCGAGCGCCGAGGGCGTCGTCGAGAAGCGCATCCTGGAGCCGGGCGACATGGCCACGCCGCAGAAGACGGTGTTCACGATCGCGCTCTCGGACTCGGCCTGGGCCCGCGTCTACCTGCCCGAGACCGCGCTCGGCCGCGTGCCCATGGGCGCGAAGGCGACCATCACCACCGACAGCCACCCGGACCGCAAGCAGGCCGCCTGGGTGGGCTACGTCTCGCCCACGGCGGAGTTCACGCCCAAGACGGTGGAGACCACCGAGCTTCGCACGAGCCTCGTCTACCAGGCGCGCGTGTTCGCGTGCGACGGTTCGGCGGGCCTGCGCCAGGGCATGCCGGTCACCGTGACGATCGCCCTCGACCAGCCCGCCTCTACCGCGAAGCCCTGCCCCGGCGCGAAGTGATGGCCGCCGACGCCGTCCTCGAGGCCGAGGGGCTCGCCAAGGCCTTCACCGCGGGCGGGCGCCGCGTGGTGGCGCTCGACGGCGTGAGCCTGCGCGTGCGCCCGGGCATCGTGACCGGCCTCATCGGCCCCGACGGCGCCGGCAAGACGACCTTCATGCGCCTGGCCGCGGGCCTGCTGCTGCCCGACGGCGGGCGCATCGCGGCCCTCGGCCTGGATGCGACGCGGGAATCGCTGCGCGTGCAGGCCTCGCTGGGCTACATGCCGCAGCGCTTCGGCCTGTACGAGGATCTCTCGGTCTCCGAGAACCTCGACCTCTACGCGGACCTGCAGGGCGTGCCGCGAGAGGCGCGCGCGCCACGCTACGCGGAGCTCATGCACATGACGGGCCTCGCGCCGTTCACGAAGCGCCTGGCCGGGCGCCTGTCGGGCGGCATGAAGCAGAAGCTGGGACTGGCCTGCACGCTGCTGCGCGCGCCGCGCCTGCTGCTGCTGGACGAGCCGACGGTGGGCGTGGACCCGGTGTCGCGCCGCGAGCTGTGGGCCATCGTGGACCGGCTCGTGCGCGCCGAGGGCATGAGCGTGCTGCTCTCCACCGCCTACCTCGACGAGGCCGAGCGCTGCGCCGAGGTGGTGATGATCCACGAGGGGCGAATCCTCGAGCAGGGCCCGCCCTCGGCCGTGAGCGCGCGCATGGCCGGGCGGACCTGGGCCGTCTCCCGCCCCGGCGTTCGCCACCGCGACCTGCACGCCGAGCTCGATGGCCGCCCGGGCATCGTCGACGCGCTCGTGCAGGGCGAGCACGTGCGCCTCGTGGCCGMSRSSACGGGCCTTCCACCCGAGGTCGCCGCCCTGCCGGGCCTCGTGGCGCGCGAGACGCCGCCGCGCTTCGAGGACGGCTTCATCGACCTGCTGCGCRGGCAGCCGCACGGCGCGCCKCACCTCGTYCGCATGGACGGCGCGGRCGCGCMGCCCGGCGCGGCCGMCGACGACATCGTCATCCGSGTGMGCGGACTGCGGCGGCGATTCGGCGAGTTCTGGGCCGTGGACGGCGTGGACCTCGAGGTGCGGCGCGGCGAGATCTTCGGCCTGCTGGGCGCCAACGGCGCGGGCAAGACCACCACCTTCCGCATGCTGTGCGGGCTGCTGCCGGCGAGCGCCGGACATCTGGAGGTGGCCGGCCACGACCTGCGCCACGCGGCTTCCGAGGCCAGGGCGCGCATCGGCTACATGTCGCAGAAGTTCTCGCTGTACGGGAACCTGAGCGTCGCGCAGAACCTGGAGTTCTTCGCGGCCGCCTACGGTCTGGCGGGCGCGGCGCGCGCCGAGCGCCTGGCCTGGGCGATCGAGGAGTTCGAGCTGGCGGACTTCGCCGGCCAGCTAGCCGCCGACCTCCCGCTCGGCTACAAGCAGCGCCTGGCGATGGCCTGCGCCCTCATGCACCGCCCGGGAATCCTCTTCCTCGACGAGCCCACCTCCGGCGTCGATCCGCTGGCGAGGCGCGAGTTCTGGAAGCGCATCAACGCGCTGGCTCGCGAGGGCGTGACGGTGCTCGTGACGACCCACTTCATGGAGGAAGCCGAGTACTGCGACCGGCTCGCGATCATGGCCGCCGGCCGCATCCTCTCCACCGGCGAGCCCTCGGCCATCAAGGCCGCCGCCCGGACCGCGGCCAATCCCGAGCCCAGCCTCGAGGACGCCTTCATCGCGCTCGTGGAGCGCCCCGCGGAGGCGGCGTGAGAGGCGTGAGCGGCGGGCGCGGCGGCCCGGCCATGCGGCTGCGGGGGCTCCTGCGCAAGGAGTTCCTGCAGATCGTGCGCGACCCGAGCAGCATCGCCATCGCCTTCCTGATGCCGATCTTCCTGCTCGCGCTCTTCGGCTACGGCGTGTCGCTGGACGCGGACCACGTCCCGATCGCGCTGGTGGAGGACGCGCCCTCGCGCGACGGCGCCGACTTCCTCGCCTCGCTCAGGGGCACGCATTACTTCGCGCCTCGCGAGGCCGCCTCCATGGCCGAGGCCGAGCAGGCGCTTCGCGAGGGGAAGGTGAACGGCATCGTGCGCCTGCCGGCGGACTTCCCGCGGCGGCTTCGCGCTTCCGAAAGCGCGCCCATCCAGGTCGTGGTGAGCGGCGTGGACGCCAACACCGCGCGGCTCGTCCTGGGCTACGTGGAGGGCGCCTGGGGCAACTGGCTCGCCTCGCGCGCCGCGCGGCTGGGCCAGGAGATGCGCGTTCCCGTCGAGCAGCAGCCGAGGGTCTGGTTCAACGGCGAGCTGCGCAGCCGCAACTACCTCGTTCCGGGCCTCGTGGCCATCATCATGACCCTCATCGGGGCGCTCCTCACGGCGCTGGTGATGGCGCGCGAGTGGGAGCGCGGCACGATGGAGGCGCTGCTGGTCACGCCCGCGAGCATGACGGAGGTGCTGCTGGGCAAGCTGGGCGCCTACTTCGTGCTGGGCACCGGGGGCATGCTCCTCACCGTGGGAATGGCCGTCTGGCTCTTCGAGGTGCCGCTTCGCGGCTCGTTCTGGGTGCTGTGGGCCTGCTCGAGCCTCTTCCTGCTGGCCGCGCTCGGCATGGGGCTCACCATCTCGACGCTGGCGCGCAGCCAGTTCGTGGCGGGGCAGGTGGCCATCATCGCGACCTTCCTGCCCGCCTTCCTGCTCTCGGGCTTCATCTTCGACATCGGCAGCATGCCGCCCGTGGTGCAGGTGATCACGCACGTGATCGTGGCGCGCTATTTCGTGGCCATCGTGCAGACGCTCTTCCTCGCCGGGGACGTGTGGGCCGTGATCCTGCCCAACGCGGCGGCACTCGCGCTCCTGGCCGCGGCCTTCCTCGCCATCACCTGGCGCAAGTCGCGCAAGAGGCTCGACTGAGATGTGGCGGCGCATCCTCGCCCTGGTGCACAAGGAGTTCCTGGCGCTGCTCAAGGACCCGAAGAGCCGCCTGGTGCTCGTCGTGCCGCCGCTCGTGCAGCTGCTGGTGTTCGGCTACGCCGCCACCTTCGACCTGAGGCAGGTGCCCATCGCCGTGCTGGACGAGGACCGCGGGAGCGCCTCGCGCGAGCTGCTGGCGGCCTTCGGCGGCGGGACGACCTTCCTGCAGGTCGCGCAGCTGAGGTCGGAAGACGAGATCGCGCCGCTCGTCGACCGGCGCAAGGTGCTCGCGGTGATCCACGTGGGCCCGCGCTTCACCGACGACCTCCTCTCGGGGCGCCCCGCGCCGCTGCAGGTGATCATCGACGGGCGCAACTCCAACACCGCCATGATCGCGATGAACTACGTGAGGAGCGTGGTCGACCGCTTCAACGCGGACTGGATCGCCGCGCGCGGCCTGCAGGCGCCGCCGGCGCGCCTGGAGACGCGCGCGTGGTTCAACCCCAACCTGGAGAGCCGCTGGTTCTTCATCCCGGGCATCGTGGGCATGCTCACGCTCGTGGTGACGATGCTCGTCACCGCGCTCACCGTGGCGCGCGAGCGCGAGCAGGGCACCTTCGACCAGCTCCTCGTGACGCCGCTTCGCCCCGGCGAGATCCTCCTGGGCAAGACCGTGCCCGGGTTCGTGATCGGCACCCTCCAGGCCACGCTCATCATGGTGGTGGCCCGCGCCTGGTTCGGCGTGCCGTTCCTCGGCAGCCTCGCGGCCTTCTACGCGGGACTCGCGCTCTTCCTGCTCTCGGCCGTCGGCGCGGGGCTCCTCATCTCGTCGCTCTCGGCCACGCAGCAGCAGGGCCTGCTGGGCGCCTTCCTCTTCATGGTGCCGGCGGTCATCCTCTCGGGCTTCGCCACGCCCATCGCCAACATGCCGGAGGCGGTGCAGCTCGTCACCTACGTCGATCCGCTGCGCTACTTCCTCGTGATCCTGCGCAAGGTGTTCCTGGAGGGCGCGGACTTCGCCCTCGTCGCCGACCAGCTCTGGCCGATGGCCGTGATCGGCGCGGTGACGCTGAGCCT
>PQAI01000026.1 GCA_003105245.1 Betaproteobacteria bacterium | reverse complement strand
GCGCGCCCGCGGGCATGCGGCACGTCGGCGATCACCAGCGCCTCGCCGACGCGGATCTCGTAGCGCAGGAACTCGCCCAGGAATTCGGCGCTCTCGACGGCGCCGGCGAGGGCCAGGTCCCGCTCGCCCGCCGGGGCCTCGGCCACGCTCACCGCGTGCGGGCGGAAGGCGAGGTCGAACGCGCCCGCCGGCGGCTCCACCCCGGCCGGCAGCGCGACAGTTCCCAGCTTGGGCGACACGAACCGCAGCCGGTCGCCCTCGCGCCGGAAGTCGCCCGCGAACAGGTTCACCGAGCCCACGAACTGCGCCACGAAGCGGTTCACCGGGTAGTCGAAGAGCTCCATCGGCGTGCCCACCTGCTGGATCACGCCGTCGTCCATCACGGCCACGCGGTGGCAGGTGGTGAGCGCCTCGATCTGGTCGTGGGTGACGAAGATCGTGGTGATGCCCAGGCGCCGCTGCAGCTTCACCAGCTCCTGGCGCGTCTGCACGCGCAACCTGGCATCGAGGTTGGAGAGCGGCTCGTCCAGCAGCAGCACCTGCGGCTCGATGGCGAGCGTGCGCGCGATGGCCACGCGCTGCTGCTGGCCGCCGGAGAGCTGGCCCGGGCGGCGCGCGCCCAGCCCGCCCAGGCCCACCAGGTCGAGCGCGGCCTTCACCTTCTCGCGGATCTCGCCGCGGGGGAGCCTTCGCTCCTCGAGCCCGAAGGCGACGTTCTGCTCGACCGTCATGTGCGGCCACAGCGCGTAGTTCTGGAACACCATGCCGACGTTTCGCTTCCAGGGCGGCGTGCCGGTGACGTCCTTGCCGCCGATCAGCACCTCGCCCGACTGGTGCTGGTTGAAGCCGGCGATGAGGCGAAGGAGCGTGGACTTGCCGGATCCCGACGGGCCCAGCAGGGCGAAGAACTCGCCGGGCTCGACGGAAACGGTGATGTCCTTGAGCACCTGCGTGGCGCCGAACGAGAGCGCGACGCGGCGGATGTCGACCCCGACGGGATTCATTTGCCACCTCCGGACTGGTGCGGCGAGCTGGCCGCGACGAGACGGTGCGAGACGTAGGTGCCGAGCGCGACGAGCGACACGGCGATGACGCCCAGCGCGGCGCCGGGCCCGCGGCCCAGCACCGACTGGAAGTAGAGGTAGATGCCGTAGGACATCGGCGCCATGCTCTCGCGGCTGGTGAGCAGGATCGTCTCCGAGATCTCGGCGGCGGCGGTGATGAAGCTGGTGACGAAGCCCGCGAGGATGCCGCCCATCATGAGCGGGACCACGACGCGCCGGATGGTGCGCCAGCGCCCGGCGCCCAGGTTCTCCGCCGCCTCCTCGAGGGCCGGGTGCACCTGCGTGAGCGCCGCCATGCACGAGCGAAGCGCGTAGGGCAGGCGCCGCACCGCGTAGGCCAGCACGAAGATGAGCCAGCTCGCCGTGAGGGCGCCTCCTCCAAAGGGCAGTTCCACGCCCTTGAACGTGCGCAGGTACCCGATGCCCAGCACGAGGCCGGGCATGGCGAGCGCCACGGTGACGAGGTGGTCGAGGAGCTGGCGGCCGGGGAGCTGCGTGCGCAGCACGATGTAGGCGATCGCGGTGCCGATCGCGACGTCGACCAGCGCCGCGAATCCGCAATACAGGAAAGTGTTCCAGATCATCTGCTTCGATTCCGCGAACACGGTCGCGTAGTGGGCGAAGGTGAGCTGCTCCGGAAGAACGGTGAAGCTCCAGACCTTCGAGAGCGACAGCAGCAGGATGCCCAGGTGCGGGGAGAGGACGAGGAGCAGCATCGCGCCGATCCAGCCGTAGGCGAGGAAGGTCTGCCACGGCGTGAGCCGGCGCTTCGGGGCCTGCACGCCGCCGCGCGAGACGAGCGCGTAGTCGCGGCGCTTCACGAACCACCACGACCCGCCCATGGCGCCGATGGAGAAGGCCACGAGGATCACGCAGATCACGTAGCCGATGGGGTCCTCCAGGCCGATGGAGGTCACGCGCAGGTAGGCCTGCGGGGCGAGCATGTTGGTGACGTTGAGCACGAGCGGCGTGCCCAGGTCGTCGAAGACCTTGATGAATACGAGCGAGGCCCCCGCCACGTAGCCGGGCATGGCGAGCGGAAAGACCACCTTGCGGAAGAGCCGCCACCCCGAGGCGCCCAGGTTCTGGGCCGCCTCCTCCATGGACGAGTCGATGTTGGCGAGCGCGGCCGAGAGGTTGAGCAGGATGAAGGGGAAGTAGTGCAGCGTCTCGACGAAGATGACGCCGTTCAACCCCTCCATCAGGGGAAGCGTGACGCCGAAGGCGTCCTTGAGGATGAGGTTCACGGAGCCCGAGCGCCCGAAGAGCAGTTGCATCGCCGCCGCGCCCACGAAGGCGGGCATCACGAGCGGCAGCACGCCCAGCGTCTGCACGAGGATCGCGCCGCGGAACTGGAAGCGCACCGTGAGGTAGGCGAGGGGCACCGCGATGAGGGTGGCCAGTCCCACCGTCGTCCCCGCCACGTAGAGGCTGTTGGCGAAGGACTCGCGCATGAGCGAGATCTCGCCGAAGGCCGAGAAGTGCGCCAGCGTGAAGCCGCCGTGCCCGTCGGAGAAGGCGGTGTAGACCACCGCCACCACGGGGATGACGAGGAACGCGACGAGGAACGCGGCGATCGCGACCGCGACCGCCGCGATGCCCGGGTGGGTGCGCACCCGGGCCTACTTCGCGCCGCTGGCCAGCTCGACCGCCTTCGCGTAGTTCGCCTTCGCCTTCGCGGCCCATTCCTCCTCGACCTTCGCCTTGGCCTTGGAGGCCTCGGCGTCCGTCTTCTTCGCCTTGAAGAGCGCGAGGAGCTGCTTGTCGGCGGCCTGCTTCTCGTCGACCACCGGCGTGAGGACGAGCTTCCTCGCCTCGTCGAGCTGCGCGCTCTTCCTGCCGCCCAGGCGCTTCTCGGCGTCGTTGATCGCCTTCATCGCGGCCACGAGCTCCTTGTGGCGGAAGGTGACCTGCTGGTCGAAGAGCGAGACCACGACGTAGTAGCGCGACTCCGACAGGTTGGAGTCGAAGTTCACCTTGGCCTGGATCTTCCCGCCGAAGGGGTTGGGGTAGCCGGCCGGGGCCTTGGCGTAGACCGAGGGCAGCACCGGCAGGCGGCTGATGTCCTTCTGCAGCAGGAGCGTCTGCCCCTCCTCGGAGAGCGTGTACTCGATGAAGCGCATGCCCGCGTCCTTCGACTTGGCGCCGTCGATGAGCGCGATGTTGGCCGGCACGATGGCGGTGACCGAGGGGTAGACGAACTCCACGGGCATGCCGGAGTTCTTGGCCGCCAGCCCGAAGAAGTCGATCACCAGGCCGATGCCGAACTGGCCGTTGTTCACGCCGTCGGGAACGCCGAAGCTCCTCTCGGTGATCGCCGCGCTGTTGGCGCAGATGGCGAGCATCTGCTCCCAGCCCTTCGTCCAGCCCTCGCCCTGCAGGATCGTCTCCACGGTGAGGTGCGTCGTGCCGGAGCGCGACGGGCTGGAGATCGCCAGGTGCCCGAAGTACACGGGCTTCACGAGGTCGGCCCACTCCTTCGGCTCGGGCAGGTTGTTGGCCTTGAGGTAGCGCGTGTTCCACATGAGGCCGTAGCCGGCGAGCGCCTGCCCCCGGTAGTAGCCCTCGGGGTCGTTCACCGGGTAGTTGCCCACCTTGGCCGGGATGGCCGGGTTGCCCGGGCCGATCTTCGCCAGCAGCTTCGAGCTGGAGAGCACCTCGAAGGCGTCGGGAGCCGAGGCCCAGAAGACCTCGGGGCGGGAGCCCGCGGCCTGCTCGCGCACGTAGGCGATGCCGGCGGCGGTGTTCTTGTTGAGGATCTCGACCTTGTCCTGCGGGTACCTGGCCTCGTAGGCCTTCTTGTAGGCCGTGGTGATCTCCTTGGGGAAGGAGGTTACGACGGTGACGGTGTCGGCGGCCGCGGCGAAGGGCAGGCAGGCGAGCGCGAGCGCGAGGGCGCGGATGCGGGGCGACTTCATGGGTTTCCTCCGAGGGTGGACTTGCGCGGTTTTTCGGCCGATTCTAGCAGCGGTTTCCCCGCCTTCCGAAACGACCATGGCCGAACTGGTTTTCCGCGACGACGCCTACGCCCGCGCCTGCCGCGCCCGCGTGCTGGCGGTGACCCCGGCGGGGATCGAGCTCGACCGCACGGTGTTCTACCCGACCGGCGGCGGCCAGCCCGGCGACACGGGCTCGCTCCTGCGCCCGGACGGCAGCCGCGTGCGAATCGCGGGGACCGTGAAGGGGGAGGGGGCCGACGCGGTCCTGCACCTGCCCGCCCCGGGCGAGGCGCTGCCCGTGCCGGGCGAGGAGGTCGAGGCGGTCCTCGACTGGGAGAGGCGCCATCGCCACATGCGCTTCCACACCGCGCTTCACCTGCTGTGCGCCGTCGTGCCCGCGCCGGTGACCGGCGGCCAGGTCGCCGAGGACAAGGCCCGCCTGGATTTCGACATCGAGATGGAGCGCCTCGTGAAGGAGACGATCGAAGCGGAGTTGAACCGTCTCGTGGCCGAGGGCCATCGCGTGCGCCCCCGCTGGATCACGGATGCCGAGCTCGACGCCCGGCCGGAGCTCGTGCGCACGATGTCGGTGCAGCCCCCGCGCGGGCAGGGCGGCGTGCGGGTCCTGGAAATCGAGGGGGTGGACCTGCAGCCCTGCGGCGGCACGCACGTGGCCGATACCCGCGAGGTGGGGCCGCTCGCGGTGGTGAAGATCCGCAGCGAGGGGGCCCGCAACCGCCGGGTGGTGCTCGGTTTCGCCTGAAATGCGCGCCGTTATCCCTGCCATCAAGCCGGGTCGGGGCGCGTGTTAGCCTCGATCCGTCATCGCCCGGAGAGCGCCCGCCATCCATGGCCGCCACGCCCCACGATCCGAAGCTGAGCGGCACCGCCGAGGTCCTCGACGACCCGCGGGCCCACGCCGCCCTCTTCAACGCGTTCCCGACCCTGGTCTGGTTCGCGGACGGCGACGGCGGCTGCAGCTTCGTGAACCAGGCGTGGTCCGACTACACCGGGATGGGCCTGGACCGCGCCGCCGGCGCGGGCTGGCTCGAGGCCGTGCACCCCGACGACCGCGGCGCCCTGGAACGGCAGTGGACGCAGGCGCTGGGGCTGCGCCGGAACCTGGAGACGGAGTACCGCCTGCGCAGGGCCGCCGGGGACTACGGGTGGGTCCACCACGCCGCCGAGCCCGTCACCGACGCCGTCGGTCGGCTCGCGGGCTACCTCGGCACCTGCCACGACATCACGGAGCGGCGCGAGGCGGAGATCACGGCGCGCGCGCGGGCCCAGGAGATCCGCCTCCTCGCCGACAACGTGCCCGTCCTCATCGCCCACTTCGACCACGACCTGCGCTGCCTGTTCGCCAACAAGGCCTATGCGTCCACCTGGGGGTGGAGCGTGGACTCGGTCATCGGCCACACGGTCGAGGAGATCATCGGCGCGCAGGGCTTCCGCGAGATCGAGCCGCACATCCGCCGCGTGCTGCGCGGCGAGACGGTCACCTACGAGCGCACGATCAAGGCGGCCGACGGCGCCGCGCGGGTGATCGAGGTGAACCTCCTGCCGCAGCTGGGGGAGGACGGCGCCGCGCTCTCGGCCTTCGTGCTGATCACCGACATCACGCGCCACCGCCTCTCGGAGCTGGCCGTGCGCGAGAGCGAGGAGCGCCTGCGCAAGTTCGCCGACGCGACGCACGAGGGCATCGTCTTCCACGAGAACGGCGTGATCACCGACTGCAACGACGCGGGGCTGCGCCTCATCGGCTACCGCTACGAGGAGCTCGTGGGCAGGCCCGTGCTCGACTTCGTGGCGCCGGACGCGCGCGACACCGTCCTCAACAACATCCGCATGGGCTACGAGCGCGCCTACGAGGCCGTGATCCTGCACAAGGACGGCAGCCGCATCGCGGTGGAGCTCACCGGCAAGGTGATGCCCCACAAGGGCAAGCACTACCGCATGACGGTGCTGCGCGACATCCGCGACCGCAAGGAGGCGGAGGCGCGCATCCAGTTCCTCGCCCACCACGACACGCTCACCGGGCTGCCCAACCGGGTGCTGCTCATGGACCGGCTCGAGTTCATCCTCGCCTCGGCGCGGCGGCGAAACGCGAAGGTGGGGATCCTCTTCATCGACCTGGACAACTTCAAGACGGTGAACGACTCCCTCGGGCACGCGGCGGGCGACGCGCTGCTGCGCCTGACGGCCTCGCGCATCGAGGGGACGCTGCGGTCCGTCGACGTGGTCTCGCGGCTGGGCGGCGACGAGTTCCTGGTGGTCCTGCCGGACCTGGAGGACGAGCAGTCGCCGGTCGCGGTGGCCGAGAAGCTCCTCGCGGCGGTGAGCGAGCCCGTCGCCCTGGAGGGCCAGGGCCTGTCGGTGAGCCCGTCGATCGGCATCGCCGTCTTCCCGCGCGACGGCGCCAGCGCCGACACGCTCATCCGCAACGCCGATGCCGCGATGTACCTCGCCAAGGACCGCGGCCGCAGCAACTTCCAGTTCTTCAGCGAGCGCCTGTCGCAGACGGCCTTCAACACCCTGTCCCTCGAGACTCGCCTGCGCGAGGCGATCCGCGAGGAGGCGTTCGAGCTGCACTACCAGCCGCAGGTGCGCGTGGACACGGGGCGGCTCGTGGGCATCGAGGCGCTCATCCGCTGGCCGCAGAAGGAAGGCCCGACGGTGATGCCCAACGACTTCATCCCCATCGCCGAGCAGCGCGGCCTCATCATGCCCATCGGGAGCTGGGTGCTCCGCCAGGCCTGCCGCCAGAACCGCATGTGGCAGCTCTCGGGGCTGCCGAAGATCCCGGTGGCGGTGAACCTGTCGGCCATCCAGTTCAAGCAGAAGAACCTGGTGGAGGAGGTCGAGCGCGTGCTGGCGGAGACGGGGCTGGACGCCGCCAGCCTCGAGTTCGAGCTCACCGAGAGCATGCTGATGGAGGACTCGCCCGACATCTTGCGGACCCTGGACGGGCTGCGCCTGCTGGGCGTGCGCCTTGCCATCGACGACTTCGGCACCGGGCACTCCTCGCTCGCGCTCCTGAAGCGCTTCCCCATCGACAAGCTCAAGATCGACCGCACCTTCGTGCGCGACATCGCGAGCGATCCGGACGACCGCGCCATCACCGCGGCCATCGTGGACATCGCGCGCGCCATGTCCATCACCTCCATCGCCGAGGGCGTGGAGAGCGAGGCGCAGCTCGACTTCCTGCTCGAGCGCGGCTGCGACGAGATGCAGGGCTACCTCGCGAGCCCGCCGCTCGCCGCGGCCGAGGCCGCGGCCTGGCTCGCCGCGCACCGCGACGAGCCCTCCGCTCCCACGGTCACGGAGCCGCGAAGCGCGTGACGGCGATCGCGGCGGCCGCGAGCGCCGCGCCCGCGAGGAAGGTCGCCGGCGGCCCCGCGTAGTGCCACAGCGCGCCGGCGAGCACGCTCGCCGCGAGGAGCGCGGCGCCGCAGGCCAGGTTGAAGACCCCGAACGCGGTGCCGCGCCTGTCGGCCGGGGCGCTGGCCGCCACCATCGCCGCGAGGAGTCCCTGGGTGAGCCCCATGTGCAGCCCCCAGAGGGCGACGCCCGCGGCGAGCGCCGGAATCCCTCCGGCGAAGGCGAGGCACAGGTCCGCGGCCACGAGCGCCACGGTGCCCGCCGCGAGGAGGCCTCCCGGCCCCAGGCGGTCCGCGAGCCGCCCCGCGGGCCAGGCCACCAGCGCGAAAACCGCGTTCATCCCGACCAGGACGAGCGGCGCCCACGCGAGGGCGAGCCCCAGGTCCTGGGCGCGCAGCACCAGGAAGGCTTCGCTGAAGCGCGCCAGGGTGAGGGTGGCGCCGGCGGCCGTCACCCACCAGAACGCCTCTCCCAGCCCGTGCGCGGCGCGCCAGGAAAGGCGCGGCGGCGCCGCCGCAGCCGGATCGCGCGCCGGTTCGCGCACCGCGAGCGCGATGAGCAGGAACGAGGCCACGCCGGGGACGACCGCCACCCAGAACACGGCGCGGAAGTCGTCCGACCACGCGAGCATGAGGGCCATCGCGAGGAGCGGCCCGGCGAACGCGCCCACGGTGTCGAGCGACTGGCGCAGCCCGAAGGCCTCGCCCCGGCTCGCCGCCGGGGTCACGTCGGCGATGAGCGCGTCGCGCGGGGCGCCGCGGATGCCCTTGCCGATGCGGTCCATGAAGCGCGCGCCGAAGACGAGCCAGGGCCCCGTTGCCAGCGCGAAGAGGGGCTTGGAGGCCGCCCCCAGGCCGTAGCCCGCCGCCGCGACCCACTTGCGGTGGCCGAGCGCGTCCGAAAGCGTCCCCGAGAACACGCGCACCACGAGGGCGGTGGCCTCCGCGAGGCCCTCGATCACGCCCACGGCCAGCGCGCTCGCGCCGAGCCCGACGGTGAGGTAGAGCGGCAGCAGGCTGTGGATCATCTCCGATGAGATGTCCATCAG
>PQAI01000025.1 GCA_003105245.1 Betaproteobacteria bacterium | reverse complement strand
CGCTGATCGCGTCCTCCACCTGCACCTTCAGGAGCACGCGCTTGCCCGGGTCCATCGTGGTTTCCCAGAGCTGTTCCGGGTTCATCTCGCCCAGCCCCTTGTAGCGCTGGATCGACATGCCGCCCTTGGCCTCCGCGAGGAGCCAGTCCAGGCCCTCCTTGAAGCTGCGGATCGTGCGCGCGGTCTCGCCACGGCGCACCTGCGCGCCTTCCTGGACGAGCCCCGCGAGCATCTGGGAGGTATTGACGATCTGGGTGTAGTCGCCGCTGCCGACGAACGCGTGGTCGAGCACCGTCTCGACCTTGTTGCCGTGCACCAACTTCTCCAGGCGCAGGCGCCAGCCGTCCGAGGTCGGGTCGCGCTCGATGTGCGCCTTCGGGGCGGCCGGCGCGAGGGCCGCATAGATGGCCCGCGAGGCCTCCGCCGCGCCTTCCTTCGTGTCCAGGCTGATGCGCGGCATGTCGAGCAGCGCGCGCAGCACGCCGGCATCCATGCCCATCGACAGGCGCTCGATCACGGCCTCCGTCGTGAGGTACTCGGTCGCGATGCGCTCGAGCGCCTCCCCCGCGAGAGGCGCGCTGCCGTCGCGCGGCACGAGCATCGCGCCGTTGAGGGCCCGACGCAGCTGGTGGTAGCGCAGCGCGTGCTCGTCCTTGAGGTAGCGCTCGTCCTTGCCGCTCTTCACCTTGTAGAGCGGCGGCTGGGCGATGTAGATGTGGCCGTTCTCGACCAGCGCCGGCATCTGCCGGTAGAAGAACGTGAGCAGCARCGTGCGGATGTGCGCGCCGTCGACGTCCGCGTCCGTCATGATGATGATGCGGTGGTAGCGCAGCTTCTCGAGGTTGAACTCGTCCTTGCCGATGCCCGTGCCCAGCGCCGTGATGAGCGTGGCCACCTCCTGCGAGGAGAGCATCTTGTCGAAGCGCGCCTTCTCGACGTTGAGGATCTTKCCCTTGAGGGGCAGGATCGCCTGGAACTTGCGRTCGCGGCCCTGCTTGGCCGAGCCGCCGGCGGAGTCGCCCTCGACCAGGTAGAGCTCGCAAAGGGTCGGGTCGCGCTCCTGGCAGTCGGCGAGCTTACCCGGGAGCCCGATGCCGTCGAGCACCCCCTTGCGGCGGGTGAGCTCGCGTGCCTTGCGMGCAGCCTCKCKCGCGCGCGCMGCCTCCACGACCTTCGTGCAGATCACCTTCGCGTCGGCCGGCTTCTCCAGCAGGAACTCGCCCAGCTTCTGGGCGACGATCTCCTGGACGACCGGCTGCACCTCGGAGGAGACGAGCTTGTCCTTGGTCTGGGAGGAGAACTTGGGCTCCGGGACCTTGACCGAGAGCACGCAAGTGAGGCCCTCGCGCATGTCGTCGCCGGTTGTCTCGACCTTGGCCTTCTTGGCGATCTCCTCCCGCTCGATGTAGTTGTTGATCGTGCGCGTCATCGCGGTGCGAAGACCCGTGAGGTGCGTGCCGCCATCGCGCTGCGGGATGTTGTTCGTGAAGCACTGGACCGACTCGCCGTAGGAGTCGTTCCACTGCATCGCCACCTCGACCGTGATGCCCTCCTTCTCGCCGATGGCGTGGAAGACGTTGCCGTGCAGCACCGTCTTGGAGCGGTTCATGTACTCCACGAAGCCCTTCACGCCGCCCGAATAGGCGAAGTTCTCGCTCTTTCCCGTGCGCTGGTCGATGAGCTCGATCTTCACGCCGTTGTTGAGGAAGGACAGCTCGCGAAGCCGCCGCGCCAGGATGTCGTAGTGGAACTCGATGTTGTTGAACGTATCCGGCGAGGCGAGGAAGTGCACCTCGGTGCCGCGCCGGTCGGTCTCGCCCGTGACCTTGAGCGGCTCGACGGCCTCGCCGTGGTGGAACTCCATGAAGTGGGCCTTGCCGTTGCGCCAGATGCGGAGCTTGAGCCACACCGACAGCGCGTTGACCACCGAGACGCCCACGCCGTGCAGGCCCCCGGAGACCTTGTAGGAGTTCTGGTCGAACTTCCCGCCGGCGTGCAGCTCCGTCATGACGATCTCGGCGGCGGAGCGCTTGAACTCGTCGTCCTCCTTGACGTCGGTCGGGATCCCGCGGCCGTTGTCGACCACCGAGATGGAGTTGTCCGTGTGGATGACAACCTTGATGTCGTCGCAGTGCCCCGCCAGGGCCTCGTCGATCGCGTTGTCGACGACCTCGAACACCATGTGGTGCAGGCCCGTGCCGTCGGACGTGTCCCCGATGTACATGCCGGGGCGCTTGCGGACCGCCTCGAGGCCCTTGAGGATCTTGATGCTGGAGGAATCGTAGTCGTCTTCGGGACGGCCGTTCGGCTGCTCGTTCTGCTGTGTCATTCTGTTCCCAGGTTCGTTGCGGGCCGCCCTAGATGCGCATCGGCATGACGACGTACTTGAAGTCCTCGTTGCCGGGCATCTGGACGAGGGCGCTCGAGTTCGAGTCGCCCATGGTGACGGTCACGGTCTCCGCGTCGACGTGGTTGAGCACGTCGAGGAGGTAGGAGATGTTGAAGCCGATGTCGAGCGGATCGCCGTCGTAGTCGATCGTGAGGCCTTCCTCGGCCTCCTCCTGCTCGTTGTTCGTGCAGATTATGGACAGGGCGTTCTTGGTGAAGACCAGCCGCACGCCGCGGATCTTCTCGTTCGACAGGATGGCCGCGCGGTTTAGCGACTGCGCGAGCGCCACGCGGTCCAGCACGACCTTGTTGCGATGCGTGGTCGGGATGACCTTCTGGTAGTCGGGGAACTTGCCCTCGACGATCTTGGAGACGATCTCGATGCCGCCGAAGGAGAAGCGCACCTGGTTGGCGCCGATGGCGAGCGCCACGGGGTCGTCGGTGTCGCCCAGCAGCTTGATGAGCTCGAGCACGGTCTTGCGCGGCAGGATCGCCTCCACGCTCTCGTGCTCGGCGGAAAGCGCCTCGGCCGCGAACGACAGGCGGTGACCGTCGGTGGCCACGACGCGCAGCATGTTCTTCTCCACCGAGAAGAGCACGCCGTTCAGGTAGTAGCGGATGTCCTGCACCGCCATCGCGAACTGCACCAGCCCGAGGGCGTGCTTGAGGGCCTTCTGGGGCAGCTCCAGGGTGCGGGTGGCGTCGCGCGATTCCACCATGCGCGGGAAGTCGGCCGCTGCCAGCGTCTGCAGGTTGAAGCGGCTCTTGCCGGCGCGCACGACCATGCGGTTGTCCTTGGCGTCGAGCGCGACCTCGGCATCCTCGGGGAGCGACCGCAGGATGTCGTAGAGCTTCCTCGCGCCCACGGTCACCGAGCCCTCGGCTCCGTTTCCCTCGAGCGCCGCCTTGGCCGTGATCTGCACCTCGAGGTCGGTCGCGATGAAGTCCACGGTGCCCGCGTGCGCATGGATGAGCACGTTGGAGAGGATCGGGAGGGTGTGCCTGCGCTCGACGATGCCCGTGACGTGCTGCAGCGGGGCGAGGAGGGCCTGGTTGGTCGCCTTGATCTTGACCATAGGGTTATCTCTAACTAGTTAGCAGTTAATAGGAGGCGGCACGGATTCGGTATAACCGGATTTCACTYTTCGCTTCAGTCACTTGCATGGGTTTCCGGCTGGGGACGGCGTGTCCTGCGCGCGCCCGGAACCTGTGGATAACTTCCGGGTCCGGAACGGGGCCGGATTCCATCCACAGGTTGTTGGGGGTCATATACCGGCTCATCCGAGAAGGATCTGCTGCAGCTGGGCGTAGTCACGCGAGAACTCCTGGTCGGTATCGCGCAATTCCTGGATCTTGCGGCAGGCGTGCAGGACGGTCGTGTGGTCGCGGCCGCCGAAGGCCTCGCCGATCTCCGGCAGGCTCTGCTGCGTGAGCTCCTTGGCGAGCGCCATCGCCACCTGGCGCGGCCGGGCCACGGAGCGGAAGCGCTTCTTGGAGTACATGTCGGACACCTTGATCTTGAAGTAGTCCGCCACGGTCTTCTGGATGTTGTCGATCGAGACCTGGCGCGTGAGGACGGCCAGCAGGTCCTTGAGCGCCTCGCGGGCGGTGGCCACCGACACCACGGTGTTGTTGAACCTGGCGTACGCGAGCACGCGCTTGAGCGCGCCCTCGAGCTCGCGGACGTTGGAGCGGATGTGCTTCGCGATGAAGAAGGCGACGGCCTCGTCGACGTGCACGCCGTCCATCTCGGCCTTCTTGAGCAGGATCGCCACGCGCATCTCGAGCTCCGGCGGCTCCACGGCGACCGTGAGGCCCCAGCCGAAGCGCGAGATGAGGCGGTCCTCGATGCCCGTCATCTCCTTCGGGAAGCAGTCGCTCGTGATGACCACCTGCTTGTGCGCCTCGAAGAGCGCGTTGAAGGTGTAGAAGAACTCCTCCTGCGAGCGCGACTTGCCGACGAAGAACTGCACGTCGTCGATGAGGAAGAGGTCCAGCGACCGGTAGTAGCGCTTGAGCGAGTCGAAGCTCTTGTGCTGGTAGGCGCGCACCACGTCGGCGACGAACTGCTCGGCGTGGATGTAGCGGACCTTGGCCTTCGGGTTGCGCTTGAGGACCTCGGTGCCGATGGCCTGCAGCAGGTGAGTCTTGCCCAGGCCCGTGCCCCCGTATATGAAGAGCGGGTTGTAGGCGGTGCCGGGGTTCTCGGCGACCTGGATGGCGGCGGCGCGGGCGATCTGGTTGGCCTTGCCGTTCACGAAATTGGAAAACGTGAACGACGGATTGAGGCGGTGCTCGTCGCGCGCGGGCTTCTCCTGGGCGACCGGGACGGGCTCCGGCACCACGATCTCCGTGTCGGCGACGTTCTTCTCGTCCAGCACGAGGTCGACCCGCAGGCCGCCGCCGGCCACGCGCTCCGCGCGGGACTCGAGCTTGGCCAGGAGGTTCGCGCGGATCCAGCGCAGCACGTGGTGGTTCGGGGCCAGCACGCGCAGGTGGTTGCCGTGGCGCTCCGCGCGCAGCGGCTTGATCCACGTGTCGTACTGCTGCGCCGGCAGGTCCTTCTTCAGCTCGGAAACGAGGGAAAGCCAGAGCGAATCCATGTCGGCGGCGGGCAGCGGGATCGGGAAGATGCGGGCGGCGGGAAGATTCGGAATTCTATCGGGAACGGGGTGGGTTATCCACAGCCCCGTGAAGCCCGCTCCGGCACGGCCCGATGGCGCCCGGATGGTCGATCGGCTATAATCGCGCGCTTTTCGCCTGAAAGGGCGAAGCTTCCCGAAACCCGAGGTTTTTCATGAAACGCACTTTCCAACCATCGACCACGCGCCGCAAGAAGACGCACGGCTTCCGTGTCCGCATGAAGACGGCTTCCGGCCGCGCGGTGATCAACGCCCGCCGCGCCAAGGGCCGCAAGCGCGTCGCCGTCTGACGCGACGCCTGCATGACCCGCGGCGCCCGGAAGGAAGGCCTTTCCCGGCGCCATCGTTTTGCGGGGCGCGGCTCCTTCGCGCCCGCCCTGCGAAGCCCCCGCAAGCTGCGCAGCCCGGTGCTCCTGCTGCACGTGGCCGCCGGACGCCCGGGCGAATCGCGCCTCGGCCTGGTGGTGCCCAAGCGCCTGGCGCGCCGTTCCGTCGACCGCAACCGCTTCAAGCGCCTGGCGCGCGAGGCCTTCCGCCGGCACGCCGTGAAGTCGGCGGGGCTGGACCTCGTCCTCGCGATCCGGGCGAAGGTCGGCCCGGACGAGGAGGCGGCGTGGCTCGAGCAGTGGCAGGATCTTCTGGCGCGCGCCGCGGAGGCCCGTTGACATGCGCCGCCTGCTGATCGGCATCATCCGCGCGTACCAGTACCTGCTGTCCCCGTGGTGGGGTTCCCACTGCCGCTTCACGCCGACCTGCTCGCATTACGCGGTCGAGGCCCTCGAGCGGCACGGTGCCCTCGCGGGAGGCTGGCTCGCGGCCCGAAGGATCCTGCGCTGCCATCCGTGGAGCGCGGGTGGCTACGATCCCGTTCCTTGACGCCCCCGTTCCCCTGACGACCGTTTCCCGATGGATATCCAGCGACTCATCGCCTTCGTGGTCTTCAGCTTCTCCGCCCTTCTCCTGTGGGACGCGTGGCAGAAGCACAACGCGCCGAAGCCGCCCGGGCCCGCCCAGACGGCCGCGGGAGTTCCCGCCGCGCCCTCGGGCATGCCCGCCGTCCCGGCGCCGACGCCTTCGACACCGCTTTCCGGCCAGGGCACCCCGGTAGCCACGCCCGGGGCGCCGGCCTCCGCGATCGTTCCCGCCACGGGCGAGAAGGTCGTCGTGAAGACGGACCTCTTCGAGGCGGAGCTCAACACCGCCGGCGGCGACATCCGGCGCGTGACGCTCTTCAAGGTCTTCTCGGCGCTCGACCGGACCAAGCCCCTCGTGCTGATGGAGCCGGACCCGAAGCATTACTTCGTCACCCAGTCGGGCCTCCTCGGCGAGGGCCTGCCGACGCACAAGACGATGTACGCGGCGGAATCGACGGCCGTGAGCCTTCCGGACGGCAAGGACCAGGTGGAGGTCCGCCTCACCGCGAAGGACGCGGCGGGCGCCGAGGTCGCCAAGAAGTTCACGTTCCACCGCGGCAGCTACGAGATCGTCGTGAGCTACGAGGTGAAGAACGCGGGCCAGAAGCCCATCGTCCCCTACGCCTACTTCCAGTTCCTCCGCGACGGCAACCCGCCGAGCCAGGAGGCGGCGCAGACGAGCTCCTTCGCGGGCGTGGCCACCTACACGGGCCCCGCGGTCTACACGGAAGAGTCGAAGTTCGTGAAGGTCGACTTCAAGGACATCGAGAAGGGCAAGCAGTCGCACGTGAAGAAGGCGCGCGACGGCTGGATCGGCCTGGTGCAGCACTATTTCGTCTCCGCCTGGCTGCCCAAGGGCAGCGCCGAGCGCGAGTTCTTCACCAACAAGGTCGGCGACAACCTCTATACCGCCGGCGTCATCATGCCGGTCGGCCAGGTGGCGCCGGGCGCGGCGGCCACGGTCGCGATGCCGCTCTACATCGGCCCGCAGGAGACGGACAAGCTCGCGAAGATCGCGCCCGGCCTGGAGCTCGTCGTCGACTACGGCTGGCTCTACATCCTCGCCGCGCCGCTCTTCTGGGTGCTCAAGTTCATTCACGGCGTCGTGGGCAACTGGGGCTGGGCGATCATCCTCCTCACCATCCTCATCAAGCTCGTCTTCTACCCCCTCAACCACAAGGCGGGGCGGTCCATGGCGCAGATGAAGGTGCTGGGGCCGAAGATGGAGAAGCTGAAGCAGCTCTACGGCGACGACCGGCAGAAGCTCAACACGGCGATGATGGAGCTGTACCGCACCGAGAAGATCAACCCGCTGGGCGGGTGCCTGCCGATCCTCGTGCAGATCCCGGTCTTCATCGCGCTCTACTGGGTGCTCCTCGCCTCGATCGAGCTGCGGCACGCGCCGTGGCTGGGCTGGATCCAGGACCTGTCCGCGCCCGATCCCTTCTACATCCTGCCCGTGATCTACGCGATCTCGATGTTCGTGCAGACCAAGCTCAACCCGCAGCCGGCCGACCCCGTGCAGGCCAAGGTGATGCTCGCGATGCCCATCGTGTTCAGCGTCTTCTTCCTCTTCTTCCCCTCGGGCCTCGTGCTCTACTGGGTCGTGCAGAACCTGCTTTCGATCGCCCAGCAGTGGCACATCAACAAGTCGCTCGCCGCCGAGGCGGCGGCCAAGGCGAAGGGGAAACGCTAGCGCCGTGGGCGCCCGCCCGGACACGATCGCGGCCATCGCGACCGCACCCGGCCGCGGCGGCATCGGCATCGTCCGCGTTTCAGGCGCCCTCGCCGGCAACATCGCGCGCGCGGTGACCGGGGGGCTGCCGCCCGCGCGCCGCGCCACCTTCGCGCGCTTCACGGGGACCGCGGGCGCTCTCCTCGACGAGGGCATCGCCCTCTTCTTTCCCGCGCCCCGCTCCTACACCGGGGAGGACGTGCTCGAGCTCCAGGGCCATGGCGGCCCGGTGGTGCTGCGCGAGATCCTGCGCCGCTGCGTGGAGCTGGGGGCGCGTCTCGCGGAACCGGGCGAGTTCACGCGCCGCGCCTTTCTCAACGACAGGCTCGACCTCGCGCAGGCCGAGGGGGTGGCGGACCTGATCGACGCGGCGAGCGCGGAGGCCGCGCGCGGCGCRGCGCGCTCGCTCGCCGGCGAGTTCTCCGCGCGCATCGACGCCCTCGTCGCCTCCCTCACCCGCCTTCGCATGCACGTGGAGGCCTGCATCGACTTCCCCGAGGAGGAGATCGACCCCGCGGACCGCMAGTCGCAGCGCGAGGCGCTYGCGGCCATCCGGGCCGACCTCGCCGAGCTCCTCGAGGAAGCCGCGCAGGGCGCGGTGCTGCGCGAGGGCCTGACCGTGGTGCTCGCGGGCCGTCCCAACGTCGGCAAGTCGAGCCTGCTCAATCGCCTGGCGGGCGAGGACGTCGCGATCGTCACTCCGGTGGCGGGCACCACGCGCGACTACGTGCGCGCGACGATCCTGCTGGAGGGCGTACCCATCCACCTCATCGACACGGCGGGGCTTCGCGACGCCGGCGACGAGGTCGAGCGCATCGGGATCGCGCGCACCTGGGAAGCCATCGCGAAGGCTGGGGCGGCGATGCTCGTCACGGATGCGGGGCACGCCGAGAGCGAGGAGGACACGCGCATCCTCGAGCGCATGCCCCGGGGCTTGCCGCTGGCGCGGGTGACCAACAAGATCGACCTGGCGGGCCTTGCGCCGGGCCGCGAGGCCCAAGGCACCGAGGTTCGGCTGCGGCTTTCGGCGAAGACGGGCGAAGGCGTGCCGGCGTTGCGGGCGTGGCTCCTCGAGGTGGC
>PQAI01000024.1 GCA_003105245.1 Betaproteobacteria bacterium | reverse complement strand
CTCGCACCTCTTCAAGCAGATGTGAGGCGGCGCCGCTCGTACCGCGGCGGCGACGGCCCGTCTGCCCGGGAAGGGGTTTCGTCGGATCGGGACTCCTGGCGCAACAGATCGGCTAACCTCCGCGGCATGGGACTCCTCTCCTTCCTGAGGACGTGCGAGGCGCGGGCGGATGCCTGGGCGGCCGGACGGCTCACGCCCGAGGAATTCCGCGAGGCGAGCGAGCTCGACCGGTTCCTCAGGCGCAATTTCGCGGTCTTCTCCGTCTCCTATGTCGCCTCGACGCTGGTCCTGGCGGCGCTGCTCGTCGGGATCAAGCCCTCCGCGAGCTTCATGGAGTCCCTGGTCCTCGCCAACATCCTGCTCGCCTCGCTGGGCGTGGCACTCATGGGGGTGTGGTTCGGCTTCCGCCGTCAACAGGGRAAGCCCTTCTGGCGCACGACGCTCGTCATCACGCTGCTCGCCGCCGCGGGCGCGGTCTGCGGCGCGCTGATCGCAAGGCTTTCGACCTCGAAGGACGTCTTCGCGGTCTCCCTCGAGGAGATCGTCCGCCATGTCTCSGTGGGCCTGCTCGCCGGGATCGTCGTTGCGGCCGCGGTGGCGGGCGCCACCTGGACCCGCATGCGCGAGGCCCGGGCCCGCGAGGCCGCGCTCCAGGCCGAGGCCGAGCGCGAGCGCTTCGCCAAGCGAACGGCCGAGGCGGAGCTGAAGCTCCTGCAGGCGCAGGTGGAGCCGCACTTCCTCTTCAACACGCTGGCCAACCTGCGCTGGCTGGTGCAGAGCGGGTCGAAGGATGCCCTGCCGATGCTGGACCACCTCATCGACTACCTGCGCACGGCCCTGCCGGAGATGCGCGCCGACGGCTCCACGGTGGCCCGCGAGGCCGCGCTCGCCCGCGCCTACCTCGAGATCATCCGCATCCGCATGGGCGGCGAGCTCGATTGGCGCGTCGAGGCGCCCGCGGAGCTCGAGGAGGCCGCGTTGCCGCCGCTCATGGTGATGAGCCTGGTGGAGAACGCGGTGAAGCACGGCATCGCGCCGGTGGGGCGCGGCCGCGTGGCGGTGCGCTTCTCCCGGTCCGGCGGGCGGCTGCGCGTGGAGGTCGAGGACGACGGCCGCGGGGTGGCGCCCGCGCCGGGCAACGGCGTGGGACTCGCGAACATCCGGGAGCGCCTCGCGGTCCTCTTCGGGGACCGGGCCGCGCTGCGCCTGGAACCGGCCGGCGCGGCCGGCGCCCGCGCCGTGCTCGAGATTCCGGAGGCGACGTGAGCGTCCCGGATTCCCCGCGCGCGACGGCGATCGTGGCCGACGACGAGCCGCTGCTGCGCGCGCAGCTGAAGGATGCGCTCGCCGTGGCCTGGCCCTCGCTCGAGGTCGTTGCGGAGGCGGCCAACGGCGCCGAGGCGGTGCACGCCGTGCGCGAGCACCGCCCCGCCGTCGCCTTCCTCGACATCGAGATGCCGGTGATGAACGGCCTGGAAGCCGCGCGCCTGGCGGGAGCGGACACGCACGTGGTCTTCGTCACCGCCTACGACCGCTACGCCGTGGAGGCGTTCGAGCGCGGCGCCATCGACTACGTACTGAAGCCCGCCGCGCCGGCGCGGCTCGCCGAAACCGTGAAGCGCATCCAGGCGCGGCTCGCCGCGCCCATGCCCGCCATGGACGCGTTGGTGGCGGAGCTCGCGCGCCGGATGCCCGCCACGGCGCCCCAGCGCCTGCGGATGCTGCAGGCGAGCACCGGCAGCACCGTGCGCCTCATCGACGTCGACGACGTCCTCTACTTCCAGTCCGACACGAAGTACACGAGGGTCGTCACCCGCGAGGGCGAGTCGCTCGTCAAGAAGACCCTCAAGGAGCTGCTGGCGGAGCTGGATCCCGAGCGCTTCTGGCAGGTGCACCGCGCCACCGTGGTGAACGTGCGCGAGATCGCCGCGGTCACCGCCGACGAGCTGGGCCACCGCCAGGTCGAGCTCAAGGGGCACCCCGACCGCCTGGAGGTGAGCCGGTCCTTCGCGCACCTTTTCCGGGGGGCTTGAGGGGTCGCGTCGCGGCGAAATCCTGCGACAATGGGGCCCCGCCCGTCCCCGCCCGCAGGCCCGCCGTGATCTACGAACTCGACGACCGCAAGCCCGTCCTCGAAGGCGACAACTTCGTCGCCCCCAACGCCGCCGTGATCGGCTCCGTCACCCTGAAGAGGGGCGCCAGCGTCTGGTGGGGCTGCACGCTGCGCGGCGACAACGATCCCATCACGCTGGGCGAGAACGTGAACATCCAGGACGGGACCGTGATCCACACGGACCAGGGCATCCCCGTCGTCCTGGAGAGGAACGTGAGCGTGGGCCACATGGTGATGCTGCACGGCTGCACGATCGGCGAGAATTCCCTCATCGGCATCGGCGCCATCATCCTGAACCGCGCGGTCATCGGGAAGAACTGCCTCATCGGGGCGGGCGCCCTGGTTCCCGAGGGCAAGCACATCCCCGACGGCTCGCTCGTGCTGGGCGTGCCGGGCAAGGTGGTGCGCCACCTCACGCCCGAGGACATCGCCAACAACGCCTGGATCGCGGAGCACTACGCCGAGCGCTCCGCGGCCTACCGCAAGGGGCTGAAGCCTGTCGGCTAGCGCCTCCCGGCATCGCGGGGCGCTCGCGGTCTGGACGCTGCTCGTCGCGTACGCGAGCCTGTACCCGTTCCTTCCGCTCCGCATGCCGGGGCCGGACGCGCTCGCCGTGTTCCTGCGCCCCAAGGTCCTCCTCGAGTTCGACGTCGCGATGAACGCGGTGGCCTACGTGCCGCTGGGGGCCCTCGCGTGCCTCGTGCTGCGCGACGGCAACACGCCGTGGCGCGCGCGCGCGAAGGCCGTGGCGGCCTGCGCGGCGTTCAGCGTCGCGATGGAGGCGCTGCAGCTCTTCGTGACCCACCG
>PQAI01000023.1 GCA_003105245.1 Betaproteobacteria bacterium | reverse complement strand
AACTTCCACCTGCCGAAATCGACGCTGCTCATGCTCGTCTGCGCCTTTGCGGGCACCGGGGCCATCCGCCGCGCCTATGCGCACGCGGTGGCGCAGCGCTACCGGTTCTTTTCATATGGCGACGCCATGCTGCTCGACCGGTCGGTGCCTGACGCCGCGGCGGGCTAGACGCCGAGGAGGCGCTGCGCGCGGAAGCGCGCCTCGAGGAGGCGCTCCTCGCCGAGCAGCTCGCCCGGCATTCCGCGCGGCTCCTCGTCGCGCAGGGCGACGCGCGAGTCGGCCATCGCCTGGATGAGGGTGCGGCCGGCGCGCCTCACGACGAAGGACTCCCCCGCCTCCACGATGAAGTCCTGCGGCTCGCCTTCCTCCGTGATCCAGAGGGTGCCTTCGCGCGCCTGGATGCGGGTGCCGAGGGCGTCGTCGAGGGCCAGGAACTGGCCCGCCTCGAGGGTGAGAACGGGGGAGTCGAGTCTCAGCTGCATGGCGGCCTCCTTGATGAATGCGTTTCGGGAATGCAGAATGTCCGTCGGGTGCGCCCAGTATCGTTACACCGCCCCTGAGGGACAAACGAAAAACCGGAATGCCTTGCATGAGCGCAGCGCATGCATAATCCCCGCCGTCCCCTGCCGCCGCTGGACCTCGTGCGCGGCTTCGAGGCCGCCGCCCGGCGCCTGTCGTTCACGCAGGCGGCGCAGGAGCTCTTCGTCACCCAGTCGGCGGTGAGCCGGCAGGTGCAGGCGCTCGAGGAATTCCTGGGAGTGAAGCTCTTCGAGCGCCGGCACAAGGCGCTCGAGCTCACCGAGGCGGGCCAGGCCTACTACCGCGCCGCGGCCGCCGCCCTCGCGGAGCTGCGCGCAGCCACGCAGCGCGTGCGCGAGTCCACGCGCGGGCACGTGCTCACCGTCACCACCACCGGCTCCTTCGCCTCGATCTGGCTGGTGCCGCGCCTGGGCCGGTTCCGCCAGGCCCATCCCGGCATCGACGTGCGCATCGCCGCCACCCACCTCACGCTCGACCTCGCGCGCGAGGGGATCGACGTGGCCATCCGGGACGTTCCGTCAGGCAAGGAGCCGCCGGGCTCGGTGCGGCTGGTGGGCGAGCGCCTCTGCCCGGTGGCGAGCCCCGCCTACCTGCGCGAGTCGAAGGCGCCGCTGGCGCAGCCCGCCGACCTGCGCCATCACGTGATGCTCCTGCTGCACGACCCGCAGGGTCGCTGGCCGTGGCTGAGCTGGGCGGCGTGGCTGGAGGCCAACGGCGTGGCCGACCTCGTGCCGGGCGGCACGCTCGCCTACGACCAGTACGACCAGGTGGTGAACGCGGCCGTGCACGGCCAGGGCGTGGCCCTGGGACGGATGTCGGTGGTGGATTCCCTCGTGGAAGAGGGCAAGCTCGTGGCGCCCTTCGGCAAGCGGATGCAGGTGCCGCGCGCCCTGCACGCGATCTACGCCCCGGGCGCGGAGAACCGCCCCGAGGCGCGCGCCTTCGTGGACTGGCTGAGGCGGGAGATCGCCTAGGCGGCTTCCCGGAGGTCGACCCAGGTGGTGTCGATGGCCTGGACGACGGTGCGGCCCTTGCGGGACACCACGAATTCCTCGCCCGGGTTCACGACGAAGTCGCTGCAGTCGCCTTCTTCGGTGACCCACACGCGGGCGCCGACGGGACGGATGTGCACGCCCTTGGCGTCGTCGATCGTGAGGACCTGGCCGGGTTCGAGGACCACCTTCGAGGAAGTGACTTTGAGTCGCATGGTTTTCGCTTCTCCGTGTCCGGCGCAGCACCCGACGGCCGAGGCCGCGCTTCGATGGGAAAATGCTGCGCCGCAGCGAAGACGTCCACAAGCGAGATTTCCGAAACCGATGGGATAGTTTTTCTAATGCCTCGCCCGGTCGGTCGCGATTGACGCCGCGCAGGCGCCCGCCGGGCGCGGTTTGTATAATTCCGCTTCCCGAACAACGAACGACCGGTCCCCTTGGCGCAACACCCGCGACAGAGGTCGGAGGATTCCCGTGGATGACGTGGTGACGTCGACGCCGGCGCTTGCGCCGGGCGCCGCGGCCGCGGGCTTGCGCGCGACCCTCGACTGCGACGACATCCACGCGCTACCGGCGCGGCTGGGGACGCTCGCGCCCTTCCTGCCGCAGATCGCCTGGTCGGATTCCTCCGCCGGCGGCGAGCGCTGGCTCGCCCTGGGCGAGATCGATTCCCTCGTGGCGCCGGCGGGCTCGGGATTCGTCGCGGCCTACGAGCTGCTCGCGCGGGCGCGCGAGCGCGTGCGCCTGCTGGCGAGGCTGGCTCCGGAACCCGGGCTCGTCCGCTATTTCGGCGGCGTGGCCTTCGATCCGCGCCACGGCGCGAACGCCGGCTGGCCCGGCGGCCAGGCGGCGCGCTTCGTCCTGCCGCGCGTGCTGCT
Organism: Betaproteobacteria bacterium; assembly: GCA_003105245.1. GTDB lineage: Bacteria > Pseudomonadota > Gammaproteobacteria > Burkholderiales > Usitatibacteraceae > FEB-7. Next base: position 11,903 of record PQAI01000023.1, on the reverse strand, counting down.
TCGCCAGGCGGGAGCGCGGGCCGAGGTCACGGTGCTCGGCACGCCCGAGGCCGAGGCCCACGACATCATCGGGCGCCTGCGGGAGGCCGCGCGTTCCCCGGCGCCCGCACCGGCGCGCATCCGCGTGCGCGAAGCGATCGCCGCGGGCTCGCGCGAGCGCTGGACGCATGCCGTGCAGGAGGTGCTGCGCGCGATCGACTCGGGCGCCGTGCGCAAGGTGGTGCTCGCGCGCGACATCCTCCTCGACGCCGAGCGCGAGATCGATCCCTGGGCCCTGCACCGCCTCGTGCACGCGGGCGAGCCGCACGGCCTGCGCTTCTGCCTTCGCTTCGACGCCGGGTCGGCCTTCATGGGCGCCAGCCCCGAGCGGCTCGTCGCCCAGCACGGCGCGGCGATCTCCTGCGATTGCCTCGCGGGCACCATCGCGCGCGGCCTCTCGCCCGGGGACGAGGCGCGCAACGCCGCCGCACTCCTCGCGAGCGAGAAGGACGGGCGCGAGCACCGCATCGTCCTCGAGGAGATCCTCGCGGCCATCGCCCCGCACGTTCGCTCCGTGCAGTCCCCGGAGGCGCCGCGCATCCTGGCGCTTCCCGGCGTTCTTCACCTGTGGAGCCCGATCCGGGCGCAGCTTCGCCAGGGCGTGGGGCTGAGCGAGATCGTCGCGGGGCTGCACCCGACGCCCGCCGTGGGCGGCTCGCCGCGGCTGGCGGCCATGGACCTCATCCACGCCCTCGAGGGCCGCTCGCGCGGCTGGTACGCGGGCCTCGTGGGCTGGATCGGCGCCGACGCCGCCGACTTCGCGGTGGCCATCCGCTCCGGCATCGTGCGCGGCAACCGCATGACGGCCTTCGGCGGCGCCGGCATCGTGCGCGGCTCCGACCCGGGCGCGGAGTGGGACGAGACCGCGCGCAAGGCCGCCTCCTTCATCCACCTGTTCTCGGAGCGCGCGTGACCGCTGCCGACGGCGGCGGCGCCCCGCGCGCGGGCGGCGCGGCCACGGCGCGGGCGAACCTCCTGTGGGGCCGGGCCCTCGTCGAGGGGCTCGTCGCCGGGGGCGTGCGCCACCTTTGCCTGAGCCCCGGCTCGCGCTCCTCGCCGCTCGCCATCGCCGCGCGCCTGGAGCCCCGGATCGCGTTGAGCGTGCAGATCGACGAGAGGAGCGCCGCCTTCCTCGCGCTGGGAATCGCCAAGGCGACCCGCGCTCCCGTGGCGCTCGCCTGCACTTCCGGGACCGCGGCCGCCAACTTCCTTCCCGCCGTGGCCGAGGCCAACCTCGCGGGCGTGCCGCTCGTGGTGCTCACCGCGGACCGCCCGCCGGAGCTTCGCGGCACGGGGGCCGCGCAGACGATCGACCAGCTGGAGCTTTACGGGACGCACGTGCGCCACTTCCGCGACCTCGCCTGCGCCGACGAGCCGGGCGCGTCGCCGGAGCAGGCCGCCGCCGCGACGCTCGAGGCCTGCCGCCTCGCGCGCGAGGGCGCGATGGGGCCGGTGCACCTCAACGTGCCGTTTCGCGAGCCCCTCGTGCCCGCGCCTCGGGAAATGCCCGAGTGCGATTCGCAGTGGTCGCAGCTTGCCGCACGCCTGGCCGTCTCGCTGCAATCCGCGGCGCCCTCCGCGCATGCGATGCCGGCTGCCGCCGTGCTCGCTTCCCTGGCGGCGCGGATCGAGTCGGCACGCCGCCCGCTCATCCTCGCGGGGCCCGAGGCAGTGCGCGCCGCGGATGCCTGGACCGTGCTCGCGCTGGCGAGCGCGGCGGGCGCGCCCGTCTTCGCCGACATCGCCTCGGGGCTTCGCGGCGAGCCCGTGCCCGAGGGCGCGCTCGCCTGCGCGCAGGCCGACCTCTTCCTGCGAGACGAGGCGGTGGCCGCGCTCGCGCCGGACTTCATCCTTCGCCTGGGCGGCATCCCGACCTCGAAGACGCTGGCGACCTGGCTCGCGCGCCACCGCGCGCCGATGGTCGCCATCCAGCCCGATGCGCGGCGCCGCGACCCCGACGGGGTGGTGGGCGAAGTCGTCGTCGCCCCGGCGGCGGCACTGTGCGAGGCGCTCGCGACGCAGGCCAGGCGAGGCGCGCGCGACGAAGGGTGGCTCGCCGCGCTGGCCGCCGGCGAGGCGGGAGCGCGGGCGCTCGTGCCGATGGCCCCCAGGGAAGCCGCGGCCGTGGTGGCGGCCTGCGGCGCGGCCCCGCCCGGCTCCGCGATCTTCCTGTCGAGCAGCATGCCCATCCGCTGGGCGGAGTTCTACGCGGCCGAGCTCGCCAACGGCGTCGAGGTGCTGGCCAACCGCGGCGCCAACGGCATCGACGGMGTCGTGTCCACCGCGATCGGCGTGGCGCTCGGCAGCCGCAAGCCCACGCTCCTCGTGACGGGCGACCTCGCCTTCCTGCACGACGCGGGCGGGCTGCGGGCCRCGCGCGATCTCGCCACGCCGCTCGCGATCCTGCTGCTGGAGAACGACGGCGGCGGCATCTTCTCGCACCTGCCCGTGGCGCGGCACGAGGAATTCTTCGAGCCGCTCTTCGGCACGCCGCACGGCTGCGACCTCGCCGCCGCCTCGCGCGCCTCCGGCGTGGCGCACGTGGTGGCCGCGACGCTGGAAGAGGTTTCCTCGCTCGTGGCGGCCACGCTTTCGCGCGGCGGCACGCGCGTGATCGAGTGGCGCACGGAGCGCGCGCGGACGGCGCGCGAGCAGGCCGCGACCGCGAGCCTGCCGGGCGCGCACGCCGAGCGCGTGGAGGCCGGCGGGATCTCGTGGCAGGTGCGAAGCCGCGGTCCGCGCGCGGGCGTCCCGCTCGTCCTGCTGCATGGCTTCACCGGCACGGGCGAGTTCTGGATGCCCGCGGCCCACGCGCTGCCGTCGCGGCGCTGCATCTTCCCGGACCTGCCGGGTCACGGCGCGACCGACGCGCCGCAGCCCCCCGAAGCGTGGCGCCTGGAGCGCGCGGCCGACGCGCTGGCGGAACTGCTCGACCGGCTGGGCGTCGGGCGTTTCGCGCTCGCGGGCTACTCGATGGGCGGGCGGCTCGCGCTCGCCTTCGCCCTGCGCCACCCGGGGCGCGTGGCGGCGCTGGCCCTCGTGGGCGCCACGCCCGGGATTGCCGACGAGGCGGAACGCGAGGCGCGCGCGAAGGCCGACCTCGAGCTCGCGGCGTCCATCGAGCGCGACGGCATCGAGGCCTTCAGCCGGCACTGGGAGGCGAACCCGCTCTTCGCGACGCAGGCCGCGCTCGCACCGGAGCTGCGCGAGGCGATGCGCCGGCAGCGCCTGGCGCAGGATCCCGGGAAGCTCGCCGCGGCGCTGCGCGCCTTCGGCACCGGCTTCCAGCCCGCGCTGCACGACGGCCTCGCGCGCCTGGAGATGCCGGTGCTGGCGATGGCCGGCAGCCTCGACACGAAATTCGCGGCCATCGCGCGCGACATGGCGGGCCGCATTCCCGGCGCGAGGCTCGTCCTCGTCCCGGACGCGGGGCACGCCGTGCCGCTGGAGCGCGCGCAGGCCTTCGCCGCCGAACTCGACGCATTCTTGCAAGGGAGCATCGACGCATGACCAGGAAGACGCAGGCCCGCGCCACCCGGAAGAAACCCGACGCCGCGAAGAGCACCGTGATCCCCGCCGCCGCGTGGCGGTCCGTCGGCCGCTACGAGGACATCCTGTACCACAAGGCCGAGGGCATCGCGAAGCTCACGATCAACCGGCCCGAGGTGAGGAACGCCTTCCGGCCCACGACGCTGCACGAGCTGGCGCGGGCGTTTCGCGACGCGCACGAGGACCCCGAGATCGGCGTCATCGTGCTCACCGGCGCGGGCGACCTCGCGTTCTGCTCCGGCGGCGACCAGCGCATCCGCGGCGAGAAGGGCTACGTGGGCCCGGACGGCGTGCCGCGCCTGAACGTGCTGGACCTGCAGAAGCAGATCCGCTCCTGCCCGAAGCCGGTGATCGCGATGGTGGCGGGATATGCCATTGGAGGAGGGCACGTGCTGCACGTGGTGTGCGACATCACGATCGCGGCGGACAACGCGCGCTTCGGCCAGACCGGCCCGCGCGTGGGCAGCTTCGACGGCGGCTTCGGCTCGAGCATCCTCGCCGACCTCGTGGGGCCCAAGAAGGCCAAGGAGATCTGGTTCACCTGCCGCCAGTACGACGCGAGGCAGGCGCTCGCGATGGGGCTCGTGAACGAGGTGGTGCCGCTGAAGGACCTGGAAAAGGCGACGGTCGCGATGTGCCGCGAGATCCTGCAGCACAGCCCGCTCGCGCTGCGCTGCCTCAAGAGCGCGTTCAACGCGGTCTACGACGGCGAGTCCGGCGTGCAGGAGCTCGCGGGCAACGCCACGCTCCTCTATTACATGAGCGAGGAGGCGCAGGAGGGCCGCAACGCCTACGTCGAGAAGCGCCGCCCCGACTTCCGCAAGTTCAGGCGCGTGCCCTGACCGGGCCCGCGCGCGGGCACTCGCTTGCGCCACGAGTTCATCCCCTACGCCATCGCCTTCCGCGAACCCGTCACGACGGGCGCGGGCCGGTGGGCGGAGCGGCGTGGCGCGTGGCTTCGCCTCGAGGCGGACGACGGACGCGTGGGGCTGGGCGAAGCCGCGCCGCTGGGGCGCGTGGAGACGGCTGCCTCCCTGGAGGAGGCGCTCGCGCAGGGGCCCTTCCGCGACGCCGCCTTCGACCTCGCCGAGCTCGACCTCGAGGCGCAGCGCTTCGGCCGCCCGCTCGCCTGGGTGCTGTCGGACGCGCCGCGGGCGCAGGTCGCGGTGAACGCGACGCTCTTCGCGCCCGATGCGCGCTCGCTGGCGGAGGAAGCCGCCCGCGCGGTGTCGGCGGGCTTTCGCACCCTCAAGGTGAAGGTGGCCGCCGCCGCGCCGGAGGTGGACATCGCGCGCATCCTGGCCGTGCGCGGCCGCGTGGGCGCGGGGGTGGCCATCCGCATCGACGCCAACCGCGCCTGGGACGAGGAGACGGCGCTCGAGGTGCTGCGCGCGGTGGAGGGCTGCGACATCGAGTACGTCGAGGACCCGGTCGCGGGCGACCTTCGCGCCGTGGGCCGGCGCGTCAACATTCCGGTGGCCGCCGATCCGGCGACGCTCGAGGAGGGCGAGCGCGTGCTGCGCAGCCGCGGCGCGGACTACCTCGTCCTCAAGCCCATGGCGCTGGGCGGGCTCCGGCCCACGCGCAAGCTGGCGGTGGCCGCCATCGACGCGGGGCTGGGCGTGGTGATCACCTCGATCCTGGAGACGGCCGTGGGCGTGGCGGGCGCGCTGCACCTCGCGGCGAGCCTGCCGGGACCCGAGCGGGCGCACGGGCTGGCCACCGCAGGGCTGCTCGAGGAGGCACCGGTGGAGGGGCTGGATCCGCCCCACGACGGCCGGATGCGCCTGCCGAAGGGCCCCGGGCTGGGCGTGCGGCTTCGCGAGCGCACGCCGTGACGCCGGCGATCGTCTCCTGGAGCGAGACCGTCACGCGCGAGGCGCTCGGCGAGCGGGTGTCGGCGGCGGCCGGGAGGCTTCGCTCGCTGGGGGTCCGGGAGCGCCACCGCGTCGGGCTGTGGGCCGAGAACTCGGTGGAGTGGATCGTCGTCGCGCTGGCGGTGGCGCGGGTGGGAGGCGTCCTCGTGCCCCTCAACACGCGGCTGGCCGACGGCGAGATCAACTGGCAGGTGGCGCGTGCGCATCTGCGCGTCGTCATCGCGGGCGACGCGATGGCCGCGCGCGCGGTGTGCGCGGCCCGCCTCGTGTCGCTGGCGGAATGGCGAACGCTCGCATCCGGGAACGGGGACGCCGCGGCCGGCGGGGACGATCCGGCCCGCGAGGCGGCCATCGTCTTCACCTCCGGGACCACGGGCCGGCCCAAGGGCGCCGTGCTCACGCGCGGCAACCAGCTCGCCGCGGCGCGGGCCTCGTGCGCCGTGCTGCCGCTCGCGCCGGGAGATCGCTGGCTTGCCTCGCTGCCTTTCTTCCACGTGGGAGGCATGGGCATCGTCGAGCGCTGCCTGCTCTCGGGCGCCTGCGTCGTCCTGCCGGCGTCGTTCTCGGCCGACGAGCTCGGGCGCTCGGTCGAGGAGCAGGCGGTGACGCACCTCTCCGTGGTCGACGCCACGCTGCGCCGCATCCTGGAGGCTCGCAGCGGGAATGGCCTGCCGGAGCGCGTCCGCGCGGCGGTCGTGGGCGGCGGGCCGGTGAGCCCGGCGCTGCTGGAGGCGTGCCCGCAGGCGCTCGCGAGCTACGGGCTCACCGAATCGTGCGCGATGGCAACCCTCGTTCGGCCCGGCGCCGCCCCCGCGCAACGGCGAACGGCCGGGCAGGCGCTTCCCGGCATCGAGCTGCGCATCGCGGCCGACGGSGTGATCGAGCTGCGSGGACCCACGGTGATGCGCGGCTACCTCGACGATGCCGAGGCGACGCGCGCGGCGATCGTGGASGGGTGGCTGCGCACGGGCGACCTGGGCGAGCTCGATGCGGAAGGATCGCTGCGCGTGCTCTCGCGCCGCGACGACCTCGTCATCTCCGGCGGCGAGAACGTCTATCCGGCCGAGATCGAGCACGCCCTGCGCGAGCATCCGCAGGTGGCCGACGCGGTGGTCATCGGCATCGCGGACGAGAAGTGGGGCGAGGTGCCGCTCGCCTTCGTGCAGCTGCGCGCCCCGGGCTCCCCCGACCTGGGCGCCTTCCTCGCGCCGCGGCTGGCGCGCTACAAGCTGCCGCGCGTCGAGTTCGTCGCCGAGATCCCGCGGCTCGCCAACGGCAAGCCCGACCGCGCCGCGCTGAAGAAGTCGGGAAAATGAAGGGGACGCTTCCCTTCACCAATGAAGGGAAGCGTCCCCTTCATTACCTTCATTAGGCGGCGTGGAGGCGGGAGTTGGCCGACACGTGCTGCTTCAGGAACTCCATCTGGTCGGCGAGGATGCGGCGGTTGGCGAGGATGAGGAATTCCGCGCGGTTGGGCACGTAGGGCGCGTAGAGCAGGTGCATGTGCGCTTCCTCCGGCGTGCGGTTGCCCTTCCTCTGGTTGCAGGCGCGGCAGGCGGTCACCACGTTCATCCAGGTGTCGCGGCCGCCGCGCGACATCGGCAGGATGTGGTCGCAGGTGAGCCGCTGGGGCGGGAAGAGGCCGCCGCAGAAGGCGCACACGGCGCGATCCCGATGGAAAAGTTCGCGGTTGTTCAGGGGCGGGGTGGAGTGGAAGCCCTTGATCGCGAGCGCCTTGCCGCGGATGGCGATGATGGAGTTCGCCGTGATGTACGACTGCCTGCCGGTCAGGTGCGAGCGCCCGCCCCAGATCGTGAAGGCCTCGCGGCCGGTCTCCCAGGCCACGCGCTCCTTGGCGTAGTACCAGACGGCCTGCTGCCACGTGACCCAGCGGTGCGGGACGCCATGCTGGTCCAGCGTGAGGATGAGGGGAAGCGCTCGGTTCATCGTTTTGATTCGGCTTTTTTGCCAGTCAAATCGGGAACTTGCGATAATGCTGCCCTGCGTCACGCAATTTACCACATCCGACGAGCCTGCCGCCGCCAGCCACCCGGCGGCCACACCGAAAGTCCCCGCCATGTACCTCGAACGCGTCACCGCCGGCACCGACCTTCCCAACGACTTCAACGTCATCATCGAGATCCCCGCGCACGCGGACCCGATCAAGTTCGAGGTGGACAAGGCCACGGGCGCGCTCTTCGTGGACCGCTTCGTGCAGACCTCCATGCACTACCCGTGCAACTACGGCTACATCCCGCACACGCTCTCCGACGACGGCGATCCCACCGACGTCCTCGTGATCACCCCGTTCGCGCTCATCCCGGGCGTGGTGGTGCGCTGCCGGCCCATCGGCATGCTCAAGATGACGGACGAGGCCGGCGGCGACACGAAGCTGCTGGCCGTGCCCATCGACAAGCTCACGCCGCTCTACCGCGACATCGAGACCCCGCGCGACCTGCCGGAGATGCTGCTGCAGCAGATCACCCACTTCTTCGCCCACTACAAGGACCTGGAGGCGGGCAAGTGGGTGCGGATCGAAGGCTGGGTGGGCCCCGAGGAGGCCAAGGCCGAGATCCTCGCGAGCGTGAAGCGCTACAAGTCGCCCGCGAAGAAGAAGTAGGCCGGCCCTTCAGGCGGGCCAGAGCATCGCCGCCCCGCGCACGCCGCTCGCGTCGCCGTGGCGCGCGCGGACGATGGGAGGCGAGGCCTTCGCGTAGGTGATCGCGGCGATCCTCGCGGGCAGGTTCCCGTAGAGGTGCTCGAAGCGCGAGAGGCCGCCGCCCAGCACGATCACGTCCGGATCCACCAGGTTCACCACGTGGGCGAGCGCGCGGGCGAGGCGCTCCTCGTGGCGCTCCAGGCTGGCGCGGCAGGCGGCATCGCCGTTCGCCGCCGCGGCCAGGATCGCGGCCGGATCGAGGCGCGAGCCGGTGGCGCGCTCGTGGTCGGCCGCCAGCGCGGGGCCGGAGACGAAGCGCTCGATGCAGCCGTCGTGGCCACAATAGCAGCGAGGCCCGGGGAGCTCGTCCGCGCGGATCCACGGCAGGGGGTTGTGGCCCCACTCTCCCGCGAGCCCGTGCGCGCCGCGAAGCAGCCGCCCCTCGACCACGATGCCCGAGCCCGCGCCGGTGCCCAGGATCGCGCCGAAGACGACGCGATGGCCGGCGCCGGCCCCGTCGGAGGCCTCCGACAGCACGAAGCAGTTGGCGTCGTTCTCGAGGCGCACCTCGCGCGCGAGCGCGCGGGAGAGATCGGCCCCGAGCGGCCGGTCGTTGAAGACGGTCGCGAAGGCGTTGCGCAGCAGGCCCGTGGCCGCATCGACCGCGCCCGGATGCCCCAGGCCCACGCTCGCCTGCCGGCCCAGCTCGCCCTCGGCCTGCGTCACGAGCGCCGCCAGGGAGCGCACGGCCTCCCCGTATTCCCCGGCAGGCGTGGGCACGCGCCGGCGCAGCAACTCCGCCCCGTCGCGGTCGAGCGCGGCGATCTCCGTCTTGGTGCCGCCGAGGTCCAGTCCGATGCGGATCAAGCGCGCCCCTTCAGAAGGCCTGGTCCCAGGGGATGGACAGGCGGGTGGCGCTGTTGATGAGGCCGACCATGCTGTAGGTCTGCGGGAAGTTGCCCCAGAGCTCGCCGGTGGCCGGGTCCACGTCCTCCGACAGCAGCCCCAGCGGGTTTCGCCGCGCGAGGGTGGACTCGAAGAGGGCGCGCGCCTCCTCGCGCCGGCCCAGGGCCGCGAGCGCGTCGATGTACCAGAAGGTGCAGACGAGGAAGGCGTTGTCGGGCGCGCCGAAGTCGTCGGGCTGCGTGTAGCGGAAGATGAAGTCGCCGCGCCTCAGCTCGCGCCCGACGGCGTCCACCGTGGCGGCGAAGCGCGGGTCGCCGGCGCGCAGGAAGCCGAGTTCCGCGAGCAGCAGCAGGCTCGCGTCGAGCTCGCCGCCTTCGAAGGTGGCCACGAAGCTTCCSCGCTTCGCCGACCAGGCGCGCTGCGAGATGACGGCGTGGATGCGGTCGGCCTCGGCGCGCCAGCGCGCCGCGGGTTCGGCCAGCCCCAGCCGGCGCGCGATCTTGGCCAGCCGGTCGCAGGCGACCCAGCACATCACGCTCGAGAAGGTGTGCACGTGCGCCGACCCGCGCAGCTCCCAGAGCCCGGCATCCGGCGTCGCGTGCAGCTCGGCGGCCTTCGCGCCCAGGACCTCCAGGCGGCGGAAGAGCCCCTCGTTGCCCAGCGAGGCGAGCCGGCGGTCGAAGAAGGCGTGCGTGGCCGCGAGGATGGCCGAGCCGTAGACGTCGTTCTGCACCTGCCGGAAGGCCTGGTTGCCCACGCGCACCGGCCCCATGCCGCGGTAGCCCGGAAGCGAGTCCACGACGGATTCCTCGAGGTCGGCGCGGCCGCTGATGCGGTAGACGGGCTGCAGGCGGCCTTCGCTCGACGCCGCCACGTTGATGATGTAGCCGAGGTAGCGCTCCATCGTGCGCGTGGCGTTGAGGCGGTTCAGCGCGTTCACCACGAAGTAGGCGTCGCGCAGCCAGCAGAAGCGGTAGTCCCAGTTGCGGCCGCTCGCGGCGGACTCGGGGATCGAGGTCGTGAGGGCGGCGACCACCGCGCCGGTGTCGTCGTAGGCGGCGAGCTTGAGCGTGATGGCGGCGCGGATGATCTCGTCCTGCCACTCGAAGGGGATGGAGAGGTCGCGCACCCAGTCGTGCCAGTAGTCGGTGGTGAGCTCGAGGAAGCGCCGCGCCACCTCCGCCACCGCGCCCTGCATCGTCTCGTCGGGCCCCATCACGAAGGCGATGGGGTCGCGCAGGACGAAGGGCATCTCCTCCAGGATCGCCGTGATCGAGCAGTCCGTGGTGAGGCGCAGCACGTTGGCCGAGCCCACGTAGCGGATGTGGTTGGAGCCCGAGGTGACCTCCGGCCGGCGCCGGCCGTAGTCGTCCGCCGGCCGCATGCGCACGCGGATGCGCGGGCTGCCCGAGAGCGGGCGCACGATGCGCACCAGCTGCGCGGGGCAGAAGAGGCGCCCGTACTGGCGGAAGCGCGGCGCGAAATCCACGATCTCGACGCCGCCGCCGCGGTCGTCGAGGAGGCGCGTGACGAGCACCGGCGTGTTGGGCAGGTACTCCTGCTCGGTCTTCGCGAGCCAGCTGAGCTGCACGTCCATGAAGCCGAAGCCCTCGTCGCCGGCGTGCGGGCGCAGCAGCGAGCAGAAGGCGGCGTCGGCGTCCAGGCGCGGCAGGCAGGCCCAGGCGATCTCGCCGCGCCCGTCCACGAGCGCGCCGACGCTCGAGTTGCCGATCGCGCCCAGGTTCAGGCTGCTCATGCGTCGCCCTCCGGCGGGGAGGCCGCCGCGCGGTCGGCGAAGGCCGCGAGCCAGCGCCGGACGGCGTCGGCGTCGGCCAGGCGCCAGCGCGCGTGCGTGGGGCCGGGCCCCACCTTCACCGAATCGCCGCCGATGCGGTTCACGCGCTCGAAGCCCAGCTCGTCGGTGAGGTCGTCGCCCACGAACACGGGCCGCCGCCCGCGGAAGGGGGCCTCGGCCATGAACTCGTCGATCGCGGAGCCCTTGTCCTTGCCGCTGGGCCTTGCCTCGAAGACGAACTTGCCGGCCTGCAGCTCGAAGTCGTCGCCGAGCGCCACGACCGCCTGGCGCATCTCGCGCTCGGCGAGCCCGGCGAGCGACGGCGCGCCGCGGTAGTGCAGGGCGAGGCTCGCGCCCTTGTCCTCGAGGAGCAGCCCGGGATGGTCCGCCACCACGCGCCGCAGTGCCCCGGCCTGCTCGCCCAGCCGGTGGGCGAGCGGGGCGTGGAAGTGCAGGTCGCCGCCGGCCGAGCGGCGCTCGGCGCCGTGCTGGCCGGCGATGGCGAAGCGCGACGGCGCGAAGAGCGCGTCGATGTCCGCGATGGATCGCCCGGAGATCAGGGCCAGCGCGCCGCTCGCAGCCTGCCGCAGCCTCTCGAGCAGCTCGCGCAGCGGCGCGTCGATGCGCACCGCGTCCGGCCGCTCGGCGAGGCTCACGAGGGTGCCGTCGATGTCGAGGAAGACGGCGGCGTGGTCCGGGATGGGGGGCATCGCCTCGATTTTCGCCTGTCGGTTCGCTTCCGTCATGTCCCCCTCGCTGCCGAGGCCGCCGCCGGGGAAGGCCGCCCTCCCGCCAGCTTCCGGCGGTTGCGCATGCGCGCCGCGTCGAGGAGCATCTTTCCCGCCCAGCGGTAGACGTTGAACTCCTGCAGGAGCCCGCGCATGCTGCGCATCCGCGCGCGCTGCTCGTCCGGCGGCATCGCGAGCGCGTCGCGCACGGCGGCCGCGCACTGCTCCGTGTCGTAGGGGTTGACGATCAGCGCCTCGGGAAGTTCCCGGGCCGCGCCCGCGAACTGCGACAGGATGAGCACGCCGCGCTCGTCCTCGCGCGTGGCCACGAACTCCTTGGCGACCAGGTT
>PQAI01000022.1 GCA_003105245.1 Betaproteobacteria bacterium | reverse complement strand
AAGCCGCGCCTCCAGGCCGGCCGGCGCCAGGGCACCCGTGCGCAGGTCGGAGGCGATGAGCTCGAGCGCCTCGGCCTCCCGCTCGAGCTGGAACTGCAGCGACTGGCGCACCCACTGCGTGTCGGTGACGAGCTGGTCGTGGGCCTCGCCGCGCTCCTGGATGCTCGACAGGTTCACGAGGAAGGAGGTCGCCCCGAGCAGCAGCCCGCCGATCACCACGGGCATCCACCAGCGCATCAACGGCCAAAGGCGCAGGGGGGCGGACGTGGCCGCGGAAGCGGGTGCGGTCGGGGGCGGCGGAATGGCTTCGGTCGACACCCGGCTATCCTCGCGCCCCGGCCCCCGCCTGTAAACGGGCATGTGGAAATCCACAATGCCGGCCCCGCCCCGCCGGGTCCAATATGCCGCGATCCCCCGGAAGGTTCCGGGGTCCGTTCCCGAATGGAGGAGGAGACTTCATGAAACGCAGGACTCTCATCGCCGCGGCCGTCTCGRCCGCCCTCGTGCTCGCCGGCGGCACCGCCTACGCGCAGCAGCCCATCGTCATCAAGTTCAGCCACGTSGTGGCCAACGACACGCCCAAGGGCAAGGGCGCCGACTACTTCAAGAAGCTGGCCGAGGAGCGCACCAAGGGCCGCGTRAAGGTCGAGGTGTACCCCAACAGCCAGCTCTACAAGGACAAGGAGGAGATGGAGGCCCTGAGCCTGGGCGCGGTGCAGATGCTCGCCCCCTCGCTCGCCAAGTTCGGCCCGCTGGGCGTGCCCGCCTTCGAGGTCTTCGACCTGCCCTTCATCTTCGACAACTACCAGGAGCTGCACAAGGTGACGCAGGGCCCGGTCGGCGCGGCGCTGCTCGCGAGGCTCGAGCCCAAGGGCATCCGCGGCCTCGCCTACTGGGACAACGGCTTCAAGGTGATGAGCGCCAACAAGCCGCTCAAGGCCCCGGCCGACTTCAAGGGCCTGAAGATGCGCATCCAGTCCTCCAAGGTGCTCGACGCCCAGATGCGCGCGCTGGGCGCCAACCCGCAGGTGATGGCCTTCTCGGAGGTCTACCAGGCGCTGCAGACGGGCGTGGTGGACGGCACGGAGAACCCGCCGTCAAACCTGTACACGCAGAAGATGCACGAGGTGCAGAAGTTCGTGACGCTCTCCGACCACGGCTACCTCGGCTACGCGGTGATCGTGAACAAGAAGTTCTGGGACGGCCTGCCCGCCGACGTGCGCACGACGCTCGAGGGCGCCATGAAGGACGCGACCACGTACGCCAACGACATCGCCAAGAAGGAGAACGAGGACGCCCTCGAGGCGGTGAGGAAGAGCGGCAAGTCCCAGTTCATCACGCTGACCCCGGAAGAGAAGAAGGCCTGGAAGAAGGCCACCGTCAAGGTGCACGCCGATTCCGAGGGCCGCATCGGCAAGGACCTCATCCAGTCGATCTACAAGGAAACGGGCTTCGACCCGGCCAAGCTGTAGAGTGTGAAGCCGGGCGGCGCCTCGGCGCCGCCCGGCCGCAACGAGGGGGAGGAGAACAACGATGCTTAAGGTGCTCGACCACCTCGAGGAGTGGATCATCGCGCTCCTCATGGGCTCGGCCACGGTGATCATCTTCGTGGCCGTGGTCCACCGCTACGCGACCGGGATCCCGATACCCGGCCTGCAGGACCGCCTCCTCGCGCTCAACCTGAGCTGGGCGCAGGAGCTGTGCATCTACATGTTCGTCTGGATGGCCAAGTTCGGCGCCGCCTACGGCGTGCGCACCGGCATCCACGTGGGCGTCGACGTCTTCATCAACCAGCTCGGTCCCCGCAAGCGCGCGTTCTTCGTGCTCTTCGGCCTGCTGGCCGGCGCGCTCTTCACGGGAATCGTCGCGACGATGGGCGCGCACTTCGTCTGGGAGATCGCCCACACGGACCAGGTCTCCCCCGACCTCGAGGTGCCGGCCTGGATCGTCTACCTCGCGATCCCGCTGGGTTCCTCGCTCATGTGCTTCCGCTTCCTGCAGGTGGCGTGGTCGTTCTTCCGCACCGGCGAGCTGCCGCACCACGACCACGGGCACGTCGAGGGCGTCGAGAAGGTCGAGGACGTCGACATCATCCCGGTGGCGATCGTGCCGGACCTGCACCCGAAGGAAGTGCTGCCCAAGGGCCACCCGCGGAGGGAAGACAAGTGAACGCCGCCGTCATCTTCATCCTCCTGTTCGGCCTGATGCTCACGGGCATGCCCGTGTCGATTTCGCTCGGCCTCACGGTGCTTTCGTTCCTCTTCTTCATGACCGACGTGCCGGTCGAGGCGGTCGCCCTCAAGCTCTTCACCGGCATCGAGAAGTTCGAGATCATGGCGATCCCGTTCTTCATCCTCGCCGGCAACTTCCTCACCCACGGGGGGGTGGCGCGGCGGATGATCAACTTCGCCACCTCGATGGTCGGGCACTGGCGCGGGGGCCTCGGCCTGGGCGCGGTCGTCGCCTGCGCCCTCTTCGCCGCCATCTCCGGGTCCAGCCCCGCCACGGTGGTGGCCATCGGCTCGATCCTGCTGCCGGCGATGGTGAAGGCCGGCTATCCCAAGCGCTTCGGGGCGGGCGTGGTCGCCTCCGCCGGCGGGCTGGGCATCCTCATCCCGCCCTCGATCGTGATGGTGATGTACGCCGTGTCGACCAACAGCTCGATCGGCGCGCTCTTCATGGCCGGCGTGATCCCGGGCATCGTGCTCGCCGCCATGCTGCTGGGCACCACCTGGTACCAGGCGTGGAAGGGCGGCTATCCGCGGGARCCGAARCGCTCCTGGGGCGAGCGCCTCAAGGCCTTCCGCGARTCSGTSTGGGGGCTSCTSCTCATCGTGGTSGTGATGGGCGGSATCTACACSGGSRTCTTCACGCCCACGGAGGCCGCCGCGATGAGCGCGGTGTACGCCTTCTTCGTCGCCGTGTTCGTCTACAAGGACATGGGCCTGAAGAACGTGCCCAAGGTGCTCATCGACTCGGCCAACATGTCGGCGATGCTGCTCTACATCATCACCAACGCGGTGCTCTTCTCGTTCCTGCTCACCAACGAGAACATCCCGCAGGCGATCGCCGAGTGGATGGTCTCGCAGGGCCTGGGCGTGATCGGGTTCCTGCTCTTCGTGAACATCCTGCTGCTGCTCATGGGCAACATCATGGAGCCCTCGTCGATCATCCTGATCACCGCGCCCATCCTCTTCCCCATCGCGATGAAGCTGGGCATCGACCCGGTGCACTTCGGCGTGATGATCACGGTGAACATGGAGATCGGCATGATCACCCCGCCCGTGGGCCTGAACCTCTACGTGGCGAGCGGCATCACCAAGATGGGGATCACCGAGCTCACGATCGCCTGCTGGCCGTGGCTCCTCACGATGCTCGTCTTCCTGGTGGCCGTGACCTACTGGCCGCCGCTTTCGATCTGGCTGCCGAAGACGCTGGGACTCATGTGAGGGGTGCCCGGAGGCTTTCCTGACGGCAGTCAATCCGAGCCGGGTCCGCGGGGCTAGGCTGGAGGGGCAACCCAAGGAGGTCGCCATGAGAAAGATCCTCGTCCCCGTGGACGGCTCCGCCGTCGCGGTCCGGGCCGTCGAGTACGCCGCCGGGCTCGCGCGGTGCGCGCCCGACGCGAAGATCGTGCTTCTCAACGTCCAGCAGAACCTCGAGCACTGGCGCAAGCGCGGCCTGCTCGACGAGGAGGACGTCCGGGAGCTGCGCAAGAACGGCGAGTCCGAGTCGGCCGGGGCGCGGGCCCTGCTGGACAAGGCTGGCGTGCTGTACGACTTCGAGATCGTGTTCGGCCATCCCGCCGAGGTCATCGTGCGCGTGGCGCGCGAACAGCATTGCGAGTCGATCATCATGGGCACGCGCGGACTCGGCGACGTGGAAAACCTGCTGCTCGGCTCCACCGCCTACAAGGTGATCCAGCTCGCGCAAGTGCCGGTCACCCTGGTGAAGTAGCGCGGGCGCGGCCACGGCGATGGGCCCGGCCTTCTGGGCATGGCTTCAGCTTGCGGCCTGCGCGGCGGTGCTGACGGTCGCCGGGGCGAGGCTCTCCCGCAACGGCGACATCATCGCCGACAAGACGGGAATTTCGGGAAGCTGGGTCGGCCTCGTGCTCCTCGCGGGCGTCACCTCCCTCCCGGAACTCGTGACCGGGCTGAGCGCGGTGGCGGCCGCGGGAGCGCCCAACATCGCCGTGGGCGACGTGCTGGGAAGCTGCGTCTTCAACCTGACGATCCTCGCCGTCGTCGACTTCCTGCACCGGGAGGAGTCCGTCTATCGCCGGGCGAGCCAGGGCCACATCCTGTCCGCCGGCTTCGGCGTGATCCTGGTCGGCTTCGCGGGACTCAACGTGCTGCTGGCGCAGAAGGGCGTCGCGCTCTCGTTCGGGCACGTTGGCGCCTACACGCCGATCTTCCTCGTCCTCTACCTCGTTGCCGTCCGGGCGGTCTTCGATTACGAGCGCGAGCAGGTCGTGGACCATGCCGCCGAGGAGTCCGGCCGCTACCCGGAGGTGACGCTTCGCCAGGCCGTGGCGGGCTATGCGGCGGCCGCGCTAGCCGTCCTCGCGGCCGGCTCCTGGCTGCCGTTCGTCGGGGTCGATCTCGCGCAGGCCATGGGCTGGCACAAGACCTTCGTGGGAACGCTGTTCGTGGCGGCCGCGACATCCCTTCCCGAGCTGGTGGTCACGATCGCAGCCGTCCGGATCGGGGCCGTGGACATGGCCATCGCCAACCTGCTCGGCAGCAACCTCTTCAACGTCGCGATCCTCGCGCTGGACGACATCGCCTTCCTTCGGGGGCCGCTGCTCTCGCACGTTTCCCCCATGCACGCCGTTTCCGCGGCGTCGGCCGCGGTGATGACCGGCATGGTCGTCGTCGCGCTTCTCTACCGCCCGCGCGCCCGCCTGTTCCGGACGGTCGGTTGGGCGAGCCTGGGCCTGCTCGCGGTCTACCTGCTGAACGCCTACTTCCTCTACCTTCACGGCGAGTGAAGGCCGAGCGGCAGGCGTCGAATGCCTTCACAATGGCAGCCCCGGCTCGCTCTCTCCGTCCCATGTGCCTCGTCGCCATCGCCTGGCAGGCCCATCCCGACTTCCCGCTGGTGGTCGCGGCCAACCGCGACGAATGGCGCGACCGCCCGGCCCTGCCCGCGCACTGGTGGGAGCGCCATCCCGACCTCCTCGCCGGGCGCGACCTGCAGGCGGGCGGCACCTGGATGGGGATCACGCGCGGGCGCCGCTTCGCCGCCGTGACCAACTTCCGCGACCCGTCGGACCGCCGCTCCACCGCGCTCTCGCGCGGGACGCTGGTGGCGGAATTCCTCCTCGGCGGGCAAGCGCCGGAAGCCTACCTTCACGGCCTCGCGGGGCGCGCCGATCGCTACAACGGCTTCAACCTCGTCGTCTCCGATGGCGCCTCGCTCCTTTATTACGGCAGCCGCGAGGGCGATATCCGGCCGGTCGAGCCCGGCGTGCACGCGCTGTCCAACCACCTCCTCGACGAGCCTTGGCCCAAGGTCCAGCGGGCCCGCGCGGCACTCGCATCCACGCTCGCCGACGGCGACGAATTGCTTTTTTCGATGCTCTCGGACGCCACCCCCGCGCCCGACGGCGAGCTGCCCGACACCGGCGTGGGCCTGGAGCGCGAGCGCTTGCTCTCGCCAATCCTGATCACCGGCGCCAGCTACGGCACGCGCGCCTCCACGGTGCTGCGGATGCGCCGCGACCGCGCGCATTTCGAGGAGCGCACGCGCGATGCCACCGGCGCCGTTACTCACGCCGTCGCCTTCGACTTTTCCCTCGCCGCCTGAGGCGGCCCCCTTCGCCCTCGCCGCGCCGCAGCATCGTTGACCTCGGTCAAAGGTGTAAACCCTATGCCTGTTAGGGTCTTTGGAGTATCCATCCGCCCGCCCCGAGACAGGGAAAACACCATGAAGAACAGCATGTTGAAAGCCGTCCACGCGTTCATCGCGGCAATCGCCACCGCCGCCCTCGGCATCGGCTGCGCGCAGGCTGCCGATGCGCCGACCAAGGCCGCCGCTCCCGCCAAGACCGCCGCGGCGCCCGCGAAGCCCGCGGCGCAGGGCAAGGTGCCCGCGGGCAACAAGGAATGCATCGAGTGCCACGAGGAGCTCAAGGAGTTCCACGATCCCGGCAAGCACAAGACCGTGGCCTGCACCGAGTGCCACCTGAACACGGCCGAGCACCTCAAGAAGAAGAGCGTGCGCCCGGTGACCATCACCGACCCCGCCAAGTGCGGCTCGTGCCACAAGAACCAGTTCGAGACGATGTACAAGATGAACTTCGCGAAGACGGCGAGGAACGAGAAGAGCCAGCTCACCGGCGTCTCGCCGAACCCGGCGTGGGAGAAGCTCATGGGCCCGCACGGCTTCACGAAGGAGCACAACATGCCGCGCTCGCACGCCTTCGCGCTCTACGACCAGCTCGTGGTCGACCGCGCCTTCGGCGGGCGCTTCGAGAACAGGTACGGCTGGGGCGACCTCGCCCGCGCCGGCGGCAACTTCAACATCTGGGACGTGCTGGTCGACAAGTACCCGAATGAACCGCACAAGGTCTTCCGCCCCGGCACCGCCGCCGCCGCGAACCCCGTGTGCATGTCGTGCAAGACCGCCGACCACATCCTCGATTGGGCCTACCTGGGCGACCCGGACCCGAAGGCCAAGTGGAGCCGGATGTCCAAGGTGAACGAGTTCGTGAAGGACACGCGCCACGCGCTCAACTGCATCTTCTGCCACGACCCGCACGGCGCGCAGCCGCGCGTCATCCGCGACGGCCTCATCCAGGCCCTCACGCGCAAGGAGGCCGACACGCTGTGGCACAAGGACCCGAAGGGCGCCAAGATCGCCGTGAAGGACCTCGGGCAGCGCGGCTTCACCCGCAAGATCGCGATCCTCGACAAGTACGACACCAAGCTGCAGTGCGGCCAGTGCCACGTCGAGTACAACTGCAACCCGGGCACGGATTCCTCCACCGGGCAGCCCATCGGCATGGCCGACCAGCGCACCAACCACTTCCCGCTGAAGAACGTGAACGACCTGGCGCAGCACTACCGCGACCTCAAGTTCCGCGACTTCAAGCACGCGATCACCGGCGCCATGCTGTGGAAGGCGCAGCACCCCGACGTCGAGGTGTACTACGGCTCGGTGCACGACAAGGAAGGCGCGCAGTGCCATACCTGCCACATGCCCAAGGAGAAGGACGCGAAGACCGGCAAGACCTTCACCTCGCACTGGCAGACCAGCCCGAAGGAGTACGTGAAGGAAGCGTGCCTGGGCTGCCACAAGACGTGGAACGCGGAGCAGGCGAAGTACACGGTCGACTCGCTCAAGAACCGGTACATGGGGAAACTCCGCAAGGCCGAGTACTGGCTCACCCGCATGATCGACAAGTTCGAGGAAGCCAAGAACCTCGGCGTGGACGAGGCGACGCTCAACGTGGTCCGCGAGAAGCACTACGAGGCGCACGTGCACTGGGAGTTCTGGACCGCCTCCAACGGCTCGTACTTCCACAACCCGAAGCTCGCCGACGACTCCATCAACAAGGGCATGGTGATCTCGCAGGAAGCCATCAAGATCCTCGAGGACGCCTCGGCGAAGAAGCGCACCGTCGCCGCCGCCCCGGCCCAGGCACCGGCCCCGGCGCCCGCGCCGGCCGCCGCGCCGAAGTAAGGGGTCGCGCCCCCGATGCTCGGCTTCTGGATCATCGCCGGGGGAATGACGCTCGCCGCCGTGGCCTTCGTGGCCGCGCGGCTCGTCTTCCCCCGTCGTGAGCCGGCGCACGCCGAGCCTCGGGAAGCCAACCTCGCCGCCCTGCGCGCCTCCTGGGCGGAGCTCGATCGCGATTTCGCCGCCGGCATCCTCCCGGCGGCGGAGCGCGAGGCGGCCCGCGCGGAGCTCACTCGCCGCGCCGCGGAGGAACTGGACGAAGTTTCCGCCGCCGCCACCAGGCGCGCGGCGTGGCCCGCGGCGATCGTCGCGGCAATCCTCATTCCCGTCGCCGCGCTGCTCGTCTACCCGAGGATCGGCAGCCCCGGCGCCATCGAGAGCGCGGGGGCCTTCGCGAGCCTCGACGGCCCGCTCACGGCCGAGCGCCTGCCCGCCTTCCGCAACCAGCTCGCGAAGCACGTCGCGGACAATCCCTCCGACGGCCGGGCGTGGGCGCTGCTCGGGCGCATCGACCTCGCGCTGGAGCAATTCCGCGACGCCGCCACCGCCTTCGAGCGTGCCATCGCCGCCTCGCGCAAGGTCGCCGGCGACCCGGAGGTCTGGGTCGATTACGCCGAGGCGGTGGGCATGTCGGAAGGGCGCACGCTGCGCGGCCGGCCGGAGGCGCTCGTCGCGAAGGCGCTCGAGCTCGACCCCGCGAACGTGCGCGCGCTCGAGATGGCCGGCAGCCTCGCCATGGAAAAGGGCGATCCCGCGCAGGCCGCGCGCCACTGGCAGCTCGCGCTCGACCGCCTCGACGCGGCCGACCCGCGGCGGGCCGAACTTTCCCAGGCGGTGGCGCGCGTCGCGGGCCTCGCCGGACCCGGGGGCATGACGCCGCGCTGATCCCGGTGCAAAATGGGCCCGTTGAACCTGGGGAGAGGCCCATGAACGACAAGACCGTCCGGGACGCCTTCATGGAAGTCGTCGTGAACCAGCTCGAGACGGGAGACCCGCCCGAGACCAAGGCCACGCTCGACCGCCTGATGGCCGATGGGAACTCGCGCGGCGAGGCGATGCAGCTCATCGCCGCGGTCGCCCGCAAGGAGATGCAGGAGATGATGTCGGAGGGGCGCGCCTTCGACAACGCGCGCTACGCGAAGCTGCT
>PQAI01000021.1 GCA_003105245.1 Betaproteobacteria bacterium | reverse complement strand
TCTCGGGGCCCCGGCGCTACGCGGCGCTCGCCTTCGCGGCCGCCGCGCTCGCCCTCTTCGCCGCGCTCTTCGCGTGGTCCGTCCAGCAGCGCGCCGAGCGCCTGGAGGGAACGCCCTACGCCGAGGAGGCGCGCCTTTCGCGCGACCCTCGGCCGGCGCTCTGGGACTACGCCGCCCGTCGCCACGGCGAGGCGCCCTGGATCGGCTTCGGCTACGGTCGCGGCATC
Source organism: Betaproteobacteria bacterium (assembly GCA_003105245.1). Taxonomy (GTDB): domain Bacteria; phylum Pseudomonadota; class Gammaproteobacteria; order Burkholderiales; family Usitatibacteraceae; genus FEB-7. The sequence goes on along the minus strand of PQAI01000021.1, from coordinate 3,575 downwards.
CTGGACCTGCAGTTCCGCATGGGCGTGACACCCGGGGTGGACAACCCGAAGCACACGCACGCCCACAACACGGCGCTCAACGTGCTGATCCAGGGCGGCGTGGTGGGTCTCGCCCTCTTCTCGTGGATGGTCTTCGCCGTCGCGCGCGAGATGGCCGCAGGGCTCTCCGCGAGAGCTCCCCGGCGCTTCGTGGCGACCCTGGGGCTCGCTCTCCTGGCGGGCTTCGCCATCCGCAACATGACGGACGACTTCCTCGTGCGCCACAGCGCGATGCTCGCCTGGGCGCTCGCCGGCGCGGTGCTGGGGGCGCTGCGGCCTACTTGCGCCAGTACGCCGGGGTGAGGAGCACGAGCATCGTGAAGAGCTCGAGACGCCCCAGCAGCATCGTGAGCGTGCAGACCCAGGTCTGGAAGTCCGACAGCACGGCGTAGTTGCCGGCCGGGCCCACGAGCCCCAGGCCGGGTCCCATGTTGTTGATGCACGCCATGACCGCCGTGATCGCGGTGATCGGGTCCACGCCCGTGAGGAGCAGCAGCATGGTCATGACGATGATCGTGGTGCCGTACATCAGCATGAACGCCAGCACCGCGAAGATCACGTTGTTCTCGATCACCTGCTCGCCGTACTTCACGGGCACCACGGCGCGCGGGTGGATGATGCGCGTCATCTCGCGGATCGCCTGCTTGAAGAGCACCACGGCCCGCACCATCTTGATCCCGCCCCCCGTCGAGCCCGAGCTCGTCGCGAAGCACGACAGGAAGATCATCCAGATGGGCGCGAACCAGGGCCATTGCGAATAGTCCACGGAGGCGAATCCCGTGGTGGAGGCGATGGACACCACGTTGAACGACGCGTGCCGCAGCGCCGTGGCGAAGTCGGGATAGACCGCCTCGGCCTTCAGGAAGGCGGCGATCGCGAGCGAGGATCCCACCATCCAGATCATCACCCGGCGCGCCTCCACGTCGGCCAGGTAGGGCGCGAGCGAGCGCCGGCGGATGACGAGGAAGTGCGTGGCGAAGTTCAGGCTCGCGGCCAGCATGAACGCGGTGGTCACGGCCTCGATGAGCGGCGAGTCGAAGTACGCGAAGCTCGCGTCGTGCGAGGAGAACCCGCCCAGCCCCATGGTGGAGAAGGCGTGGATCACCGCGTCCACCCACGTCATCCCCGCGTAGTGGAAGGACACGATGCAGGCGATCGTCACGGCCGAGTACACGCCCCAGAGCCCCTTGGCGGTGTCGCCGATGCGCGGGGTGAGCTTGGTGTCCTTCATGCAGCCCGGGCTCTCGGCCTTGAAGAGCTGGCTGCCGCCCACGCCCAGCAGCGGAAGGATCGCCACCGCGAGCACGATGATGCCCATGCCGCCGATCCACACGAGCAGCGTGCGCCAGATGTTGAGCGAGGGCTCGAGGTTGTCCAGGCCCGAGATCACCGTGGCCCCGGAGGTTGTCATCCCCGAGACGGTCTCGAAGTAGGCGTCGGTGAAGGAAAGGCCGGGGATGCCGAGGATGAGCGGGACGGTCGCGAAGGCCGGCACCACGGTCCAGACGAGCGTCACCAGGAGGAAGCCGTCGCGCGGCTGCAGCTCGCGGCGGTGGCGGCCGCGCGTGAGGAAGAACATGAAGAGCCCGGTGACGAAGGTCACCAGGAAGCCCGTCTCGAAGGACCCGTGCTCGCCGTCGCCCAGGGCGAGCGAGAAGGCGAGCGGCACGAAGAAGGCCGGGGAGAAGAGCAGCACCGCGCCCGAGAGCACGTGCAGCACCGGGAAGAGGCGAAGGACGGCGTCCACCGGGCGGTGCGCCTGCGCCGGGCGCTGCGGCGGCAGCGGGATGGCCATCGCCTAGAAGAACCCCACCGAGACCTCGAAGAGCTTCTCGATCCTCGGGATCATGCGCTTCTGGGTGAGGAACATCAGCACGTGGTCCTCCGGCTCGATGAGGCTCTCGTCGTCCTTGGCCACGATCACCTTCTCGCCGCGGATGATGCCCACGATGGTGGCCCCCGGCGGCAGGTCGATCTCGCGGATGCGCCGGCCCACCACGCGCGAGGTCTTGCGGTCGCCGTGGGCGATGAGCTCCAGCGCCTCGGCGCGCCCGCGACGCACGCTGTGCACGGCCGCGACGTCGCCGCGGCGCACGTGCTCGAGGAGGCTGCCCAGGGTGGCCTGCGCGGGGGAGATGGCGATRTCGATCTGCCCGCCCTGCATGAGGTCGCCGTAGGCGCGGCGGTTGATGAGCGCGATCACGCGCCGGGCGCCCATGCGCTTGGCGAGGAGCGCCGACATGATGTTGGCCTCGTCGTCGTTGGTCACCGAGACGAAGAGGTCGGTCTCGTCCACGCTCTCGTCGCCCAGCAGGTCCTCGTTGCTCACGTCGCCGTTGAGCACGAGCGTCTCGCCGAGCTGGCCGGCCAGGAACTCGCAGCGGCGCTTGGAGGCCTCGATCACCTTCACGTTCATCCGGTCCTCGATGGCGCGCGCCAGGCGCAGCCCGATGTTGCCGCCGCCGGCGATGATGACGCGGCGCACCGGCCGGTCCATCTTGCGCAGCTCCGTCATCACCGCGCGGATCTCCTTCGCGTCGGCGAGGATGAACACCTCGTCGCCCGGCTGCACCACCGTGTCCGGCGTGAGCGCGAGCGGCCGGTCGTTGCGGTAGATGGCCGCGACCCTGGCGTCGATCTTCGGCAGCAGCTTCTCGAGGTCGCGCAGCGGGTGGCGCACGAGCGTGCCGCCCTCGATGGCGCGCACGGCCACCAGGTCGACCCGGCCGCCGGCGAACTCGACGACCTCCAGCGCCTCGGGGAACTCGATGAGGCGCTCGATGTACTCGGTCACGATCTGCTCGGGGCAGATGGCGTGGTCCACCGAGAAGCCCTCGCCCTCGAGGAGCTCCGGGTGGCGCTCGAACCAGGTGGAGCGGATGCGGGCGATGCGCGTGGGGATGTTGAAGACCGCGTGCGCGACCTTGGTGGCCACGAGGTTCGTCTCGTCGCTCGCRGTCACCGCGAAGAGCATGTCGGTGTCGGCCGCGCCCGCCTCGGCGAGCACCTCGGGGTGCGCGGCGTTGCCCGTCACCGTGCGCAGGTCGAACTGGTTCTGCAGGTCTTTCAGGCGCTCGGAGTTCGTGTCGACGACGGTGACGTCGTTCTTCTCCGACACCAGGCTCTCGGCCACGCTGGCGCCGACCTGGCCGGCGCCGAGGATGAGGATCTTCAATTTCCGGTCAGTCGCGTCGTGGAGTCGCCCGTGATTCTACGCCGGGCGTCCCGGGCACGCCGGCGCGGGACGCTCACAGGGCGGCGATGAGCTTCACCGCCAGGGCCAGCAGGAAGACGGCGAAGGCCTTCTTCAGGAGCCCCACGGGCAGCCGGTGCGCGAGCCGCGCGCCCCAGGGGGCCACGAAGACGCTCGTGACCGAGATGCCCAGCAGCGCCGGCAGGTAGACGTATCCGACGGTCCAGGCAGGCAGGTCGGGCGCCCCCATGCCCGCCGCCACGAACCCGGCTGTGCCGGCCACGGCCACCACGAGGCTGATGGCGGCGGAGGTGCCGATGGCCGTCTTGAAGGGCACGCCCCA
>PQAI01000020.1 GCA_003105245.1 Betaproteobacteria bacterium | reverse complement strand
TCGGGGCGCGCCGGCAGTTTCTCCTCCGAGAGCGGTTTTGCCCGCCGGCTTCCACCGGCGGGCATTTTTTTCGTCCGCGGCCCATCAGTCGGCGTACACGCCGGCCTTCTTGATGATCGGCGCCCACTTGTCCACTTCGGCCTTGAGGTGCTTCGCGAGCGCCGCGGGCGTGGCCTGGTCCTGCGCAACGGGCTCCGTGCCGAGCTCGGCGAACTTGGCCACGATTCCCGGATCCTTGAGGGCGGCCTGGAGCGCGGCCGTGAGCTTGTCGATGGCCGGCTTCGGCGTGCCCTTGGGCGCCCACAGGCCGTGCCACACGCCGACGTGGAAGTCCTTGATGCCGGCTTCCTGCACGGTCGGCAGGTCGGGMAGCGACTTCACGCGCGCCGAGGTCGTCACCGCGTAGGCCTTCACCTTGCCGCCCTTGATCTGCGGCGTGGTGTTCGTCGTCTGGTCGCACATGAAGTCGACCTGGCCGCCGATGAGGTCCGTCATGGCCGGGCCCGTGCCCTTGTAGGGGACGGTCGTGAGGTCGGTCTGGATCGCCGTCATGAACAGCATGCCGCACAGGTGCGAGGCAGCGCCGACGCCGGCGTTGGCGTAGGTGACCTTGTCCTTGTTGGCCTTCACGTAGGCGATGAGCTCCTTCATGTCCTTCGGCGGGAAGTCCTTGCGCGCGATGAAGGTCATCGGCACGTCGGTGATGAGGCCGATGGGCTCGAGGTCGGTGACCGGGCTGTAGCCCAGGTTGCGGTAGAGCGAGACGCTGGTGGAGATGCCGATGTGCATCAGCACGAGCGTGTAGCCGTCGGGCTTGGAGGCGGCGACCTTCTTCGGGCCGATGGTGCCGCCGGCGCCCGCGACGTTCTCCACGATCACGGTCTGTCCCAGCGACTTGGTCATCGACTGCGCGACGAGGCGCGCCACCGTGTCGGTGGGGCCGCCGGCCGCGAACGGGACGACGATCGAGATGGTGCGGTTGGGATAGTCCTGCGCGAGGACGGCGGTGGATGCGACGAGTGCCGCCAGGGCGGCGAGGATCTTGCGGAACATCGGTTGTCTCCTCCGTGGATGGTGCGCTCTGCGGCGCCCGGGGTCGCTCGGCGAGGACCCCGGTGCCCGGGATTATCTCCCATTTTTTCGCGCCATCGGGGGCGTGGAGGGACCCTATAATCGGGGGGCATCCGGGAGCCCCGCTTGATCCTCGTCACCGTACTCGCGGCACTTCTCGCCCTCTACGCCTATCCTCCGGCCGGGCGCTCGCCCCTGCAGGCCTTCTACGGCAGGCTGTGCCTGTCCACGGCCAAGCGGCTCAACGCGGGCGACCGCAACTCCGGGGTGCTCGCCTACGTGGCGCTCGTCGCGGTGGTGACCGTGCCCCTGGCGATCGTCTCCGCGCTGGCCGCCTCCGCCCACGGCGTGGTCCTTGCGATCCTCGACGCCGCCATCCTCTACGGCAGCCTGCGCTTCCTGCAGACCACCTCGCACCTGGGGGCGATCGAGAGGAGCCTGCGCGATGGCGACGCCGCCGCCGCCAGCCGCCGCCTCGCGCAGTGGCTGGGCGAGGCTCCCCCTTCCGACGAACCGGGCGCCACCGCCCGTCTCGCGGCCGAGCAGGGCCTGCGGGAAGCGCACCACGGGACGTTCGCGATCCTCTTCTGGTTCCTGCTGCTGCCGGGCCCGCTGGGCGCCGTCGTCTACCCCCTCACGCAGCGGGCGGCGCGCCTGTGGGACGCGGCGGTCGATCCCGAGGAGCGCGAGTTCGGCTGGTTCGCGGGGCGCGCCTTCGAGGTCCTCGACTGGGCGCCGCAGCGCGTGACGGCGTTCGTGTTCGCCGTCGTCGGCGACTTCGAGGACGCCCTGTATTGCTGGCGCTCCCAGGCGGCGCAGTGGCTGCGTCCCGAGGAGGGCATCGTGCTCGCGAGCGGCGCCGGGGCGCTGGGCGTGCGCCTGGGAGATGCGATCGCGCGTGGCGAGGCGCTGCTCGACCGGCCCGCGCTGGGGGTGGGCGAGCCGGCGGGCGAGGAGGCGCTGGCGAGCCTCGAGGGCATGCTGTGGCGCGCCCTCGTGCTCTGGCTCGTGGCCTACCTGCTCGTGGCCGTCCTCGCCGCCTCCTGATTCCCCGCCCGCCGTGCGGGGGAGGGGGGCATTTGCTACACTCGCGGCGAACCTCGCGGCTCGGGCGCTGCGGTCCTTCCGGCGGGGCGAAACGAATCCAGAAGAGGAGAACACGAAGATGGCACGTCTTTCACCCCGTAACCTGCTGCGCGCGACGGCGCTCGCCGCGGGCCTCGCGATCGCCGGATCCGCTGTCGCCTTCGACAGCGTGCGGATGATGATTCCCGCCAACCCGGGCGGCGGCTGGGACACCACGGGACGCGAGCTGGGCAAGGCGATGATCGCCGCCGGCGCCGTGAAGAACATCCAGTACGACAACAAGGGGGGCGCGGCCGGCGCCATCGGGCTGGCCCAGTTCGTGAGCGCCTCCAAGGGCGACCCGAACGCGCTGATGATGGGCGGGATGGTGATGGTGGGCGGCCTCATCCAGAACAAGTCCGCGGTGACGATCGACCAGGTCACGCCGATCGCGCGCCTCACCTCGGAGTACGAGGTGATCGTCGTTCCCTCGAACTCGCCCATCAAGGACATGAAGGACCTGATGGCGAAGTTCAAGGCCAACCCGGGCAGCATCTCCTGGGGCGGCGGCAGCGCCGGCGGCACCGACCACATCCTGGCGGGCCTGCTCGCCAAGGAAGTGGGCGTGGAGCCGGGCAAGGTGAACTACGTGCCGTTCAAGGGAGGCGGGGAGGCGGTCGCGGCCATCATCGGCGGCCACGTGAGCGTCGGCGTCTCGGGCCTTTCCGAGTTCGCGCAGCACATCCAGTCCGGCAAGATGCGCGCGCTCGCGGTTTCCTCGGCGGAGAAGATGAACAACATCCCCTCCCTCAAGGAGCAGGGATTCAACGTCGAGCTCGCCAACTGGCGCGGCATCTTCGGCGCGCCCGGCATCACGAAGGAGCAGCAGGCCGCGCTCGTGAAGGCGGTGGAGGCGGCCACCAAGCACGCCTCCTGGGCCGAGACGCTCAAGAAGCAGGAGTGGACGGCCTACTGGCTGCCGGGCGACCAGTACGGCGCCTTCGTGCAGGCCGAGAACAAGCGCATCGGCGAGATCCTCGCCGGGCTGAGCCTCGGCAAGAAGTGATCGCGGCGCCCGGGAGACCGGGCTTCGCCATCCRCCGATCCAGCACGGCTCGTTCCCMGRCCMCGTGKCCCARCGCCGCCCCAAGGGGCAGATCGCGCTYTCCGCGGGAATCCTCGTCCTCGGGGTGCTGGTGCTCGTGGGCGCGGCCGACCTGCCCGCGGGCGGCGGATACGCCCAGGTCGGGCCGGGCGTGGTGCCCCGCGTCGTGGGCGCGGGCCTCGTGCTTCTCGGCGCGATGCTGCTCCGGGAGGCGCTGACGGGAGGCTACCGAGGCGTCGACGAGGACGCGGAACTGCACCTGCCCATGGACTGGACCGCGTTCGCCTGGGTGAGCGGCGGCATCCTCGCCTACGGCTTCCTGGTGGAACGCGCCGGCTTCCTCATCGCCTCCACGCTCCTCTTCGTCGCGGTGGCGCGCGGCTTCGCCAGCCGCCGCTGGCTCTCCAACACCCTCGTGGGCCTTGCCGTGGCGGCCTTCATCTTCGCCGTCTTCAACTACGCCCTCGGCCTGCAGCTGCCGGCGGGCGTGCTCAAGGGCATCCTCCCCTAGGCCGCCATGGACGTCTGGGCACAGCTCGCCAACGGCTTCGCGGTCGCGCTCACGGCGCAGAACCTGATGTGGGCGCTGGTCGGCGTGACCCTGGGAACGGCCGTCGGCGTGCTGCCGGGCGTGGGCCCCGCGGTCACGGTGGCGCTGCTGCTGCCCATCACCACCAAGGTCGACGCGAGCGGCGCGCTCATCATGTTCGCCGGCATCTACTACGGCGCCATGTACGGGGGATCGACCACCTCGATCCTGCTCAACACCCCGGGCGAGAGCGCGACCATCGTGACGGCGATGGAAGGCAACCAGATGGCCAAGCGCGGCCGGGCGGGCCCCGCCCTCGCCACCAGCGCCATCGGCTCCTTCGTGGCCGGGACGATCGCCACGGTAGGCCTCACCTTCCTGTCCCCGCTCGTGGTCGAGCTGGGCCTGAAGTTCGGGCCGCCGGAGTACTTCGCGCTCATGATCGTCGCCTTCACCACCGTCTCCTCGGTGCTCGGCGACTCGACGCTGCGCGGGATGACGGGCCTCTTCCTGGGGCTCGCGATCGGGCTGGTGGGCATCGACAACCAGACGGGCCAGGCGCGCTTCTCCTACGGGGTGCCGCAGCTGCTGGACGGCATCGAGGTCGTCACCATCGCCGTGGGTCTCTTCGCGGTGGGCGAGACGATCTACTTCGCCTCGAAGATGAACCAGGTGCAGGAGAAGCTCGAGGAGCTGGGCGGCTCCATCTGGATGAAGTGGGACGACTGGAAGCGCTCGTGGAAGCCGTGGCTGCGCGGAACCGCGATCGGGTTTCCCTTCGGCTCCATCCCCGCCGGCGGCGCCGAGATCCCCACCTTCCTCTCCTACGCCATCGAGAGGAAGCTCGCGAAGAACCCCGAGGAATTCGGCCACGGCGCCATCGAGGGCGTGGCGGGACCCGAGGCCGCGAACAACGCCTCGTCGACCGGGGCCATGGTGCCGCTGCTCACGCTGGGCCTGCCGACCTCCGCCACGGCCGCGATCCTGCTGTCGGCGTTCCAGCAGTACGGCCTGCAGCCGGGGCCGCTGCTCTTCGAGGCCAACCCGGCGCTGGTCTGGGGMCTCATCGCGAGCTTCTACGTGGGCAACGTGATGCTGCTGGTCCTCAACCTGCCGATGGTGGGGCTGTGGGTGAAGCTGCTGGCGATCCCCAAGCCGCAGCTCTACGCCGGCATCCTGGTCTTCGCGACGATGGGCGTCTACGGGATGCGCCAGTCGCCCTTCGACGTCTTCCTGCTCTATGCCGTGGGCCTCGTCGGCTTCCTGATGCGCCGCTACGGCTTCCCGACGGCGCCGGTGATCGTAGGCATGATCCTGGGGCCGCTGGCGGAGGAGCAGATGCGGCGCGCGCTCGCCATCAGCCAGGGCGACCCGATGATCTTCCTGAGCCACCCGCTCTCGGCCTGCCTCCTGGCGGTCGCGGTCGCGGTGGTCGTGGTGCCGGGACTSTGGCGCCACTTCGGGCCGCGCCGGAAGGCCGGCTGAAGGTCCACTGCACCCCCTCTTGCGGAAGTGCTAACCTGACTGCATCTCCGTGGCATGCGGAGGTGCCAGATGGGCAGTGTCCGTCCCGCCGCCGTGGCGGGTGCCTTCTATCCCGATGATCCCGCGGTCCTCGCCGCCGAAGTGCGGGAGTGCCTGGACGCCGCGGCCCCCGTCCCGCAGGGCGAGAGGGCGCCGAAGGCCCTCATCGCCCCTCACGCGGGCTACGTCTATTCCGGACCCATCGCCGCGAGCGCCTACGCGCGGGTCGCGTCCCTGAAAGGGCGGATCTCGCGGGTGGTGCTGGCGGGCCCCGCGCACCGCGTCTACGTGCGCGGCGCCGCGGTTCCCCGCGCCGCGGCCTTCGCAACGCCCCTCGGGAAGATCGAGCTCGACGAGGAGGTCCTCGAGCGCCTGCGCGCGCTGCCCTTCGTGGAGACGAGCGACGAGGCGCACGCCCTGGAGCATTCACTGGAGGTGCACCTGCCGTTCCTGCAGGCGGTGCTGGGCGGCTTCCGCCTGGTGCCCGTGGTGGTGGGCGACGCCTCGCCCGACGAGATGGCGACCCTCCTGGATGCCGCCTGGGGAGGCGAGGAGACCCTGGTGGTCGTGAGCTCCGACCTTTCCCATTACCTTCCCTACCCGACCGCGCGCGAGAAGGACCGCGAGACGGCCCGCGCGATCGTGTCCCTCGCGCCGCGCATCGAGCCGGACGAGGCCTGCGGCGCGGCGCCGGTCAACGGGCTCCTCGAGCTCGCGCGCCGTCGCGGCATGCAGGCCCAGCTCCTCGACCTGCGCAACTCCGGCGACACGGCCGGCGGACGCGGGCAGGTGGTCGGCTACGGCGCCTTCGCGTTCCGGGAGCGGGAGGCGAGCCATGCCTGATGGCGAACGCGGGCGGGTGCTGGTCGCCATCGCGCGCGAGGCCATCGCGGAGAGGCTGGGCGTCGGCCTCGTCCAGGCGCGCGGGGAGGCGTGGCTCGMGGCTCCCGCGGCGAGYTTCGTCACGCTCACCCTGGACGAGATGCTGCGGGGCTGCATCGGCTCCGTGGACGCGCGCCGGCCGCTGGGCGASGACGTCGCCGGCAACGCGCGCGCGGCGGCCTTCCACGACCCGCGCTTCGAGCCGCTCACGCTTCCCGAGTTCGAGGAGGTGGCCATCGAGGTTTCGGTGCTCTCGCCGCGCACGCCGCTCGCCGCCGCGAGCGAAGCCGAGGCGGCCGGGAGGCTTCGCCCCGGCGTCGACGGCGTCTACCTCGAGTACGCGGGGCACGCGGCGACCTTCCTGCCGCAGGTGTGGGAGAGCCTGCCCGACCCGGTCGATTTCCTCGCGGCGCTGCGGCACAAGGCGCGGCTGCCGTCGCGATTCTGGGACCCCGCGATCCGCCTCACGCGCTACACGGTGGAGAAATACGGCGATGGACGCCAGGCACATTGAGCCCGTGGAGGGCTCGCACCACCCGGCGCGCTGGTGGCACCGGCTCGAGGACGGCCGCATCCAGTGCGACCTCTGCCCCCGCGACTGCCGCCTGCACGACGGCCAGCGCGGGGCCTGCTTCGTGCGCGCGCGCGTGGGCGACGCGCTGGTCCTCACGACCTACGGGCGCTCGTCCGGCTTCTGCCTCGACCCGATCGAGAAGAAGCCGCTGGCCCACTTCTACCCGGGCACCTCGGTCCTCTCCTTCGGCACCGCGGGCTGCAACCTCGCCTGCAAGTTCTGCCAGAACTGGGACCTCACGAAGTCGCGCGACATGGACAGCATGATGGACCGCGCCTCGCCCCAGGCGATCGCCCGGGCGGCGCGCGACTCCGGCGCGCGCAGCGTGGCCTACACCTACAACGACCCGATCATCTTCGCCGAGTACGCCATCGACGTGGCCGAGGCGTGCCGCGCGGCGGGGGTGGCCAACGTCGCGGTGACCAACGGCTTCATCCACCCGGAGCCGCGGCGCGAGTTCTACGGCCGCATGGACGCGCTCAACGTCGACCTCAAGGGCTTCACCGACGAGTTCTACGTGAAGCTCACCGGGTCGAGGCTCGCCCCCGTGCTCGACTCCCTCGCCTGGATCGTCCACGAGTCGAAGGCCTGGCTCGAGATCACCACGCTGCTCATCCCCGGCCACAACGATTCCGACGCCGAGATCGAGGCCGAGTGCCGCTGGATCCATCGCGAGCTGGGCGCCGAGGTGCCGCTGCACTTCAGCGCCTTCCATCCCGACTTCAGGATGATGGACGTGCCGCCCACGCCCGTGGAGACGCTGCGGCGCGCGCGGCGCATCGCGATGGCCGAGGGGCTCCGCTACGTCTACACGGGAAACGTCCACGACCGCGAGGGCGACACCACCCGGTGTCCCGGCTGCGGGGCGAAGCTCATCGAGCGCGACTGGTACCGCATCGAGGGCTACCGCCTCACCGCGGACGGGCACTGCCCGGACTGCGGCGCCGCCATCGCCGGCCGCTGGCAGCCGTTCGAGATCCGCGGTCAGTTCGGGCCGCGGCGCATTCCGCTCGCCATCGGCATGGCGGCATGAGCGCCGACTCGGGCGCGCCCCCCTGCGCCGGTCCCGATCCCGCGCCGCGCCGCCCGCGGCTCGCCCTGCCGCCGCTCGCCTGCGACTGCCACGCGCACATCCTGGGGCCGGCCTCGCGCTTCGCCTACGCGCCCGGCCGCGTCTACACGCCGCCGGACTGCCTGCTTCCGGACTACCGGGCCATGCTCGCCGCCCTGGGCGTGACGAGGGCGGTGCTGGTGCAGCCCAGCGTCTACGGTACCGACAACACGGTGCTGATGGGGGCGCTCGCCGAGGCGGGCCCCGCGATGCGCGGCGTGGCCGTGGTGGACTGGCAGGCCGGCGACGCCGAGCTCGACAGGCTGCACGCCGCCGGCGTGAGGGGCGTGCGCGTGAACGTCGTGGACGTGAAGGCGGGCAGGGGCAGGCTGCCGATGGAGAGGCTTCGAGACCTCGCGCGCCGCATCGCCCCGCGCGGCTGGCACGTGGAGCTGCTCCTGCACGTCGACGAGTTCCCCGCGCTCGATCGTGACCTGGCGGACCTGGGAGCGGACGTCGTGTTCGGCCACCTCGGCTACATGCGCACGGACCGGGGCGGGAAGGATCCGGGCTTCCTGGCGTTGCTGAGACTGCTGGAGGCGGGGCGGGCCTGGGTCAAGCTCACCGGGCCCTACCGGATCTCGGCGCAACCCATGCCGCACCCCGACGTGGTGCCCTTCGCGCACGCGCTCCTCGAGGCCGCGCCGGGGCGCGTGCTCTGGGGGAGCGACTGGCCGCACGTGATGGTGAAGGGCGCGATGCCCAACGACGGCGACCTTGCCGACCTGCTGGCCGGCTGGATCCCCGGCGAGTCCCTGCGGCGCGCGGTGCTGGTGGACAACCCCGCGCGCCTGTACGGCTTTCCCCCCGATTAGAGGGGCTGGATATTCGCCTTCTGCACGATCTTGCGGTAGGTGTCGATCTGGTCGCGCACGAAACGGGCGAACTCGTCGGGCTTCATGGGCGCGGGCGTGATGCCGAGCTTGGCGAATTGCTCGCGCACTTCCGCGCTCTGCAGGATCGTCGCGATCTGCGCGTTGAGCTTCTGCACGATCGCCGGCGGCGTCCCGGCGGGCGCCCACACGCCGAACCACAGCGAGATGTCGAAGTCCCTGAGCCCCTGTTCGGCGAGGGTCGGCACCTCCGGCATCACGTCTGCGCGCTTCGCCGTCGACACGCCCAGCGCCGCGAGCTTGCCGTCCTTCATCTGGCCCACGACGGTGTTGATCGGCGCCATGTAGAAGGCCGAGCGCCCGGTCATCGCGTCCTGGATGGCCTCCGGCGAGCCCTTGTACGGGATGTGCAGCATCTTCACGCCCGCCACCTGGGCGAAGTACTCCGCGGCAAGGTGCGTCGAGCTGCCCACGCCGGCCGAGGCGAAGGGGATCTCGCCCGGCTTCGCCTTCGCGGTCTCGACGAGCGCCTTCACGGTCGGGTAGGCGCCGCCCTTCTGCACGACCATCACGTAGGGCGTGACGCCCAGGATCGCGATGTCGACGAGGTCCTTCGTGGGGTCGTACGGCAGCGTCTTGTAGATCGCGGGGTTGGCGGCGTGCGAGGCCGACTGGATCATTAGCGTGTAGCCGTCCGGGTCGGCCTTCACCACCGCCTGGGTGCCGATCTGCCCGCCGGCGCCAGGGCGGTTCTCGACCACCACCGGCTGCTTCCAGGCCTCGCCCAGGTGCCGCGCCACGATGCGCCCGGCGATGTCGGCGCCCGAGCCGGGCGTGAGCGGGACGATGATGCGGATCGGCTTGGTCGGATACTCCTGGGCGGCGCTGACCGTCGCGGCCAGGGCCAGGGCGGCGGCGGCGGCCAGTCTCGTGATTCGCTTCATTCTTCTTTTCCTCCGTGTCGGCTTGCGTGGAACGGCATTCAGGCCGCGGCGGGCAGGTTCGCCTCGACGCGGTCCATGAAACGGCGCAGCGCGGCGTTGAACGCGGCCGGCTGCTCGATGTTGGCGAGGTGGGCCGCGTCCTCGAGGATCACGAGCTCGGAGCCGCGGATCACGCGGTGCAGCACCGTGGCCTGCTCGACGGTGCAGGCGGGGTCCTGCCGCCCGGTGAGGATGAGCGTGGGCGCGGCGATCTTCAGGAGCATCGTGGTCTGGGCCATGTCGCGCACGGCGCAGGCGCACGCCATGTAGCCCTCCGCGCCCGTTCCCAGGATCATGCGGCGGACCTTCTCGATGTCGCCCGGCGCGCGCCCGATGAAGGGCTCGGTGAACCAGCGCTTGATCGTGCTCTCGGCCAGCGCCGGCACGCCCTGCGCGCGCGCGGTCGCCAGGCGATCCTCCCACATCGAGCGCGGCGGCATCTCGCTCGCGGTGTCGCAGAGCGAGAGCGAGAGCACCCTGCCGGGAAAGCGCGCGCCCAGCTGCTGCGCGATCATCCCGCCCATCGACAGGCCCACGACGTGCGCCGAGGCGATACCGAGCGCGTCCAGCAGCGCCACCGCGTCGTCGGCCAGCGATTCGATCGAGTAGGGGCCGGGCGTGGTGGCGGAGCGGCCGTGCCCGCGCGTGTCGTAGCGCAGCACGCGGTAGCGGTCGGACAGGGCCGGCACGGTCCAGTCCCACATGTCGTAGTTGGACATGAGGCTGTTGCTCATGAGGACGACGCGGCCGTTCTCGGGCCCGTCGAAGCGATAGGCGGTATGAGCGCCCCTGACGGTGACGGTGGAATTCACGGGTGTTCCGGACGTTGGTTGGTCGATCGGGGATCAGCGAAGCAGGCCCGCCTCGCGCAGGTAGCGCTGCACGCCGGGGTGGATGAGGTCGGCGCGCGGCGCGGCCGCGACGGTGTTGGCGGCGGTCGTCTCGCGCGCCTGCGGAAGGCGCCGGGCGATGGCGGCTTCCCCCTTGTGGAGGGCGCGGGCCAGCCGGTAGGCCGTCTCGTCGGGGAGCGTGGGCCGCGCGATCACGAAGGCCCACGAGCCGACGGAAGCGATGGGGGCATCCTGGCCCGGGTAGCTTCCCGCGGGCACGACGAGGGGCTTCAGCAACGCGTGCTTGGCGAGAATGCGCGCGGCCTCGGCCTCGTCGGGCACGATGAAGCGCGCGCCGCCCGCGGACTTCGCCACCGCCGAGAATCCCGGCCAGCCGACGCCGGCGCCCCACAGCGCCGCGACGCGCCCGTCCTCGACCATGGCCGGGCCGTCGCCCGCGCGCTCGAGGAACACCGCCTGGAAGTCCTTGCGCATGTCGTAGCCGAGGCCGTCGAGGACGTAGCGCGCGAGGACGACGAGCCCGGAGCCCTGCGCCCCGAAGGCGACGGGCTTGCCGACGAGGTCGGCGATCCTGCGGTGGGGACTGTCGGCGCGCAGCACGAACATGCCGGGCGACGAGTACATGGCGGCGAGGATCTTCAGGCTAGCCGCCGGCCGGCCGATGCCGTTGACCGCCTCGTGGAAGGGCTCGCCGGTCGCGAGCGCGATGTCGAGGCTGCCGGCCTCGATGAGGGGAATGTTCTCCGTGCTTCCCCTGGTGTTGCGCGTCTGGACGAGGAGCGAGGAATCCATCTCGTTCACGGTGTCGGCGAACGCCGCACCGAACACGGGAAAGCCGCCGCCGGGCGTGGCCGTTCCCAGGACGACGGTCGTGCGGTCCTGTGCCCTCGCCATTCCCGTCGGCAGGGCGGCCAGCATTCCCGCGGAGAGGATCAGGCGGCGTCCGTTCATCGGTTGCACCTCGTCGGATGATGCGTGGAGCTTACCGCACAATCGCGGCGGCGCCCTTCAGCGCGCCCAGTCCGGGTGCTGGTCGTGCAGCTCGCGGTGCTGCTCGATGAGCACCTGGTAGAAGGAGAGGCGCTCGGCGGATATCTCGCCGCGCGCGGCCGCCGCGACGACGGCGCAACCGGGCTCCGAGAGGTGCGCGCAGTCGTTGAACTTGCACTCGCCCAGGAACGGGCGGAACTCGCGCATCGCCTCGGCGATCTGCCCCTCCGTGAGGTGGAACAGGCCGAAGGACTGGAATCCGGGCGTGTCGACGATGGCCGCGTCGCGGTCCAGCCGGAACATGCGCGAGAAGGTGGTGGTGTGCGTGCCGATGCCGAGCGAGGCCGAGATCTCGCCCACGCGCGCGACCTCCTCCATCACCAGCGCGTTCACGGTCCGGGACTTGCCCATGCCGCTCTGGCCCACCAGCAGCGTGATCTTCCCCTCCAGCAGCGGCAGGAGGGCGGCGGTGTCGAACTTGGCCGACATCGAGATGACCGTGTAGCCGATGCGCTCCCAGGCCTCGAGCGAGCGGCGCGACTCGGCGTGCTCGGGGAGGTCCGACTTGTTCAGGGCGATGATCGCCGGGATGCCGGCGGCCTCGCAGGCCACCAGGCTCAGGTTCAGGAACGCCTCGCTGAAGGCGGGCCGCGGGGCGAGCAGGATCACCGCCTGGTCCACGTTGGCGGCGAGCGTCTTCTCCTTCCACTGGTCGGAGCGGAAGAGGATGTTGCGGCGCGTGCCCACGCGCTCGATGGAGCCCTGGGCGGATCCCGTGAGGCGCACCTCGACGAAGTCGCCGCAGGCGGCGTCCTGCTTGCGGCCCTTGCGCGTGCAGACGATCTGGCGGCGGTCGGCGAGCTCGACGAGGAAGTCGCGCCCGAAGTCGGCCACGACGCGGCCCTCGGCGACGACCTGCTGCTCCCTCTCGCGCCGGGTCGTCACCTGCCCCCTCGCCTAGAGGTCGAACAGCGCGTCGATCTTGGCGGCGCAGATGAAGTCGTTCTCGCTCAGCCCGTCGATGGCGTGCGTCCAGTAGGAGACCTTGCACTGGCCCCAGCCCACGGCGAGGTCCGGGTGGTGGTCCTCGCGGTGCGAGATCCACGCGGTCGCGTTCACGAAGGCCATGGTCTCGTGGTAGTTCGAGAACTTGTAGGTCTTGGCGATCGCCTTGCCCTCGCGCGACCAGCCGGAGAGCCCCTTGAGGAGCGGGCCGACCTGGGCGTCGGTGAGGGGGGCGACGCCGCCCTCGCAGGGCAGGCACTTCTTGCGGGCGAGTTCGTTCATGGCGGGGAGCGCGTCGCGGGGGAAGGTGCGTTCAGGCGGGCCGGCCGGCGATCCTTCTCAGGTGCTCGATTCGCAGCGCGGCGGGCGGATGGGAATCATACACGAGCGAGTGCAGCGGGTCCGGGGTGAGGGTGGCCGCGTTGTCGCGGTAGAGCTTGCCCAGCGCGCTCACCAGGTCGTCGGCGCTCGCGTGCCGGGCGGCGAACTCGTCGGCCTCGAACTCCTGGCGCCGCGACAGCAGGCTCGCGAGGGGCTGGAAGGGGAAGGTGAAGGCGGGAACGGCGAGCATGAAGGCGGCCAGCAGCGCGCCGGTGGGCGCGGGCGAGGGCAGGCCGAAGGCCGCGGCGAAGGCGGGCTCGCCGGCCGCCCAGCCCATCAGCGCGAGCAGCACGAAGGCGAGCGCGAAGCGCACCGCGAGGAGCCGCGGGATGTGGCCGCGCGCGAAGTGCCCCAGCTCGTGCGCCAGCACCGCCTCGATCTCCTCCTGGGTGAGGCGCTCGATCAGGGTGTCGAAGAACACGATGCGCTTGGCGCGGCCGAAGCCGGTGAAGTAGGCGTTGCCGTGGCTCGAGCGCCGCGAGCCGTCCATCACGAAGAGGCCCTCGGCGCGGAAGCCGCAGCGCGCCACGAGCGATTCGATGCGCCGGCGCAGTTCCCCCTCCTCGAGGGGCGTGAAGCGGTTGAAGAGCGGCGCGATCCAGCGCGGGAAGATGGCCACCAGCAGCAGCGTGAAGGCGACCCACGCGACCCAGGCCCACACCCACCACCAGGCGCCGGTGGCCTCGATGAACCAGCACACCGCGAGGACGAGGGGCGTGCCCAGCGCCGCGGCGAGCGCCACGCCCTTGGCGATGTCGGCGGCGAAGAGCGCCGGCGTGGACTTGTTGAACCCGTGGCGCGCCTCGACGCCGAAGGTGCGCCAGGCGTCGAAGGGAAGGGAGGCCGCCGCCCCCACGGCCACGAAGGCGAAGACGGTCGCGAGGTCGCGCGCGTAGCCGGTGCCGAGGATCGACGCCGCGACGGCGTCGAGCGCGGCGAGGCCGCCCCCCACGCTCATGGCGAGGAGCAGGGCGCCGTCGATCGCCACCGCCTCGAGGGCGGCCACCCGGACCTTGTCGCGGGTGTAGTCGGCCGCGCGCGCGTGCGCCTCGGGGGGCACGAGGGCGGCGAAGTCGGGCGGGACGCGGTCGCGGTGGCGCGAGACGTGGCGCGCGTGGCGCGCGAGCAGCCACAGGCGCCAGGCGAGGGCGGCGAGGGCGAAGGCGACGAAGGTGAGGGCGAAGGCGTTCACGGCGGCTGGTGGAAGCGGGCGGCGCGTGACACAATCCGGGCGCCGCAACGATCGATCATTCTATGGCACAGGAACAGGACAAGGCACCGCTCGTCTGGGTGGACATGGAGATGTCGGGGCTCGTCCCCGAGCGCGACCGCATCCTCGAGGTCGCGCTGGTGGTCACGGACGGGGAGCTCAACACGATCGCCGAGGCGCCCGTCTGGGTCGTGCACCAGCCCGACGAGGTGCTGGACGCGATGGACTCCTGGAACAAGGGTACGCACGGCCGATCCGGTCTTATCGACAAGGTGCGCGCCTCGAAGTTCAGCGAATCCGAGGTCGAGGCCATGATCCTCGACTTCCTGCGGCCCGTCCTGCCCCCGGGGACCGCKCCCCTGGCGGGCAACACGGTGCACCAGGACCGCCGGTTCATGGCGCGCTACATGCCCGCCTTCGACGCCTACCTCCAYTACCGGATCGTCGACGTCTCCACGCTCAAGGAGCTCGCGCGGCGCTGGCGGCCCGAGGTGCTCGCGGGCGTGGTGAAGGAGAGCAAGCACGAGGCGCTCGCCGACGTCCACGAGTCCATCGAGGAGCTGCGCCACTACCGGCGCACCTTCCTGCGCGCCGAWYCCCCGGCGGGCTAGTCCCGCGCCCAGTGGCGCGMKCGCTCGACGGCSCGCCGCCAGTCGGCCAGCCTCTCCCGGGCCAKKGATTCCGGCATGCGCGGCTCGAAGACCCGGTCGCGSGMCCACAGCGAGGCGATCTCCGCCTCGTCCTCCCAGAAGCCCACCGCGAGTCCCGCCTGGTAGGCCGCGCCGAGCGCGGTGGTCTCCGTGACCCGCGGGCGCACCACCGGGACGCCGAGGACGTCGGCCTGGATCTGCATGAGCAGGTCGTTCGCCGTGGCGCCGCCGTCGACGCGCAGCTCGGCGAGCGCGATGCCCGAGTCGGCCGACATCGCGGCGATGAGCTCCGCGCTCTGGAAGGCGATGGCCTCGAGGGTCGCGCGCGCGAGGTGCGCGCGCGTGGAGCCGCGGGTGAGCCCGACGATGGTGCCGCGGGCGTGCGGATCCCAGTAGGGGGAGCCCAGGCCCGCGAGCGCCGGGACGAAGTGCACCCCGCCGCTGTCGGGCACGCTCGCCGCGAGCGGGCCCACGTCCTCGGCCTTCTCGATGATCCCCAGGCCGTCGCGCAGCCACTGCACCGCCGCGCCGCCGACGAAGACGCTGCCCTCGAGCGCATAGTGCGCGCCCCCGGGGCGGCGCCAGGCCACGGTGGTGAGCAGGCGGTGGCGCGAGGCCGAGGGGCGCTCGCCGGTGTTCATGAGCAGGAAGCAGCCCGTGCCGTAGGTGTTCTTCGCGAGCCCCGGCCGGTGGCAGGCCTGGCCGAAGAGCGCCGCCTGCTGGTCGCCCGCCATGCCCGCGATCGGGATGCCCGCCGGCAGGCCCTCGCAGCGCGTGGCGCCGACGATCTCGCCGGCACCGGCCACGCGCGGAAGGAGGCAGCGCGGGATGTCGAGCAGGGCGAGGAGCTCGTCGTCCCAGTCCAGGTCGTGGATGTTGAAGAGGAGCGTGCGCGAGGCGTTGCTCGCGTCGGTGACGTGGGCCTCGCCGCCGGTCAGGCGCCAGGCGAGCCAGCTGTCGACGGTGCCGAAGGCGAGCTCGCCGTTCTCGGCGCGCCGGCGCGCGTCGGGCACGCTGTCCAGGAGCCACGCGAGCTTGGTCCCGGAGAAGTAGGCGTCGAGCACCAGCCCGGTACGGTCGCGGAACCCGGCGTCGTGGCCGGCCTGCCGGAGAGCGTCACATCGGGACGCGGTTCGTCGGTCCTGCCAGACGATGGCGTTGGCGAGCGCCCGGCCGGTGGCGCGGTCCCACAGCACCGTCGTCTCGCGCTGGTTGGTGATGCCGATGGCCGCCACGTCCCGGGCGGCGAGCCCCGCCTGGGCGAGCGCCCGGGCGGCGACGTCGCGCTGGCTGGCGAAGATTTCCTCCGGGTCGTGCTCCACCCAGCCGGGCTGGGGGAAGATCTGGCGGAATTCTTGCTGAGCGACGGAGATGGGCAGCCCGGCGCGATCGAAGACGATGGCCCGGGAACTGGTCGTTCCCTGGTCGAGGGCGAGGATGGCTTTCATGGGGACTGCCGGCCGGTCGATGATACGATAAAATCTCACGATGGCCGGATAGGCCTTCAGAGGAGCTGCGAGTGGGACTTCTGGACGATCTCAAGAAACAGGCCGACGCCGCCAAGGCGCAGGACGTCGACAAGACCGAGAGCCTTCGGTCCAACGCGGTGGCGGTGGACCACGCCCTGCGGCGCGCGTTCCTCTACCTCAACGACCTCGGCAAGCAGCTCAACGTGGTGAAGATGCCTTCGCCCTTCGTCTACAAGCTGCCGACGGTCGGCGACATCTCGGGGCTCGCCTTCCGGGACTTCTTCGTCGACTTCCGCACCAAGAACTTCATCGACAAGGACTACTACAACGAGGTCCACGTCGCCGCGCGCTGCTCCTCGGAGCAGGTCCTGTCGGTCAAGAAGGGCCCGGACGACATGGAGAAGTTCCGGGACATCCTCTGGCAGTACAACATCGAGCACAAGAGCGAGCAGTACCGCGACCAGCGGAAGGTCATCACCCACGAGATCTTCCAGGTGAAGTGCGACTTCCGGGTGCAGGCCAAGTTCGACGGCGACCACGAGACCGGGCGGCTGAAGATCATGGCCAAGAACGTCGGCGACTTCAACATCGACGTCTTCCAGATGATGGCCCTGGAATTCAACGACAAGGCGGTCGAGGAGTTCGCCAAGTACTTCATCGGCCGGCCCAACGAGTGGACCGAGATCGTCAAGCGCTCGGTGCTCAACCAGAAGGCCGCCGTCGCTCCGCCGCCGCGTCCCAAGGCGGAGCCGCAGTACGCCCCCCCCAAGCACGCCGCCCGGGCGGAGCCCGCGGCGGAGGAGAAGCGCGGCCTGCTGGGCTCGCTTCGCTCCTTCATCAAGAAGGACTAGCGCCCCCCCTTGGCCCGGCCCGGCGCCCCCGCCGGCGGCCGGGCTTTTCGCGCGGTTGTTGCGCTGCGTCACAAGTCTCCGAAGCGCCGCGTGCGGGGCCGATGTAACATTCATCCACGATGACGACATGCGGCCAGGGGGCCCCACGAGAAGTCCCCGGCCGAAGAGCGACCTGGCCAACCGTGTTATCCCATCCATGGAGAAACGCTCAATGACCCGCAAAGTCCTGCTGGCCGCCTTCGTCGCGGCCGCCTTCGGTGCGACCGGCGCGCAAGCCCAGACCGAGATCCAGTGGTGGCACTCGATGGGCGGCGCCCTCGGCGACAAGCTCAACGAGCTCGCCAACAAGTTCAACGCGAGCCAGAAGGAATACAAGGTGGTCCCGTCGTACAAGGGCTCCTATCCCGACTCGCTGACGGCGGCCATCGCCGCCTACCGCGCCGGCAACGCGCCGCACATCCTCCAGGTCTTCGAGGTGGGAACCGCCACCATGATGGCCGCCAAGGGCGCCGTGGTTCCCGTCTACAAGCTCATGAAGGACGCGGACGAGCCCTTCAACCCGAAGGTCTACCTGCCGACGGTGACGGGCTACTACTCCGACAGCAAGGGCAACATGCTGTCCTTCCCGTTCAACAGCTCGACCGTCGTCTTCTACATCAACAAGGACGCCTACAAGAAGGCGGGCCTCGACCCGAACAAGGCCCCGAAGACCTGGAAGGAATTCATCGCCAACGCCGAGAAGCTCAAGGCCGCGGGCCAGTCGTGCGTCTACACCTCCGGCTGGCCGGCCTGGATGCACATCGAGAACTTCTCCGCCTGGCACAACGTGCCCATCGGGACCAAGGAAAACGGCATGGGCGGCCTCGACACCGTGTTCCAGGTGAACTCGCCGCTTCACGTGCGCCACATCGCCATGCTGGGCGACATGGCCAAGAAGGGCCTGTTCACCTACGCCGGGCGCACCAACCAGGCCGAGGCCAAGTTCTCCAGCGGCGAGTGCGCGATGCTCACCTCCTCGACCGGGGCGCAGGCCAACATCCGCCGCATGGCGAAGTTCGAGTGGTCGGTGAACTTCATTCCCTACCACGACGACGTGAAGGGCGCCCCGCAGAACTCGATCATCGGAGGCGCCTCGCTCTGGGTCATGGGCGGCAAGACCAACAACGCCTACAAGGGCGTGGCCAAGTTCTTCTCGTTCCTCTCCAAGCCCGAGATCCAGATGGAGTGGCACACCGGGACGGGCTACGTGCCGATCACGATGGCCGCCTACGAGATGACGCGCAAGTCCGGCTTCTACGACAAGAACCCGGGCGCCGACATCGCGGTGAAGCAGCTCACCAACAAGCCGCCGACGGCCAATTCCAAGGGCCTGCGCTTCGGCAACTACGTGCAGGGCCGCGAGGTGATCGAGG
Organism: Betaproteobacteria bacterium; assembly: GCA_003105245.1. Taxonomy (GTDB): domain Bacteria; phylum Pseudomonadota; class Gammaproteobacteria; order Burkholderiales; family Usitatibacteraceae; genus FEB-7. Next base: position 4,225 of record PQAI01000020.1, on the reverse strand, counting down.
AGGAGATCGAGCAGGTGATCGCCGGCAAGAAGGACGCCAAGGCCGCGATGGACGACGCGGTGAAGCGCGGCAACGAGATCCTGCGCAAGTTCCAGGCTGCGAACAAGGGCTGATGCGAAAGGCATGAGAAGGGGGCCGCGAGGCCCCCTTCCACATCCGGACCATGGAAAAGCGGGTCGTCTTCCGGTCGGCGTGGCTCCCGTACGTGCTGCTCGCGCCGCAGCTCGTGATCACGGCCATGTTCTTCTTCTGGCCCGCCATCCAGGCGGTGTACTACTCGTTCCTGCTGCAGGACGCCTTCGGGATGACCTCGCAGTTCGTGTGGTTCCAGAACTACGCCGAGCTCTTCAGGGACTCGCACTACCTCTCGTCGTTCAAGACGACGGCCTTCTTCGCCACGCTGGTGGCCACCTCCGGGATCTTCATCTCGCTGCTCCTCGCGACGATGGCCGACTCCGTGATCAAGGGAGCGCTCGTCTACAAGACCTTCCTCATCTGGCCCTACGCGGTCGCGCCCGCCATCGCCGGCGTGCTCTGGGCGTTCATCTTCGCCCCGTCCATCGGCATCGTGACCTACTACCTCAAGGTGCTGGGCTTCGACTGGAACTGGATCATCGACCCCGAGCAGGCCATGGCGCTGGTGGTGATCGCCTCGGTGTGGAAGCAGATCAGCTACAACTTCCTCTTCTTCCTCGCGGGGCTGCAGTCGATCCCCAAATCGCTCATCGAGGCGGCCGCCATCGACGGGGCGGGGCCCTTCCGCCGCTTCTGGACGATCGTCTTCCCGCTGCTGTCGCCCACCACCTTCTTCCTGCTCGTCATCAACATCATCTACTCGTTCTTCGACACCTTCGGGGTGATCGACGCCACCACCCAGGGCGGGCCGGGAGACGCGACCAAGGTGCTCGTCTACAAGGTGTACTACGACGGCGTGAAGGCCGCGGACCTGGGCAGCTCCTCGGCGCAGTCGGTGATCCTCATGATCGTGGTGGTCACCCTCACGGTCGTCCAGTTCCGCTACGTCGAGCGCAAGGTCCAGTACTAGAAATGGTAGAAAACAGGCCCGTCCGGGACGCCTTCGCGCACGCGGTGCTCATCGTGGGCATCGTGATCGTCGCGTTCCCGCTGTGGGTGACCTTCGTCGCCTCGACCCTCACCTTCGACCAGATCGTGACGGTGCCGATGCCGCTGTGGCCCGGCGACCAGTTCATGCACAACTACACGCAGGTGCTCACCTCCGGCTCGGAGAAGGGCTCGTCGGCGCCGGTGGGGGCGATGCTGGTCAACAGCCTCATCATGGCGCTGTCGATCTCGATCGGGAAGATCTTCATCTCCATCCTCTCGGCCTTCGCCATCGTCTACTTCCGCTTCCCCGGCCGCCAGTTCTTCTTCTGGAGCGTGTTCGTGACGCTCATGCTGCCGGTGGAGGTGCGCATCATCCCGACCTTCAAGGTGGCCTCCGATCTCGGGATCCTCAACTCCCACGTGGGCCTGGCCATGCCGCTCATCGCCTCGGCCACGGCGACCTTCCTCTTCCGCCAGTTCTTCATGACCATCCCCGACGAGCTGGCGGAGGCCGCGCGCATCGACGGCGCGGGCCCCATGCGCTTCTTCTTCGACGTGATGCTGCCGCTGTCGAAGACGCACATCGCGGCGCTCTTCGTGATCCTCTTCATCTACGGCTGGAACCAGTACCTGTGGCCGCTGCTCATCACGGCGGACGAGTCGATGTACACGGTGGTGATCGGGATCAAGCGCATGATCGCCGGGGGCGACGCCTCCAACGAGTGGCACCTCATCATGGCCACCGCCATGCTCGCCCTCATGCCGCCCGCGCTCGTGGTGGTGCTCATGCAGAAGTGGTTCGTGAAGGGCCTCGTGGAAACCGAGAAGTAGGCGAATAGGGACGGCGAAGACACATGGCGGAAATAGTCCTCCAGGGCGTGACCAAGAGCTTCGGCAAGACCGAGGTCATCCACAAGACCGACGTCACCATCGACGACGGCGAGTTCGTCGTGATGGTGGGCCCGTCGGGCTGCGGCAAGTCGACGCTGCTGCGCATGATCGCGGGGCTGGAGACCACGACCGAGGGCGAGGTCCGCATCGCGGGAAAGCGCATGAACGAGGTCGAGCCCAAGGACAGGAACATCGCGATGGTGTTCCAGAACTACGCGCTCTACCCGCACATGAGCGTGTACGACAACATGGCCTACGGCCTGAAGATCCGCAAGTTCTCCAAGGACGACATCGAGAAGCGCGTGCAGCGCGCCGCCGGCATCCTGGAGCTGGGGCCCTACCTGCAGAGGAAGCCGCGCGAGCTCTCCGGCGGCCAGCGCCAGCGCGTGGCCATGGGGCGCGCCATCGTGCGCGAGCCCGCCGCCTTCCTCTTCGACGAGCCGCTGTCCAACCTCGACGCGAAGCTGCGCGTGCAGATGCGACTGGAGATCCAGAAGCTGCACCGCGAGCTCAAGACCACGAGCGTGTACGTGACGCACGACCAGGTCGAGGCGATGACGCTCGCCAACCGCATGATCGTCATCAACGCGGGCGTGGTCGAGCAGATCGGCGCGCCGCTCCAGGTCTACGACGACCCGGCCTCGCTCTTCGTGGCGGGCTTCATCGGTTCGCCCTCGATGAACTTCATGCCCGGCCGGCGCGCGGGCGACGGCGTGGAGGTGGGCGAGGGCGTGGTCGTGCCGCTGCCGCCCGGGATCCGCGACAAGGCGGGCGAGCAGGTCACCGTGGGCGTCCGCCCCGAGCACTTCGTCGCCGCGAGCGGCTCGGGACCCGTCTTCAAGCTTCACGTCGACACCGTGGAGGCCCTGGGTGCGGATTCCCTCCTGCACGCCGGCTTCAACGGCACGCTCCTCGTGGTGAGGATCGAGGGACACGCGACCCCGCAGGCCGGCACGGCGCTCGACGTCTCGATCATGCCGGGCAAGGCCTACTTCTTCGACACCGCCACGGGCAAGCGCCTGAAGGCATGACCACGGGGCCGCGGCGGCTCGAGGAGCTCACTCTCAACTCCTCGGCCCCGCCGGGGCAGCTGCTCTACGACGGCTGGCTGCTGCGCTTCTCGCCGGGGAAGGCGAAGCGCGCGCGCTCCGTGAACCCCGTCTATCCGTCGACCCTGCCCCTGGATGACAAGGTCGATCACTGCGAGCGCCTCTACGGCGCCATGGGGCTGCCGGCGATCTTCCGCCTTTCCGAGCCCACCCGCCCCGCGGAGCTGGAGGAATTCCTCGCCGCGCGCGGCTACGAGCGGTTCGAGACGACGGAAGTCCGGGAGGCCGAAATCGACCCTGCCGGCCTCGCAGGCGGCGAGGTCGAGAATCCGCGCCTGGAGGAGTGGTTCGACATGGTGGGGAGCCTTCGCGGCTCGCCCATCGCGCAGCGCGCCGCCCACCTCGCGCGCCTGGCCGCGCTGCCGCTGCCGGTGCACACGGCCGCCATCCTGGAGGCGGGCGTGCCGGTCGCCACGGGACTCGCGATCCGGGAGGGCGGCCACGTCGGCCTCTTCGACGTGGTGACACGGGAGGGTTGCCGGCGCCGCGGCTTCGCGCGCACGATCGTGGCGGCGCTGCTGCGCTGGGGCTGGGAGGGCGGCGCGAGGCACTCGTACCTGCAGGTGGAGGAGGGCAACGCCGCGGCGATCGCCCTCTACGAGCCGTTCGGATTCGCGCCCGCCTACCGCTACTGGTACCGCGGGCGCCCGGAGGAGGTGGCATGAGCGACATCGACGAGCTGTCGGCGCGCCTGGGGGAGTCCTGCCGCCGGGCGGGGCTGCTCGTGGCCACCGCGGAGTCCTGCACGGGCGGCGGCGTGGGGGAGGCCATCACSCGCACGGCCGGAAGCTCCGCCTGGTACGACCGCGGCTTCGTCACCTACTCGAACGAGGCCAAGGTGGACCTCCTCGGGGTGAAGCAGGAGACGATCGGCTCCCAYGGCGCGGTCTCGGAGGCGGTGGCTCGCGAGATGGTGCTGGGCGCCCTGCACCAGAGCGTTGCCGACCTCGCCGTGGCGGTCACGGGGGTGGCCGGCCCCGACGGRGGCACGGCCGCCAAGCCCGTCGGGCTGGTCTGGTTCGCCTGGGCCTCCCTCGATGGCGAAGTGCGCGCGAAGTTCGAGGTCTTCGGCGGCGACCGGGCGGCTGTGCGCGCCCAGGCGGTATTGGAGGCGCTCAAGGGCCTCGTGGAGCTCGCCTCGCGGGAGGGCTGAAGGGGGG
>PQAI01000019.1 GCA_003105245.1 Betaproteobacteria bacterium | reverse complement strand
GAGCAAGGGCTGGTACGAGGCCGCGTCGACCTGAAAGGGGCTCGGCGGCACTCGTTCATGCGCCGAAGCCGCTGCGCCATCTCGCCGAGCGGCTCCCCGGGACCCAGCGTCTCCACGAGGTCGCCGTCGATCTCGAGGTCCACCTCCCCTCGAGCACGACGTACATCGCCCGGCCCTCGTCGCCCTTTGCCGGAGGTTGCGACGGTTTCGTGACGACTTCGTGACGGAACGGAAAAAAGAAGGGCGGCCGCGAGGTCGCCCTGAATGCCGCCAGCGAGGAGATGGGCACCCTGGCGGCGCCGGAGAGGAGCCGTGGCTCCGCGAGAAACGCCCCCATGATGGGGCGGGCGCATGACACGCCGTTGACGGGTGTGCGCCGGCGCGCCGCGGCTGACACGAAGCCGCAACGGAACCGACACGAACCCTACGCGCAAGGCCGGGAGAATGCCGCGGCAACATGGACGAATCCCCCGCCCTGCGCTTCCGCTCGATCTTCATCTCCGACCTGCACCTCGGGACGCCGGGCTGCCGTGCCGACCACCTGCTCGAGTTCCTGCGCCAGACGGAGAGCGACAACCTCTATCTCGTGGGCGACATCGTCGACGGCTGGCAGATGAAGCGTCGCTGGTACTGGCACCAGAGCCACAACGACGTCGTGCAGAAGATCCTGAGGAAGGCGCGAAAGGGAACGCGCGTCGTCTACATCGCGGGCAACCACGACGAGGCGCTGCGCCATTTCCTCGGCGTCGCCTTCGGCGGCATCGAGATCCGCGACGAGGCCGTGCATCTCACGGCCGACGGCAGGCGCCTGCTCGTGATCCACGGCGACCTCTTCGACGCCGTGGTGCAGCGGGCACGCTGGCTGGCCCACCTGGGCGACTTCCTCTACGGCCTCGCCCTCAAGCTCAACCAGGGGTTCAACCACCTGACCGCCCGGATGGGCTGGTCCTACTGGTCGCTTTCGCAGTTCCTCAAGCACCGCGTGAAGAACGCGGTCTCCTACATGACGGATTTCGAGGAGGCCCTCGCGGACGAGGCGCGGCGGCGCGGCTTCGACGGCGTGGTGTGCGGCCACATCCACAAGGCGGAGATCCGCGACATCGGCGGCGTGCTCTACTGCAACGACGGCGACTGGGTGGAGAGCCTCACCGCGCTCGTGGAACTCGAAAGCGGCGAGCTGCGCATCGTGGACTGGCGCGCGATCGAGGAGGTCAAGGCGAGGGCCGTGGCAGCGCCCCGGGAGGTGGAGCTTGCGCCTGCTCCTGGTGACTGACGCCTGGGAGCCGCAGGTCAACGGCGTCGTGGTGACGCTGCGCAACACCATCGCCTGCCTCGAGCGCTGGGGGCACGAGGTGAGCGTGCTCTCCCCCGAGGGCCTCGCCACCGTCCCCATGCCCACCTACCCGGAGATCCCGCTCGCGGTGTTCCCGGGCCGGGCGGTGGCCCGCAGGTTCCGGGAGGTCGATCCGGAAGCCGTCCACATCGCGACCGAGGGGCCCCTGGGCGTGGCCGCGCGCGCCCACTGCCTCGCGAACTCCATCGCCTTCACGACCGCGTACCACACCTGCTTTCCCGAGTACGTGAAGGCGCGCTCCGGCATTCCGCTCGCCTGGACCTATGCCTGGTTGCGCCGCTTCCACCGGCCCTCGTCGGCCGTGCTCGTGGGAACGGACGCGATACGCGGGCTCCTCGAGCAGCGCGGATTCGCTCGCGTGGCGGCCTGGTCGCGCGGCGTCGACCTGGAACTCTTCCGCCCCGGCCCGGAGCGCTTCGAGGAATGCCCGCGGCCGGTGTTCACCTACGTCGGGCGTGTCGCGGTGGAGAAGGACCTGCCGGCATTCCTTCGCCTCGATCTCCCCGGCACCAAGCTCGTGGTGGGCGACGGACCGGCCCGCGCGGAGCTGCAGCGCCGCTTTCCCAGCGCGGTGTTCGTCGGCGCGAGGGCCGGTCCCGAGCTGGCGAGCTTCTACCGGCGATCGGACATCTTCGTCTTCCCCAGCCGCACCGACACCTTCGGCCTGGTCCTTCTCGAGGCGATGGCGAGCGGCGTCCCCGTGGCCGCGCTGCCGGTGCGCGGCCCCATCGACGTGGTGAAGGATCCCTCCGCCGGCGTCCTCAACGAGGACCTGCGCGAGGCCGCGCTGGCGGCACTGCTGCTCGATCGCGGCGAAGTCCGGCGCTACGCCGAGCGGTTCTCGTGGGAGCGGTGCACGCGGCAGTTCGCCTCGCACCTCGTGCCCGCCCGGGGCGCCCATGCCGCGTTCGACGCGCGCACCGAGCCCGAAGGGCGGCCCGTGCGCTGAGCTCGCCTCGAGCGACGCCTCAGGCGGCGCGCTTCAGGAAGTGCCGCGCGAAGCGCGCGTCCAGCCGCTCCAGGGACAGCAGGATGGGGAGGTCGGCGCAGTTGAAATCGGGGTCGACCGCCGGCTCGCCGCAGACCCAGGCGCCCATGCCGAGGTAGCCCTTGAGCAGCGGGGGAATCCCGGCCGGCTCGCGGGCCTCGAAACGGTCGAGAGCAAGCGGATTGCGGGGGAAGACGCGCAGGCTCTCGGGGCTGAAGCGGTCCGACCGCACCCGGTGGAACACCGACGCGGCCAGCTGACCGCCGTCGTCCAGCGGGATGCTCGCGACGCCCACGAAATGCCCGTAGCCGCCCTCGATCACGTAGCGCGCCAGCGCCGACCACATGAGGAGCATCACCGCGGCGCTGCGGTAGGCGGGGTGCACGCAGGCGCGGCCCACCTCCACCATGCTCCGGCGCAGGGGCTGCAGGAACGTGAGGTCGAACTCCCGGTCGGTGTAGAGCCCTCCCGTCTCGCCCGCGGCCTCGGGCGGCAGGACGCGGTAGGTGCCCACGACGGAACCGGAAAGCCGGTCGCGCACCAGCAGGTGGTCGCAGTGCGGGTCGAACTCGTCCTCGTCGATCCCGCGGTCGGCGGCGGGAAGGCGCGCGCCCAGCTCCTGGCCGAACACGAGATAGCGCAGGCGCTGGGCCTCGAGGATCTCGTGGCGGCTCGCGGCGAATCCGACGGTGAAGCGGGTGGAAGACGCGTTCTCGGTCATCTCGGCCTCTCGTGCGGGTGGGTTCCCGACACGTTAGGCCCCGCCGGTGACGCGCGAATGACGCGGGCGCGACCGTTCGATGAAGGGGACGCTACCCTTCGCCGGAGGCGAAGGGTAGCGTCCCCTTCATCTACCCGAACCGCCCGGTGATGTAGTCCTCGGTCGCCTGCTCCTTCGGCTTGAGGAAGATCTGGTCGGTCTCGCCGAACTCCACGAGGTCGCCCAGGTACATGTAGGCCGTGTAGTCGGAGCAGCGCGCGGCCTGCTGCATGTTGTGGGTGACGATGACGACCGTGTAGTCGTTCTTGAGCTCCTCGATGAGCTCCTCGATCTTGGCCGTCGAGATGGGGTCGAGCGCCGAGCAGGGCTCGTCCAGGAGCAGCACCTCGGGCTTCACCGCCACGCCGCGCGCGATGCACAGGCGCTGCTGCTGGCCGCCCGAGAGGCTCGCGCCGCTCTGGTGCAGCTTGTCCTTGACCTCGCCCCACAGCGCCGCCTTCTGCAGCGCCCACTCCACGCGGTCGTCCATCTGGCCCTTGGGCAGGCGCTCGAAGAGGCGCACGCCGAAGGCGATGTTGTCGTAGATGGACATCGGGAAGGGAGTCGCCTTCTGGAACACCATGCCCACCTTGGCGCGGATGAGCGAGACGTCGCGCTTCGAGGCGAGTAGGTTCTCGCCGTCCATCAGGATCTCGCCCTTCGCGCGCTGCTCGGGGTAGAGCTCGAACATGCGGTTGAAGGTCCTGAGGAG
>PQAI01000018.1 GCA_003105245.1 Betaproteobacteria bacterium | reverse complement strand
CTGTGGCAGATGATCCCGACCCTCGCGGGCGTGATCCTGCTCATCTTCTTCCTGTTCAACTGGGTGGGGGGCGACCCCGCGCAGGTCCTGGCGGGCAAGATCTCCAACCCCGAGCAGATCGCCAACATCCGCAAGCAGCTGGGCGTGGACCAGCCCTACTGGTACCAGCTCTGGGTGTTCGTGCAGCAGGTCTTCACCTTCGACTTCGGGCGCAGCTGGTCCACGAACGAGGAGGTCTCGCGGATCCTCCTCACGCGCGTGGGTCCCACGCTCACGATCATGGTGCCGGTGCTGCTCCTGGAGACCACGCTCGCGGTCCTCTTCGCGATCATGGTCGCCTACGTGCGCGGCAGCCTCACCGACCGCGCGATCATGGTGATCTGCACCACCGCGATGTCGATCAGCTTCCTGGTCTACATCATCGTSGGCCAGTGGCTCTTCGGCTTCATCCTCGGCTGGTTCCCGGTGCAGGGCTGGAGCGAGAGCTACTGGCGSAACCTCACCAACTACGCGCCGCTGCCCATCATGCTGGCGATCTTCGTGGGCCTGGCCCCGCAGCTKCGCCTCTTCCGCTCCTTCTTCCTGGAGGAGATCAACCAGGACTACGTGCGCACCGCGCGCGCCAAGGGCCTGCCCGAGAAGAAGGTGATGCTCAAGCACGTGCTCAGGAACGCCCTCATCCCCATCCTCACCAACGTCGGCATCCACCTGCCCGGCGTCTTCGTGGGCTCCTTCCTGCTGGAGGTGTTCTTCTCGATCCCGGGCCTGGGCCGCGAGATCGTGACCGCGGTGAACCGCAGCGACTTCCCGGTGATCAAGGCGGTGACGGTCTACCTCGCCATGCTCACCATGATCGTGAACCTGCTCGTCGACGTGACCTACAAGCTCGTCGACCCGCGCGTGTCCTTCAAGTGAGGCAATGATGAGCTCCGTCGTTTCCAACTACTCGCTTCCCGCGCCGCAGGGATCCCCGGGCCTCTGGACGCTGGCCTGGCGCCGGCTCCTGGGCGACCGCGTGGGCCTGGTGTGCCTGGCCATCGTGGCGACCTACCTCGCGATGATGCTGGCCTCCTACGCCGGGCTCGTGGCCCGCGACTGGAACAAGGAGAAGGGCGTCTCCTACGCCAACCCCGCGTTCCTCGCCGGCGCCGAGAACCTGGAGGCGAGGGAGGTCACCAACCGCGACTTCGCCAGCAAGGCGAAGCCCGTGGACCTCTCCGACATCGACCCGCTGGCGCCCCGCTACAAGGAGTGGGAGGAGCGCGCGGCCAAGATCGCCGTCACCGAGGTCAAGAGATCCGAGACGCTGCCCTTCGGCGGCGACAAGTGGGGCCGCGACGTGCTCGAGAAGGCCGTGAAGGGCTCGGAAGTCTCCATCTTCGTGGGGCTCACCGCCGCGCTCTTCGCCACGATGATCGGCACCATCCTGGGGGCGATGGCCGGTTACTGGGGCGGGAAGGTGAACGACTTCCTCGAGTGGTTCTACAACATCTTCACCTCGATCCCCTACATCCTGCTCATCCTCGCCTTCGCGGCCGTGTTCAAGCGCGGGCTGGACACGATCATCGTGATCCTCGCGCTCACCGGCTGGACGGGCATCTACCGCCTGGTGCGCGCGGAGTACATCAAGCACTGCGGGCGCGAGTACGTGAAGGCGGCGCAGGCCATCGGCGCCTCGCACCTGTCGCGCATGTTCGTGCACATCCTGCCCAACGCGAGCCACGTGATCCTGGTGCAGCTCTCGCAGCACGTGGTGAGCTTCATCAAGGCCGAGGTGATCCTGTCCTTCCTCGGGCTGGGCGTGCCGGTGGACATGGTCTCGTGGGGCACGATGCTCGCCGAGGCGCAGAACGAGCTGGTGATCGGCAAGTGGTGGCAGCTCTTCGCCGCGGGCGCGAGCATGGCGATCCTGGTGACCGCCTTCTCGATGCTCACCGACAGCCTGCGCGACGCGCTGGACCCGAAGCTCAAGTGACCCGGAGAGACGCATGACGAACGAACAGACGCTCCTCCAGGTCCGCGACCTCCGGGTGAGCTTCCGCCTCGACAAGCACAACACCTTCGAGGCGGTGAAGGGAATCTCCTTCGACGTCCCCACGCACCGCATCGTGGCGCTGGTGGGCGAGTCGGGCAGCGGCAAGTCCGTCTCGGCGATGTCGATCCTGGGGCTGCTGCCGGAGAACGCGGGCATCCCGGCCGCGAGCCAGGTGCTCTACGGCGGCGAGGACCTCCTCAAGGCCCCGGAGGCGCGGCTTCGCGACATCCGCGGCAAGGACATCTCGGTGATCTTCCAGGAGCCGATGACCTCGCTCAACCCCGTCTTCCCCGTGGGCGAGCAGATCGGCGAGGTGCTGCGCCTGCACATGGGCATGACGCCGAAGGCCGCGGCCGCGCGCGCGGTGGAGCTGCTGGCGGAAGTGGGCATCCCCGAGCCGCAGCTTCGCGCGCGCAGCTTCCCGCACGAGCTCTCCGGCGGCCAGCAGCAGCGCGTGATGATCGCCATGGCGATCGCCTGCGAGCCCAAGCTCCTCATCGCCGACGAGCCCACCACGGCGCTCGACGTCACGATCCAGAAGCAGATCCTCGACCTGCTGGCGAAGCTGCAGGAGAAGCACCACATGTCGGTGCTCTTCATCACCCACGACCTGGGGGTGGTGGGCGAGATCGCCGACCACGTCGTGGTGATGCAGAACGGGCTGGTGCAGGAGCAGGGCCCGGTGCGCGACATCTTCGAGCGGCCGCAGCACCCGTACACCAAGGCGCTCCTCGAGTGCCGCCCGCGCCTGGACCGCCGTCCCATGCGCCTGCCGGTGATCGACGACTTCATGAAGGGCACGGGGGCGGCCAACTACGCCGAGCGCCCGCGCGGCGTGAAGGAGGGCGACGCGGCGATCCTCGAGGTGAAGAACCTCAACAAGACCTTCTTCCTCAAGGAGGGGCTCTTCGGCAAGCGCGCGGTGCCGGCGGTGAAGGACGTGAACTTCCGCCTGGCCAAGGGCAAGACCCTGGGCCTGGTGGGCGAGTCGGGCTCCGGCAAGACCACGGTGGGCCTCACCCTCATGCGGCTGCACGACGCCACGGGCGGGGAAGTGCTCTTCGAGGGCCGCGACCTCCTCGCGCTGTCGGACCGCGAGATGATGGCCTACCGGCGGCGCATCCAGATCATCTTCCAGAATCCCTACGCCTCGCTCAACCCGCGCTTCACGGTGGGCAACATCCTCACCGAGCCCATGAAGATCCACGGCATCGGCAAGGACCAGAAGGAGCGCGTGGAGATGGCCTTCCACCTGCTCTCGCGCGTGGGGCTGCCGGAGTCGGCGTTCTACAAGTACCCGCACGAGTTCTCCGGCGGGCAGCGCCAGCGCATCGCCATCGCGCGCTGCCTCACCATGAAGCCCGACGTCCTCATCTGCGACGAGTCGGTCTCGGCGCTGGACGTCTCGGTGCAGGCGCAGGTGCTGAACCTCCTGCAGGACCTCCAGGACGAGTACGGGCTTTCCTACATCTTCATCTCCCACGACCTCGCGGTGGTGAAGTACATCTCCGACGAGATCATGGTCATGAACCAGGGCGAGATCGTCGAGATCGCCAACGCCGACGAGATCTACCTCAACCCGAGGCAGGAGTACACCCGCAAGCTCCTGGCCTCGATCCCGAAAGGCTGGGACGCCACCCGCGCCGCCGCCTGACCGGTACCAGGTACCCGTACCTGGTACGCGTACCTGGTACCGGACCATCACGAGGAGTCCCATGAAGACGATCGCCATTCTCGCCGCGGCGGCGTTCACCGCCGCCGCTTCCGCCGCGCCCGCCAGGGCGCCCTCGCGCCCGCTCGTGGGCGCCTACGACGCCGCCACCGTCACCCGCCTGTGCGACGAGGGGCTGGCACGCGCCCGGGCCTCCTTCGCGAAGATGGAGGCGAAGAAGGGCGGCGCGGGCTTCTTCGACGAGTGGAACCGCCTGCAGATCGAGATGGARGACGTGGTGAACCCCATCTACCTGGTGGGAAGCGTCCATCCCGACAAGGCGGTGCGCGACGCGGCGGACCCCTGCCTCACCAAGTACACGAACCTCTCCACCGAGCTCTTCCAGAGCGAGAAGCTCTTCGCCCGCACCCGGGCGACGAAGCCGGCCAACGCGCACCAGGCCAAGCTCGGGAAGGACCTCGTCGAGGCCTTCGAGGACTCGGGCGTGGCCCTGCCGCCGGACAAGCGCAAGCGCGCCAAGGAGATCTTCGAGCGCCTCGAGGAGCTTCGCCAGGCCTACGACAAGAGCGTGCGCGACGATCCCACGAAGGTGGTGATGGCCCCGGCCGACATGGAGGGCATGCCCGAGGCCTACGTGAAGGCGCAGAAGACGGACGCCTCGGGCAACTACGTCCTCGGCCTGGACTACCCGTCGTACTTCCCCTTCCTCACCAACGCGAGGAGCGAGGAGGCGCGCAAGCGCTACTGGATCGCCAAGCAGCGGGAGGGCGGCGAGTCGAACCTCGGGCGCCTGGACGAGATCTTCCTGCTGCGCAAGGAGCTCGCCTCGCTCTACGGGCTGCCGAGCTTCGCGCACTACTCGCTTCGCCGCAAGATGGTGGGCACGCCCGAGACGGTCACGAAGTTCCTCGCCGACGTGAAGAGCGCGGTGACGGAAGTCGAGAAGCGCGAGCTCGAGGAGCTGCGCGCGGAGAAGGCCCGCGAGACGGGCAAGGCGCTCGCCGACACCACGCTGGGCCGCTGGGACGTCTTCTACTACCAGGAGAAGGTGAGGAAGGCGCGCTACTCGATCGACCAGGAGAAGCTGCGCAAGTACTTCCCGACCGACAGGGCCATCGCCTTCGCCCTCGAGCTCTCGCAGGCCCTCTACGGGGTGAAGTTCATAGAGCGCAAGGTCCCGGCCTGGCACGAGGACGTGCGCTACTTCGACGTGACCGACGCGAAGACCGGCGCCTTCCTCTCCGGCTTCTACCTCGACCTCTTCCCGCGCGAGGGCAAGTACAACCACGCCGCGGCCTTCCCCATCCGGGGCGTGAGCCTGCGCGCGAAGCGCACGCCGCTCTCCGCGCTGGTCACCAACTTCAACCGCCAGGGCCTGGACCAGGACGAGATGGAGACGCTCCTGCACGAGTTCGGCCACGTCCTGCACGGCGTGCTCTCGCGCACCGAGTACGTCTCGCACGCCGGGACGAGCACGCGCGTGGACTTCGTGGAGGCGCCCTCGCAGATGTTCGAGGAGTGGGGGCGGCGCGAGCAGTCGCTGGCGCTCCTCGCCAGGGTGTGCCCGGAGTGCCCGCGGCTTTCCGCCGACGAGATCGCGCGGCTGGAGGCGGCGCGCCAGTTCGGGCAGGGCACCAAGTACGCGCGCCAGTGGCTCTACGCCGCCTTCGACATGTCGCTCTCGCTCGACCCGAAGCCGTCGATGGAGGTCTGGCGCCGGCTGGAATCGGACACGCCCCTGGGCCACGTCGAGGGCACGATGTTCCCGGCCTCCTTCAGCCACATCGCCTCCAACTACGCCGCCGGCTACTACGGCTACATGTGGTCGCAGGTGCTGGCGCTCGACATGCTCTCGCGCTTCTCGAAGGACATGCTCGACCCGAAGGTGGGACGCTTCTACCGCGACACCATCCTCGCGCAGGGCGGGCAGGTGGAGCCGGCCGCGATGGTGCGCAAGTTCCTCGGCCGGGACCCCTCCAGCGACGCCTTCTTCCGCGAGATCACCGGCCGGCGCTGACTCTCGCGGTGCCAGGCACGGTGTCTGACACCGCAAACACCTGCGGATGACGGGGGCTTTCGGGCCCCCGACGGCTTATAATTTCCGTTTCCCCGAACACTTTTTCCCCCGGAGACCACCATGTTCACCCTCATGGCGCTGCCCTACGCCCCCGACGCGCTCGCCCCGATCATCACGGCCAACACGATCGGCTTCCACCACGGCAAGCACCACAAGACCTACGTGGACAACCTGAACAACCTCGTGAAGGGCACGGATCTCGAGGGCAAGAGCCTCGAGGAAGTGGTGATGGCCACCGCCGGCAAGGCCGACAAGGCGCCGCTCTTCAACAACTCGGCGCAGATCTGGAACCACGACTTCTACTGGAAGAGCCTGAAGCCCAACGGCGGCGGCGTGCCCACCGGCAAGATCGCCGACCGGATCAACGAGTCCTTCGGCAGCTTCGAGGAGTTCAAGAAGCAGCTTTCCGCCACCACCGTGTCGCAGTTCGGCAGCGGCTGGGGCTGGCTCGTGGCCGACGCCGCCGGCAAGCTCAAGGTCGTGAAGACGGGCAACGCCGAGGTGCCGATGACCCAGGGCCTGAAGCCGCTCCTCACCATCGACGTCTGGGAGCACGCCTACTACCTGGACCACCAGAACCGCCGCGCCGACTACGTGAACGCGGTGATCGACAAGCTCCTGAACTGGGAATTCGCTGCCGCGAACCTCTGAGGGGACAGGTTTCATCGAAAAGTGGACGGGTCCAGGACCCGTCCACTTTTTTCTCGTTGCTGAAACCAGTCCCCCCTGCTGCTACCAGACGCGAAGGCGCAGGCCCGGCTGGATCACGGCGCGGGCCGTGAGGCCGTTGAGGTGCAGCAGGTCGGGCA
>PQAI01000017.1 GCA_003105245.1 Betaproteobacteria bacterium | reverse complement strand
GCCTTCAACCAGAACCGCGGCGCGGGCGCGGTGTTCCGGACGATTCCCTCCAAGGTGCTCACGCTGGAGGACCTGCACGCGCCCAAGATCTTCGCCGAGATCGCCAAGTACCCGCGCGGCCTGGTGCTGGTGACGGGCCCCACGGGCTCGGGCAAGTCCACCACGCTCGCSGCGATGATCAACGACGTGAACGAGAACGAGTACGGCCACATCCTCACGGTGGAGGACCCGATCGAGTTCGTGCACGAGGCCAAGAAGTGCCTCATCAACCAGCGCGAGGTGGGGCCGCACACGCTGTCGTTCTCGAACGCGCTGCGCAGCGCGCTGCGCGAGGACCCGGACATCATCCTGGTGGGCGAGATGCGCGACCTGGAGACCATCCGCCTCGCGATGACCGCCGCCGAGACGGGCCACCTGGTGTTCGGCACGCTGCACACGTCGTCCGCCGCCAAGACCGTGGACCGCATCATCGACGTGTTCCCCGCGGCCGAGAAGGAGATGATCCGCGCGATGCTGTCGGAATCGCTTCGCGCGGTGATCTCGCAGACGCTGTGCAAGACCAAGGACGGCGCCGGGCGCGTGGCGGCGCACGAGATCATGATCGGCACCCCCGCCATCCGCAACCTCATCCGCGAGGCCAAGGTCGCGCAGATGTACTCCGCGATCCAGACGGGCCAGGCGATTGGCATGCAGACCCTCGACCAGAACCTGCAGGACCTCGTGAAGCGAAGCCTCATCTCCATCCCCGAGGCGCGGACGAAGGCCGCCAACAAGGACGCATTCATCGGCTGAGACGGCCGGGAGGCACTCCATGGAACGAGAACAGTCACTCAAGTTCATGCACGACCTGCTGCGCGCGCTCATCGCGCGCAAGGGCTCGGACCTCTTCATCACCGCGGGCTTCCCGCCGGCGATGAAGGTCGACGGCAAGGTCACGCCCGTCTCCCAGCAGAGCCTCACGCCGATCCACACGCAGGAGCTCGCCCGCTCGATCATGACCGACAAGCAGGCGGCCGAGTTCGAGGCGACCAACGAGTGCAACTTCGCCATCTCGCCCTCGGGCGTGGGCCGCTTCCGCGTGAACGCCTTCGTGCAGCAGGGCCGCGTGGGCCTGGTGCTGCGCACGATCACCACGCAGATCCCCAAGTTCGACGAGCTGGGGCTGCCGCCGGTGCTCAAGGACGTCGCGATGACCAAGCGCGGCCTGGTGATCTTCGTGGGCGGCACGGGCTCCGGGAAGTCGACCTCGCTCGCGGCGATGATCGGCCACCGCAACGAGAACAGCTACGGCCACATCATCACCATCGAGGACCCGGTCGAGTACGTGCACGAGCACCGGAACTGCATCATCACGCAGCGCGAGGTGGGGGTCGACACCGACAACTGGTTCAACGCCCTGAAGAACACCCTGCGCCAGGCCCCCGACGTGATCCTCATCGGCGAGATCCGCGAGCGCGAGACGATGGAATACGGCATCGCCTTCGCCGAGACGGGTCACCTGGCCATGTCCACGCTGCACGCGAACTCCACCAACCAGGCGCTGGACCGCATCATCAACTTCTTCCCCGAGGAGCGCCGGGCGCAGCTGCTGATGGACCTGTCGCTCAACCTCAAGGCCATCATCTCGCAGCGCCTCATCCCGAAGAAGGGCAGCAAGGGGCGCGTGGCCGCCATCGAGATCATGCTGAACTCGCCCCTCATGTCGGACCTCATCTTCAAGGGCGAGGTGCACGAGATGAAGGAGCTCATGAGCCGCTCGCGCGAGCTGGGCATGCAGACCTTCGACCAGGCGCTCTTCGACCTCTTCGAGCAGGACCTCATCAGCTACGAGGACGCGCTCCGCAACGCCGACTCCGTGAACGACCTGCGCCTGAAGATCAAGCTCGAGAGCAAGAACGCCAAGAACCGCGACCTCGGCTCCGGTCTCGACCATCTTGAAATCGTGAAGTGATTCCCTCTCCCCTCTCCCGCTTGCGGGAGAGGGGCCGGGGGTGAGGGCAGGAAACGAAGGGGACGGGTCCGGGACCCGTCCCCTTTTCGTTTCCGCGAATCCTCAGGCCGCCCTGCGCGCTTCCTCGTCGTTGGCGGGCGATTCCGACACCGCGCCGGTCGCTGCCGGCGTCTCGTCGGTCACGGCCGCCGCGGCCGATTGTGCTTCTTCCCATGCGGAAAGGCGGTTCTTCGTCGTGGGCAGCAGGAGCGTGCCGCGCTCGCCACCGAACCAGAGGAACACGTTCAGGCCGACGATGGCGAGCACGGGAACGGCGACCGCGGCGAGAAGGGCGTATTCGTTGAAGAGGTTCATGGTGGTCTCCTGTCCGGAATCGTTGGGTGGCTTGCTGGRGACCAGATTACGCAGGCGCCGCCGGGAAATCGGCGGAGGAATGCGCGCGCGACCCTCGGAGAATCCTGCACCCGCGACGTGAATGTTCCGGGCGGGCCTCAGACCAGGGAATCGGCGCCGCTGGTGGCGTGAAGGCGCTTCAGGCGGCAGAGAAGCTCGGTGGCCATGGGGTCGGGCGTGAGCCCCGAGCGCGGGCCGCCGAAGTAGAAGCCCTGGACGATGTCGGCGCCCGACTCGATGGCGCAGAGTGCCGCGGGGGCGTCGGCCAGGCCCGTCACCGCCACCTGCACGCCCGTTTCGTGCAGCAGGCCCACGAGCGAGGGCAGCAGGCGGCGGGCCTGTTCCAGTCCCGCCGCCGCGTCCAGCGCGGGACGGCTCACCTTCACCAGGTCCGGCACGAGCCTCGCCACGCGGTCGACGTTGGCGTTGGCCATGCCGAAGCCGTCGATCGCCACCCTCACGCCGAGCGCCCGGCACGCGGCCACCGCGCGCGCGAGCCGGCCCTCGTCGGGCGCGGGACCCTCGAGGATCTCGAGGCACACGCGCGGGGGCGCGATGCCGTGCAGCGCGATGTCCTCGCGCAGCTCGTCGATCGATTCGGCGGACAACGCCTTGGGATGCACGTTGAGGTGCAGCGCGCCCACGCCCTCGTCCACGGCCGCGAAGCGCGCCAGGTGCGTGCGGCGCCACTCGCGGTCGATGCGCGGGATGCCGGCCTCCGCGCGGGAGGCCAGGAACTCCGCGGGGCCCACGGGCTCGCCCGAGGCGCTCACCGGGCGGGCGAGGGCCTCGAACCCGACGAGCGAGGCGGAATGCACGGAGTACAGCGGCTGGAAGCTCGACGTGACGTGCCACGCCGGCGGCAATCCCGCCATTCCCGGTGCTCCCGATGCGCCCGCCATTCGACTCTCCGATCCGTCGCCGGGAGACTTGGTCCCGGCATGAGGCCATTCTGGAGAGCGGCGGCTACGCGCGGGTTTCAGCCCTCCGCGGCGACGCTACATCGGTAAGAGGGGCTCAGGAGGCGCCGAAGAAGTTGCGCAGGGCTTCCCCGATCTCCTGCATGCGGTAGGGCTTGCGCAGGACGCGGTTCACCCCCGCCGAGTGCGCGCGGGTCTCGAATCCCGCCCCGCCGAAGCCGGTGGCGATCACGATGGGGATGGCGGGCTTCACCTTGCGCAGCTCCACCGCGAGCTGGGTGCCCGCGAAGCCCGGCATGACCTCGTCGCTGATCACCGCCTCGAAGCGCTCGGGGCTGGCGCGGAAGGCCTCCAGCGCGGCGCGGCTGTCGGTGTAGCCCGCCGGCTCGTAGCCCAGCGTGGCGAGCATCTCCTCGAGGGCGGCGAGCACCTCCGGCTCGTCGTCGACGACCAGCACCACCTGGCCCCGGCCGCCCACGGGGGCCTCGCCGCCGGGCGCGGCCGCGCGCGCGCCTTCCAGGCGCGGAAGCCACACGGTGAAGGTCGTTCCCTTGCCCACCTCGCTCACGACGTCGATGGCCCCGCCGTGCTCCTTGACGATCGAGTGCACGAGCGCGAGCCCCAGCCCGGTGCCGCGCCCGGCGCGCTTGGTGGTGAAGAAGGGCTCGAAGATGCGGTCGATCACGGCCGCGGGGATCCCCTCGCCCGTGTCCTTCACCTCGAGGACGGCCCACTCGCCGGCCGGCACTTCCGCCAGGCGGGTCCGGACGGGCGCCTCGAGCGTGCGCCGGGCGAGGCGGATCTGCAGCACGCCGCCCTCCGGCATCGCGTGCAGCGCGTTGGAGGCGAGGTTCATCACGAGCTGGTGCAGGCGCGTGGGATCGCCCATCACCGCGGTCTCCTCGGGCGGCATGTCCAGATGCACCTCGATGCCCGCCGAGGACGAGCCGCGCAGCAGCTCGCAGGCCTCCGTCAGCACCGAGCCGAGGATCACCGGCTCCTTCGAGCCGCTCTCGGCGCGGCTGTAGGCGAGGATCTGGGCGACCAGCGCCTTGGCGCGGTTGCCGGCGTTCACGATCGTGTCCACGTAGCGCTTGAGCTGCGGGTCGGACTCCGCGCGCGCCTGGGCGAGCTCGCCGTAGCCGAGGATCGCGCCCAGGATGTTGTTGAAGTCGTGCGCGATGCCCCCCGCCAGCCGCCCGACCGCCTCCATCTTCTCGGCCTGCCGCAGCTGCGCGGCGAGCGCCTGGCGCTCCTCCTCGGCGCGGATGCGCTCGCTCACGTCGCTCACGAAGCCGATGATGCGCCGCCGCCCCGCCTTGCGCCGCGTGGGATCCTCGATCGCGTAGCCGTTCACGCCGACCGTGATCCAGTCCTCCGCGCCGCGCCGCATCCGGTGCTCCACCGCGATGTGCGCCACCTCGCCGGAGAGCAGGCGGTCGCGCACGGTGCGCAGGCGCGCGACGTCGTCGGGATGCACGCGCTCGGCCCACTGGCGCACGTGCGAGATGTCCTCGGGCGGCGCGCCCAGCACCGTGCGCGTGTCGCCGTCCCAGAGGATCGCGCCGGTCGCGGGATCGAGCTCGTAGAGGAGGTTGCCGCTCGCCCGGATGGCCGCCTCGTAGCGCCGCCTCCACGCCTCCGTGGCCTGGGCGGCGGTCTCGCGCTCGGCGAGCAGCGCCGCGGCGAAGAGGGTCGTCACCACGGTGGCCGCGACGAATCCCTGCAGCTGCAGCAGCGACACGAGGTCGCTCGCGCCGCGCACCGCGAGGGGGCCCAGGCCGTTCGCGGAATGCCAGTAGGCGATGAGGGCGAAGAGGAGGACCGCGAGCGTGGCCGCGCGAAGCCCAAGCCGCAGCGCCGCCCAGATGAGGAAGGGCGAGCACAGGTAGGCGAGTGGCGCCACGACCCCGCTGCCCGGGGCGGCCCGGAAGACGAAGTGCGTCGTGGCCACGAGCCCGGCGAAGAGCACCGCCACCTCCGCGGTGCGGGAGCGGACCGACTCGACCGCCGTCTCGTCCCAGCCGCCGCGCGCCCAGGCGAGGACGAGCGGCGCCACGACGACCATGTTGAGGAAGTCGGAGACGAAGGTCGCGGTCCACTGCGACCGGAACTCCGTCCCGAAGCGCCACCAGTTGACGCTCGCGTCCCCGAGCGAGACCACCGTCACCAGCGGGACCAGGTTCACCAGGAACCCGGTGAGGCCCGCGAGCGTGCCGAGATGCACGCGCCCGCCGGCCAGGCGCGCGAGGACCGCCGCCATGACCACCGGCTCGAGCGCGTTCACCAGCGCCATCACCGCGGCGACCGGCAGCTCGATGTTGCCCTGCAGGCCCACGACCAGCGAGGCGATGAAGGCGAGGCCCGCGAGCGGCACCCAGAGCGTGCGCCTCGCCACGAGGAGCATGCCCAGGGCGAGGCCCTCGGCCGGCCAGACGAAGGTCCCGGACCCCGCCTGGAAAGGCAGCGCCATGGCGTAGACCGCCAGGGCGTAATAGGCGACGGCGAAGCCCGCGAGGAGCGCCGCGTCCCGCCCGAAAGGAGCCGGCCGCGCCTCCTCCGATTGGAGCCATTCGCTGGTGGTTTTCAAGTCGTTCTTTTCCCCCTGCAAGCGATTCTACGGTCTCCGGCGTAAAATGGCCCTCGTCTGCGACTCGCGGTCCCAGGAAAAACCTTGGAAGCCCATATCCTCGTCGTCGATGACGACCCCGCCATCCGCGAGCTGGTGCGCGACTACCTGGTCGAGCACGAGCTCAAGGTTTCGACCGCCGACTGCGGCGCCCAGATGGACAAGGTCCTCGGCGCCGAGATCGTCGACCTCGTGATCCTGGACCTCAAGCTCCCCGACGAGGACGGCCTCGCCATCGCGCGGCGCCTGCGCGAGAAGCTCGACATCCCGATCATCATCCTCACCGGCCGCAAGGAGGAGGTGGACCGCGTGATGGGCCTGGAGCTCGGCGCCGACGACTACGTCACCAAGCCCTTCAGCCAGCGCGAGCTGCTCGCGCGCATCAAGGCGGTCCTTCGCCGCACGGAGGTCAAGCGGGCCGCTCGCCGCGTCGAGACCGCCCGGGCCTACCGCTTCGCCGGCTGGGAGCTCAACACGGGGCTGCGCCGCCTGAAGGCCCCCGACGGGCGCGCGGTGGAGCTCACCAACAGCGAGTACGCCCTGCTGGTCGCCTTCCTGCGCGCGCCGCAACGGGTGCTCTCGCGCGACCAGCTCCTCGAGTCGAGCCGCCTGCACGACGACATCTACGACCGCTCGATCGACGTGCAGATCCTGAGGCTTCGCCGCAAGATCGAGGAGAAGGCCAACGAGCCCAGGCTCATCCGCACCGAGCGGGGCGCGGGCTACTTCCTCGACGCAACCGTGGAGACCGTGTGAGCGCCCGGCCGCCGCGCCGCTGACGGTCGCGATGGGCCAGCTGCCGGAGCTCCTCGCGATCGACGCCGCCATGGTGGTCGTCGTCGCGTGGTTCGCCGTCGGGCTGGCGGGGCTGGCCGCGCTCCACAACTTCGCGCTCGTCGCCCGGGTCCTCTTCCCCCTGTCCGCGGCGCTGAGCCTCGCCCTGGCCGGGATCGCGCTCTCCGCCCTGCCCGGCGCGCCGCAGACCGCGGTGCTCGCCATCGGGCTTCCGGACCTGCCCTTCCACCTGCGCCTGGACGCCCTGTCGGCGTTCTTCCTGGCCCTCCTGGGCCTGGCGAGCGCGGGAATCTCGGTTTTCGCGGGCGGCTATTTCAGGCGGGGAGAGGGCACGCCGCCCGGGCTGCTGTGCCTGCACTACCACCTCTTCCTCGTCGGCATGGCGATGGTGATGCTCGCCGACGACGCCTACGCCTTCATGGTGACCTGGGAGCTGATGGCGCTCGCCTCGTTCTTCCTGGTGACCACGAACCACCGCATCGCGGAGATCCGCCGCGCGGGCTTCCTCTACCTGCTGGTGGCCCACGTCGGGGCCATCGCGATCCTGCTGTGCTTCGGCGTGCTGCAGGCCAACACCGGCGACTACACCTTCGCCAACATGCGCGCGCAGAACCTCTCCCCGTTCTGGTCGTCGTGCGCGTTCCTGCTCGCGCTCTTCGGCTTCGGGGCCAAGGCGGGGATCCTGCCCCTGCACGTGTGGCTTCCCGAGGCCCACCCGGCCGCCCCCTCGCCGGTGTCGGCGCTCATGAGCGGCGTGATGCTCAAGACCGCCATCTACGGCATGGTGCGGGTGAACTTCGACCTGCTGGGCTCGCCCCTGTGGTGGTGGGGCGTGGTGGCCCTTTCGGTGGGGCTCGCGACGGCGCTCTTCGGGGTCGTCTTCGCCGCGGCGCAGGTGGACATGAAGCGGCTGCTCGCCTACTCCTCCATCGAGAACGTGGGGCTCATCGTCGTGGGGCTGGGCCTGGCGATGGTGTTCGCCGCCTACCGGATGAACTCGCTCGCGGCGCTGGCGATGGTGGCCTCCCTCTACCACTGCCTCAACCACGCGCTCTTCAAGAGCCTGCTCTTCCTGGGCACGGGCTCGGTTCTGCACGCCACGCAGGAGAGGAACCTCGGCAAGCTGGGCGGCCTCATGCGCTACATGCCTTTCGTCGCCTGGACGAGCCTCGTGGGAGTGGTGGCGAGCGCGGGGTTGCCGCCCTCCAACGGCTTCGTCTCCGAGTGGCTGCTGCTGCAGGGATTCCTCTTCACCGGGGGGCTGCCCAACCCGTACCTGCGCATGCTCGTGCCCATCTTCGCCGCCGGCGTCGTCCTGGTGGCGGCGCTGGCCGGCTACGTCATGGTGAAGTTCTTCGGCGTGATCTTCCTGGGCCGCCCGCGCGAGGAGAAGCTCTCCCAGGCCCACGACGCGGGGTGGCTCGAGCGCCTGGGCCTCGCCTGGCTCACCGCCGGCTGCGTGCTGCTGGGGCTCTTCCCCGTGGCCGTGATCGAGGTGATCGATCCSATCACCTACGCGCTCCTGGGCCGCGGCCTCGCCCAGAGCGGCCGCGCCGGCGACTGGCTGCTGCTCGCCCCGGTCTCCGCCGAGCGCGCCTCCTACAGCCCGATCCTCTTCCTGCTGGTCACCGCGGCCATCGTCGCGGCTGCCTTCGTGCTGGTGCGCCGCTTCTACCACGGGCGGCTGCGTCGGGCGGCGCCGTGGGACTGCGGCCACCCGATGCAGACSGCGCGCATGCAGGACACGGCGGAGGGCTTCGGCCAGCCCATCCGCCAGATCTTCGAGCCCTTCTACCGCATGCACCGGGARCTGCCCACGCCCTTCGACGCCGCGCCGCGCTACARGGTCACSGTCGAGGATCCGCTCTGGGCCTGGGTGTACCTGCGCATCGCCGCGGCGACCGAGGCCGTCTCGCGCTGGGTCGGGATGCTGCAGCGCGGGCGCATCTCGATCTACCTGCTCTACAGCTTCCTCACCCTCGTGGCCCTCCTCTTCCTCACCCAGGCATGAACCTCGAAGGCTTCCTCGCCCAGCTCGTCGCCATGGCCGTGGCCCTGGTGGGCGCGCCGCTGGTCATGGGCTGGGTGAACCAGTGCCGGGCGTGGCTGCAGAACCGCCGCGCCCCGCCGCTCACCATGCCCTTCCGGACGCTGCACAAGCTCTTCTGGAAGGAGAGCGTGGTCGCGCACGACGCCTCGCCCATCTTCCGCGTCACGCCCTACGTCGTCTTCGGCTGCATGCTGCTCGCGAGCCTCATCGTCCCGACGCTCTCGACCAACATGCCGATGGCCCCGGCCGCCGACGCCATCGCGCTGGTGGGGCTCTTCGGCGTGGCGCGGCTCTTCATCTCGCTCGCGGCCATGGACATCGGCACCTCCTTCGGCACGCTGGGGGCGCGGCGCGAGATGCTGGTGGGCTTCCTCGCCGAGCCCGCCTTCCTGATGGTGCTCTTCACCGCCTCCCTCATCTCGAGCTCGACCTCGCTCGCCACCACCGTCTCGGCGCTGGCCCACCGCGAGTTCACGATCCTGCCCAGCCTCGCCTTCGCCGGCATCGCCTTCACGATGGTCTCGCTCGCCGAGAACGCGCGCGTGCCGGTGGACAACCCGGCCACGCACCTCGAGCTCACGATGATCCACGAGGCCCTGATCCTGGAGTACTCGGGGCGCCACCTCGCGCTCATCGAGTGGGCCGCCTCCCTCAAGCTCTTCGCGTACTCGTGCGCGGGGCTCGCGATCTTCTTCCCGTGGGGCATCGCCGAGGCGAACGACCACGTGGCGCTCCTCTGGGCGCTCCCGGTCCTGGCGGTGAAGCTCGCCATCGGCGGGGTCCTCCTCGCGCTGATCGAGACGATCCTCGCCAAGATGCGCATCTTCCGGGTGCCCGAGTTCCTCGCCACCGCGTTCCTGCTCGGCGTGCTCGCGATCCTCGTCCACCTGCTGCTGGGGGCCTGACGCCGTGTCCGCCTTCACCAGCCAGGTCATCAACCTCTTCGCCTCGGTGCTGCTGCTCATCGCCTTCGCGATGCTGGCGCAGCGGCGCATCGTCACGCTCATCAACCTCTTCGCGATCCAGGGCATGGCCCTGGTGGGCTCCACCCTCACCGTGGCCTGGGCCACGGGCCAGCACCACCTCTACTGGTCGGCGGGCATCACCTTCGTGCTCAAGGTCGTGGCGCTGCCGTACATCCTGCACCGCCTCATCCGGCGCCTGAACGTGAAGTGGGACATCGAGACCCTCATCAACATCCCCACGATGATGCTGGTCGGGATCGTGCTGGTGGTCTTCGCCTTCAACCTGGCGCTGCCCATCTCGGAGTTCTCGCAGTCGATCGCGCGCGGCACGCTGGGCATCGCGCTCGCCTGCGTGCTCATGTCCTTCCTCATGATGATCACCCGCTCGAAGGCGGTGCCGCAGGTGATCGGCTTCCTCGCGATGGAGAACGGCCTCTTCTTCGCGGCCACGAGCGCCACCTACGGCATGCCGATGGTGGTCGAGCTGGGCATCGCGCTCGACGTGCTGGTGGGCATGGTGATCCTGGGGGTGTTCATGTTCCAGATCCGCGAGCAGTTCGACTCGCTGGACATCCACCACCTCGAGAAGCTGAAGGAGGACTAGTGCTCTCCTTCTTCATCCTTCTCGCGATCCCCCTCCTGGGCGGCCCCTTCCTGTGGCTGCTGGGCGACCGSGAGTCGGCGCCGGAGGTGAACTCCGCCTTCAGCCTGGCGACCTTCCTCGCCTCGGCCTGGCTCACGGCGGAGGTGATCTCGGGCGGGCCGATCACGGCCTGGAACGACCAGTTCTTCGTCGACGCGCTCAACGTCTTCCTGGT
>PQAI01000016.1 GCA_003105245.1 Betaproteobacteria bacterium | reverse complement strand
GGCCGCGGGGTCGTGGAAGGCGTGCCCCAGGGCTTCCGCCACCTCGCGGTGCGTCACCTTGCCCTCGCAGACGTTGAGGCCGGCGCGCAGGTGCGGGTTGGCCGCGAGCGCCTTCTTCCAGCCGAGGTTCGCGAGCTGCAGCGTGAACKGGAGCGTCGCGTTGTTGAGGGCGTAGGTCGAGGTGCGCGGCACGGCGCCGGGCATGTTGGCCACGCAGTAGTGCACGACGCCGTCGACGACGAAGGTGGGCTCGGCGTGCGTCGTGGGTCGCGAGGTCTCGAAGCAGCCGCCCTGGTCGATGGCCACGTCCACGACGACCGACCCGGGCTTCATCTGCCGCACGAGGTCGCGGCCGACGAGCTTCGGGGCCGCCGCGCCGGGGATGAGCACCCCGCCCACCACGAGGTCGGCCGTGCGCACGTGGTGCTCGATGCTGTCGCGATGGGAGAAGACGGTCACCACGCGGGCACCCAGCACGTGGTCGATGCGGCGCAGGGCATCGATGCTGCGGTCGATCGCCACCACCACCGCGCCGGAGCCCACGGCCATCTGCGCGGCGTTGAGGCCCACCACGCCCGCGCCCAGGATCACGATCTTGGCCGGCGGGACGCCCGGCACGCCACCCAGGAGCACGCCCATCCCGCCGTGCGCCTTCTCCAGGCAGTGCCCGCCCGCCTGGATCGCCATGCGACCCGCCACCTCGGACATGGGTGCCAGCAGCGGCAACCCGCCGCCGGGCTGCGTCACCGTCTCGTAGGCGATGCACGCGGCACCGCTCGCGATGAGCCCCTTGCACTGCTGCGGGTCGGGTGCGAGGTGCAGGTAGGTGAAGAGCACCTGCCCGGGGCGAAGGCGCGCGATCTCGGGCGCCTGCGGCTCCTTCACCTTGACGACCAGGTCGGCCTCGGCGAAGACCTGTGCCGCATCCGCGGCGATGCGCGCTCCGGCCTTCTCGTAGGTCTCGTCGGTGGCGCCGATGCCGCCGCCGGCGCCGCGCTCGACCAGCACCTCATGGCCGTTCGCGACGAGCTCGCGCACCGACGAGGGCGTGAGCCCGACGCGGTATTCGTGGACCTTGATCTCCCTCGGAACGCCGATCCTCACGGACCCTCCTGGCCATCCTTCAGTCTACGGTAACCTTCGCATCGCGGGCGAGCTTGCCCCACTTGACCGTTTCCGCGCGCACGAAGGTCCGGAAGGCCTCGACGGGCTCGCCGCCGGGCTCCGCGCCCTGCGAGGACCAGGCGGCCTTGAGGTCCGGCGCCGCCATGGCCTTCGCCACTTCCGCCTGCAGCCGCTGGACGATCTCGGGCGGCGTGCCCGCGGGAGCCCAGAGTCCGTACCAGGACAGCGACTCGAAGCCGGGGATGCCCGCCTCCGCCATCGTCGGGATGTCCGGAAAGGCCGGCGACCGCTTCGGGGAGGTCACCGCCAGCGCGCGGATGGAGCCGGCGCGGATGTGCGAGGCCGCGCTTCCCAGCCCCTCGAAGATCATCTCGATCTCGCCGCCGAGCAGCGCCGTCATCGCCGGCCCCGATCCCTTGTAGGGCACGTGCTGCAGCGAGATGCCGGCGAGGTTGCCGAAGATGATGCCGGCCAGGTGCCGCGTGGTGCCGTTGCCCGAGGAGCCGTAGTTCAGCTTGCCCGGGCTCGCCTTGGCGAGGGCGACGAGTTCCTGCACCGACCCGGCCTTCACGTTCCTGTTCACCACCAGCACGTCGGGCACGTAGGCCACGCCCGTCACCGGCAGCAGGTCGCGGTCGAGGTCGTAGGGCAGGGACTTGTAGACCGCCGGCGCCACGGTGTGGTGCACCGCGCCCACGAGGAAGGTGTAGCCGTCGGGCGCCGACTTGGCGACGACGTCTGCGCCGATCGTGCCGCCGGCCCCGCCGCGGTTGTCGATCACCACCTGCTGGCCCAGCTGCAGCGCGAGCTTCGCCGCGAGCGGGCGCGCGAAGGTGTCCGTGCCGCCGCCGGGCGGAAACGGGACCACGAGGCGGATCGACTTGGCGGGCCAGGCCTGCGCCAGCGCCGCGAATGGCGCGAGGCAGGCGAGCGAGGCGGCCAGGAGGGCGGAAACGAGGGGAAGGCGCGCGCGCTCCGCGGCCTGCACGGCGGTGTGCATCGAAGGCTCCTTGGTACGTTGTGGTCGTGGGGAAAGGGGATGGCGCCGGGGGACTAGGCGGCGGCCTTCAGGGGTTCCATCTTGCTGACGCCCATGTCCTTGAGCGTCGCCGCGACGGCCGAGACGACGTTTCGCATCTCGTTGGCGTCGATGGCGCCGATGCAGCCCACCCGGAAGGTCTCCACACGGGTCAGCTTGCCGGGATACAGGATGTAGCCGCGCTGCTTCACCTTCTCGTAGAAGGGCTTGAAGGAGTAGTTGGGGTCGCCCGGCGCGTGGAAGGTGACGATCACCGGCGCCTGGACCGTCCGCGGCAGGAACGTGCGCAGCCCCAGGGCCGCCATGCCGTCGATGAGCGCGTCACGGTTGGCGGCGTAGCGCGCGCCCCGGGCCGGCTGGCCGCCCTCGGCGAGGAACTGGTCCAGCGCCGCACGGAAGGCCGCCACCACGTGGGTGGGCGGCGTGAAGCGCCACTGCGTGGTCTTCTGCATGTAGGTCCACTGGTCGTGCAGGTCCATGGCGAGCGAGTGCGAGTTGCCCTGGCATTTCTCGAGGACCTCGCGGCGGACGAGCACGAAGCCCATCCCCGGCACGCCCTCGATGCACTTCCCGGAGGCGGCGATCACCGCGTCGACGGGGTACTTCGAGACATCGATCCCGATGGCGCCGAAGGAGCTCATCGCGTCCACGACGAGGCCCTTGCCGTGACGGGCGCAGGCCTCGGCGATCTCCGGCAGGGGATTGAGGATCCCGGTGCCGGTCTCGCAGTGGACCTGCGCGACGTGCGTGACGGAGGGATCGGCGCGCAGGGCCTCGTCGATCATGGCGCCGGTGGGGTGGCGGTCCTCCGGGATGTCGAGCGCGACGTGGGCGCGGCCGAGGTAGCGGCAGATCTTCAGGATGCGCTGGCAGTAGGCGCCGTTCTGCGGCACGAGCACCTTGCCGTCGCGGGGCACCACGTTGGCGATCGCCGCCTCGACGGAGAAGGTGCCGCTGCCCTGCAGCGGCACGCACTCGTGGGTGCCCGCGCCCCGGATCACCTCCAGGAGGTCGCGGCGGATGGTCCCCGTGATGGCGTTGAAGCCCGCGTCCCACGAGCCCCAGTCGCGAAGCATCGCCTGCTTCGTCGCGAGCGAGGTGGTGAGCGGGCCGGGGGTGAGGAGGATGGGGTCGTTGCCGAGGATCATCGGGGATCTCCGGGGAGGAACGGTTTCAGGGAACGATCGCCGCGCGCAGCACCCTGCGCTCCTCGGCGTCCTTCATGGCGCGCCCGACGTCCTCGAGGCGGTACTTCCCGTCCACGAGCTCGTGGAAGGGGAAGCGGCCGCGGTTCGCGTGGACGAAGTCGAGGGCCTCGACGAGGTTGCGCGGATGGTAGTTGTGCACGCCGCGCATCGTGACGAGCTTGCGAAGGAGCAGGTTCGCGTCGATCGTCACCCGCGCGTCCGGGTTCACGACGCCCGCCAGCGCGTAGCGCCCGCCGGTGCGGAGCATCTGGATGCCCGAGGGGATCACCCCCGGGTGGCCGCACACCTCGATCACGGCGTCGGCGCCATCGGGTGGGCACCGCGCGCGCACCGCCTTCACGAGTTCCGCTTCGGTCATCGCCGACGGATCGAGGGCCTCGTCCACGCCGAACCTCGCGGCCAGGGCGCGCCGGGCGGGCACGGTGTCCAGGCCGATCACCCGCCGCGCGCCGCGCGCCTTGGCGATGGCCGCGCCGTACAGGCCGAGCAGGCCCAGCCCCTGCACCACCACCGAGTCGCCCATGGCGATCTCGGCGCGCTCGGTGACGCACATCATCGTGGCCACGCCGCAGTTGATGGGCGTGGCCTCCTCGTCGGAGAGGTCCGCGGGCAGCTTCAGGATCCACGAGCGCGGCAGCACGTAGCAGTACTCGCCGAAGCCCCCGTGGTGATGGGGCTCGGTGGTCGCGGCCATGTGCCCGTACTTGTCCACGCCCGGCGACTTCTGCGGCAGGTCCAGCACCTCGGTGAAGTAGCTGGGCCCGGGGATGAAGTACTCGCTCCAGGTGATGCGGTCGCCGGGCGCGAGCGCATCGCCCCGCATGTCGTGGGTGATTCCCTCGCCCAGCTCCATGACCGTGCCGATGATCTCGTGGCCCAGCACGCCGGGGCACGGGTTGGGCCGGTGGCCGAGCCAGGAGTGGATGTCCGAGCGGCAGATCGTGGACATCCTGATCTTCACCAGCACCTCGCCCGCGCGGGGTGCGCGCACCGGGAAGAGCCGGATCTCGAACGGGCGGTTCGGCGCGTCGTAGACGGCGAGCCGCCCCTTCAGGTCCGCCGGGATGGCCATCAGCGCGCCACGCCGTTCAGGGCGAAGTCGAAGAGCTGCCAGCTCTTGAGGACGCCCGCGCCGCCGCGCACCTTGTAGTCGCCGTTGAGCGGGCGGCTGATGATCAGCGGCACCTTCGCCTCGGTCGTGCCGCCGTGGGTGCGCAGGCGGTGGCCCTTGAGGCCGGAGAGGTCGTGGTCCTTCTCGGAGGCGCCCACGCAGACGTTCGAGGTCGAGATGACCACGACGTCGCCCTCGCGGTCGGCCGGCAGGTCGAAGAGCCGGCAGGCCGCCTCCTTGTCGAGGACCGATTCCAGGCCCGGCAGGCCCCGGATCGCCTCGATGACCTGCGCCGGCGTCGCCTTGCCGCGGCACCACACCCGCACGAAGCCTCCGAGGGCGCCGTGGTGGGCGACGAAAGCGTCGGTGATGGGGCAGATCACCCTGGTGTCGCCCTTGCCGAACCTCGCGTCGAGGATGTCCTGCAGCCAGATGACGTTGGGCTCGCCGGCCTCGTTCGACTTGTCGTTCATGCCGTGGTCGGCGGTGAGCACGACCGTCGCGCCCAGCTCCGCCAGCCGGCCGAAGCGCCGGTCGAGCTCCTGGTAGAAGCGGCGCGCCTCGGCCTCGTGGGGCGCGTACTTGTGCTGCACGTAGTCGGTGAGGGACAGGAAGAGCAGGTCGCGATGCCCGGCCTCGAGCAGCCTGATCCCGGCGTCCAGCACGAAGAGCGAGAGCTCCATCGAGTACATGCCGGGCTGCGGCTGGCCCACGAACGCGAGCGCGTTGTCGATGCCGTGCTCGGCGAGCGTGGTCTCGCCCGCCTTCTCCGAGGAGAAGCAGACGTTGCCCCTGGAGACGTCCAGGCCCTTGCCCAGCTGCTTCCTCAGCTTGTCCTTGGCGGTGATGGCCACCACCTTCGCGCCGGCGTCGGCGAAGCCCTTGAGGACCGTGTCGCCGCGCAGCAGCTCCGGGCCCGTCATGACGACGGCCTCGCCGGTGGCGGTGTCGAGGTAGAAGTTGCCCGAGATGCCGTGCCTGGAGGCGGGCGTGCCGGTCACGATCGACATGTTGTTGGGGCAGGTGAACGAGGGAACGGTGCCCTCGGCCACGACCGCGAAGCCCTCCTGCATGAAGCGCGCGATGTGGGGCAGGGCCCCCTCGGCGAGGAACTGCTGCAGGTAGGCCGGGTCGCCGCCGTCGATGATCACGACCGCGACGGGGCGATCGGGCCAGCGGTACCGCGTTCCGTTCACGACGACGGGGGGTCTTTCCTGGGACATGCGTTGCCTTTCCTTTTTCGCTTGGGGCGGCGCTAGATGAAGAGCTTGCGGAAGCGGGCCGAGACGAGGTCGATCGTGCTCACGAAGGTGATGATGATGAGCATGACCGCGCAGGTCTGCGCGTACTCGAAGCCGCGGATCACCTCGTAGAGGATGACGCCGATGCCGCCGGCGCCCACCATCCCGACCACCGAGGCCGAGCGCACGTTGGACTCGAACCGGTAGAGCGAGTACGAGATCCACAGCGGCATCACCTGCGGGATCACGCCGTAGAAGATCTCCTCTAGGGCCGAGGCGCCCGTGGCGCGCACGCCCTCGACGGGGCGCGGGTCGATGGCCTCGACCGCCTCGGAGAAGAGCTTCGCCAGAGTGCCGGTGGTGTGGATCCACAGCGCCAGCACCCCCGCGAACGGGCCCAGCCCCACGGCCACGATGAAGAGCATCGCGAACACCATCTCGTTGATGGCGCGGCAGGCGTCCATGAGGCGACGCACCGGCTGGTACACCCAGATCGGGACGATGTTGGAGGACGACAGGAGCCCGAAGGGCACGGCGCAGACGATCGCGAGCACCGTCCCCCACACCGCGATGTGCAGCGTCACCACCATCTCGCGCAGGTACGACTTCCACTCGCGGAAGTCGGGCGGGAAGAATTCCGCCAGGAACGTCTTCATGTTGCCGCTGTCCTTCCACAGGTCCAGCGGGCGCATGTCGGCGCCCTTCCACGCCCACAGCAGCACGAGCGCGAACGCCGCCCAGCCGATGGCCTGGACCAGCGTCCGCTTGCCCTCGCCCGGGGGCGCGAGCGCCCCGTCCGGGATGGTGGTCGCCGCCGTCACTTGGACTGCTTGGCCAGCTCGGCGAGCTTTGCGTCGATGTCCTTGAGCTTCGCGGCCTTGGCCTCGGCCGAGAGCGTCGTGTCACCCTGGGTCTTCGCGCGGTCCTTGGCGAGCTCCAGCTGGCGGATGGGGATGAGCTGCGCGTCGCTGGAGGCGCGGAAGCCCGCGATCTGCTGCATGCCCTTGAGGATGTCCTTCTCGCGCTGGTCCTTGCCGTATCCGGTCACGAAGTCCTTGATCTTCTTCTTGGTCGCCTCCGGCAGGTCCTTGCGCCACACCAGCGGGTCGCGCGGGATGAGGGGCGAGGTCCACAGGATCTTCACCATCTCGCGCTTGGCCGGGTCCTTGAGCTTGAGCTTGTCCAGCTCCTCGCTGTTGTTGGTGGCCACGTCGACCTGCTTGTTGAGCACCGCGAGCAGGTTCACGCCGTGGGAGGCCGGGCGAACCACCTTGAAGACGTCCTTGGCCTCCTTGCCGCGCTGCGTGAACACGTAGTAGCCGGGCACCAGCGTACCGGAGGTCGACTGCGGGTCGCCCGCGCCGAACGACAGCTCCTTGCCGCGCGCGAACATGTCGTCGAGCGAGTTCAGGGGGCTGTCCTTGTGCGTGATGATGTAGCTGTAGTAGCCGGGCGTGCCGTGCAGGTCGATGAACTGCGCGAACACCTCGCCGTTGGCGCGGTCGACCGCCTCGATGGCGCTCTTGTTGCCATACCAGGCGACCTGCACCTTGTTGAAGCGCTGCGCCTCGATGATGCCGGTGTAGTCGGTCGAGAAGAACGCGTTCACCTTCAGGCCCGTCTGCTTCTGCATGTCGTCGATGAACGGGTCCCACAGCGACTTGATGGCCGCGCTCTTGTCCGTGGAGATGATGCCGAAGTTGATCTCCTGCGCGAGGGCCGTGCACGCGACGAGCGAGGCGGCGAGGCCGGCGAGCGCGCGTTTGAATGTCTTCTTCATTGGGGTGTCTCCTTGGCGAAGGTGGTGCGCTCTGGGGAATGGAACTGGGACTTGCGGGTTCAGGCCGATGCCGCCGCCGGGGCGAGCGCCGCGGCGACCACCGGGTCGTTCATGACTGCGTCGATCGTCTCCGTGCCGTCGAGCATCTCCTCGACCGCGGCGCCATAGAGCCGGCGCAGCATCCCGGCATCGAGGTCGGCCGAGGGCCCGTCGTAGACCACCTCGCCGAGGCGAAGGGCCACGGTCCGCGTGCAGTAGCGGCGGGCGAACTGGACCTGGTGCAGCGACACGAGCACGGTGATGCCGTGCTCGCGGTTGATGCGTGCGAGGATTTCCATCACGTTCCTCGCGCTCTCCGGATCCAGCGACGCGATGGGCTCGTCGGCGAGGATGATCCGGGCACGCTGCACCAGCGCGCGCGCGATGGCCACGCGCTGCTGCTGCCCGCCGGAGAGCGTGCTCGCGCGCTGCCAGGCGATGCCCTCGATGCCCACGCTCTTCAGCGCGCGCCAGGCCTCCGCCTTTTCCTCCCGGGTGAAGCGGGCGACGAGGCTTCGCCAGGTGGGGATTCGCGGCAGCTGGCCCATGAGGACGTTGGTCATCACGGTCAGGCGCCCGACGAGGTTGAACTGCTGGAAGATGAATCCGACGTCGGCACGCTGCTCGCGGACGTTTCGGGCGATGCGGCCGCCGGCCTGGATCTCGTGGTCGCCCACTCGCACGGCGCCGGACCCGGGATCGGCCGCGACGAAGCCTGAAATGTGCCGCAACAGCGTGGACTTGCCGGATCCCGAGGCCCCGATGAGGGCGACCATCTCGCCGGGCCTCATCGCGAGGCGTACGCCCGAAAGGGCCTTCTGGGCACCTCCGAAGCTCTTGCTGAGTCCTTCCACGGACAGCGCCGCACCGCTCGTCATCGGATCTGCACTCCCCCCGGTTCTTCTTCCGCCGCCTGACACACGCTTGTCACCGGCAGAGATTAGGCTTCATTTGTTGCAGATTGTTGACAATCTACAAACCGAGGCGTTCTAATGTCAAGCACGGCGCTCGAGATCCTGCCGCCACCCCATGACGCAATGACGACAGCCGCCGCCCGCAACGGCCCTTCATCCGCCATCGAGCTGCTCCGCAGCCAGTCCCTCACGTCGCTCGTGCAGCAGGAACTCGAGCGCCGGATCCTCGCCGGGAACATCCTTCCCGGCGACAAGCTGAACGAGAACGAGGTGGCCACGGAGCTCAACGTCTCCCGCGGGCCGGTTCGCGAGGCCTTCCGTGCCCTGGAGCAGGCCGGGCTCGTGCGAACGGAGAAGAACCGCGGCGTGTTCGTGCGCCAGGTCTCCCTGGAGGAGGCGGACGAGATCTACGAAGTGCGCGCCGGCCTCGACGAGCTGATCGGGCGCCTGGCGGCCGAGCGCGCCACCGACGGGCAGATCGACGAGCTGCGCGGCCTGGTCGAGCGGATGAAGGATGCCGCCCGGGCGAGGGACGTCGACGCCTATTACCCGCTGAACATCCAGTTCCACGACCGGCTGGCCCAGATCGCGGGCAACGGAACGCTCCTCGCGGCCTACCGCCGGCTGATCAACGAGCTGCACCTCTACCGCCGGCGCACCCTCGCGCTCGGCCACGATGCGTTCCCCAAGTCCACGAGCCAGCATGCGGAAATCGTGGAAGCCGTCGCCTCGCGCAATGGCACGCTCGCGGGCGAACTGCTGTACCAGCACGCCGTGAAGAGCCGCTCGCGCCTGCACGAGGCGCTGGAGCAGGTCGACATCCAGCCGCCGCCAGCCCTTGTCCGGGAGACCCCCACGCCATGAGCGCAGTCGCCAGAGCACCCCGCAGCCCCCGTTTCCGCCCCGAGGCCATGCGCATCGGCGGCGAGCGCGTCACCACGGGCCGCGAGATCGAGGTCCTCAACCCCTGGTCGGGCGAGGTCGTGGGCACCGTGCCCAGGGCGGGCGTCGAGGAAGTCCGTCGCGCGTTCGCCATCGCCCGCCCCTACAGGGCCACACTCTCGCGCCACGAGCGCTCCTCGCTGCTGCTCAGGGCCGCGGCCCTCCTGCGCACCCGCGTGGACGAGGCCTCCGATCTCATCACGATGGAGTCGGGCCTGTGCAAGAAGGACACGGTCTACGAAGTGGGCCGGGTCTGCGACGTGCTCACCTTCTCGGCCATGGAGGCCCTCAGGGACGACGGGCAGTCCTTCTCCTGCGACCTCACGCCGCACGGCAAGAACCGGCGCGTCTTCACGCGACGCGATCCGCTCCTGGGCGTGATCTCGGCCATCACGCCGTTCAACCACCCGATGAACCAGGTGGCGCACAAGGTGGCGCCATCGGTGGCGACCAACAACCGCATGGTGCTCAAGCCCACGGAGAAGACGCCGCTGTCGGCGCTCTACCTCGCCGACCTGCTCTACGAGGCGGGCCTGCCGCCCGAGATGCTGCAGGTGGTGACGGGCGATCCGCGCGAGATCGCCGACGAGCTCATCACCAACGAGCACGTGGACCTCGTCACCTTCACGGGCGGCGTCTCGGTGGGCAAGTACATCGCGTCGAAGGCGGGATACCGCCGCACCGTCCTCGAGCTGGGCGGCAACGACCCCGTCATCGTGATGGAGGACGCGGACATCGAGGAGGCCGCCTCCCTCGCCGCGCAGGGCTCCTACAAGAACAGCGGCCAGCGCTGCACGGCGGTCAAGCGCATGCTGGTCCACGAGAAGGTGGCCGACCGCTTCGTCGAGGTCCTCGTCGAGAAGACGCGCGCCTGGACCTACGGCGACCCCGCGGACCCGAAGGTGGACATGGGCACCGTGATCGACGAGGCGGCCGCGAAGCTCTTCGAGTCGCGGGTGGACGAGGCCGTCTCCCAGGGGGCGCGGCTGCTGCACGGCAACGAGCGCCGGGGCGCGCTCTACTCGCCCACCGTGCTCGATCGCGTGAGCCCGGCAATGACGGTCGTGAAGCAGGAGACGTTCGGGCCCGTCTCCCCCGTGATCCGGTTCCGCGACATCGACGAGGCGATCGCCCTGTCGAACGGCACCGCCTACGGCCTTTCCTCCGGCGTCTTCACCAACCGGCTCGACTACATCGCGCGCTTCATCGCCGAGCTGCACGTGGGCTCCGTGAACGTGCGGGAGGTGCCCGGCTACCGCATCGAGCTCACGCCCTTCGGCGGCATCAAGGACTCCGGCCAGGGCTACAAGGAAGGCGTGCAGGAGACGATGAAGGGTTACACGAACCTCAAGACCTTCAG
>PQAI01000015.1 GCA_003105245.1 Betaproteobacteria bacterium | reverse complement strand
CGGGTCAACAGAGCGCCCCGGATCCGGGCGCATTGGGAGGCAATATGCACCATCGTCTTGCGGCAAAGCTGGTTACGGCCTGCGCACTGTCGCTCGCGTTCCTGTGGTCGGCGCCGGTGAGCGCCCAGGGGGCCGAGCCGGTCTGCAACAAGTGCCATGAGGAGAACAACGACTCCATCAAGGGCACCGCCCACGGAGCGAAGAACGACGCCGACGGCAAGGCCTGCCAGTCGTGCCACGGCGACGCCAAGGAGCACGTCGCCTCGCGCGGCAAGAAGCCCGTGGTGGGCGACAAGCAGGCGAAGGGCCTGCCGGCCTCCGAGAAGTCCTCGGCCTGCCTCAGCTGCCACGCCGGCAACCGCCAGCTCTCCTTCTGGGAAGCCGGCAAGCACAACGTGAACGACGTGTCCTGCGGCAGCTGCCACAACATCCACGGCAAGGCGCGCAACCCGCAGCCGCAGCCCTACACGACGACCGCCCGCACCATCGAGGCCGACACCTGCGGCACGTGCCACAAGCAGGTCCGCAACGCGACCATGAAGCCTTCCCACCACCCGATCCTCGAGGGCAAGGTGAAGTGCTCCGACTGCCACAACCCGCACGGCGCCCTGACGCCGGCCATGGTGAAGCACGAGTCCGTGAACCAGCAGTGCTTCTCCTGCCACGCCGACAAGCGCGGCCCGTACATGTTCGGGCACCCGCCGGTCGAGGAGAACTGCCTCTCCTGCCACACGCCGCACGGCTCCTCGCACAACAAGCTGCTGAACGAGAAGGTGCCGAACCTCTGCCAGGACTGCCACGTCCAGGGCCGTCACCCGACCGCCTTCTACGGCCAGAACCAGGCCTGGATCAACTCCAGCGGCCAGCCGAACAACAACACGTCCGGCACCACCGCGGCGAGCTCGCGCTTCGTCTCCCGCGCTTGCCTGAACTGCCACAACTCGATCCACGGTTCGAACGCACCGACGAACCGCGGTCGCTACCTGATCCGCTAAGGGGATGACGATCATGAACAAGAAGCTCATTTCGATCCTGATCGCGAACCTTTTCGTCGCCGCGCCCGCGCTTGCGCAGGATGCCCTCAAGATCGAGGGTTCCGTGAACCTGGGCGGCATCTACAACAACGAGGACGCCACCGATGCCGCGAAGATGAACGACATCCGCGACCTCACCAACGGCGCGCTCTTCGGCTGGGACGTCAAGGGCCGCAGCAACCGCTACTGGTTCGACTTCTTCGGCGAGAACATCGGCCGCGAGGACCAGTACATCAACCTGAAGGGCGGCGCCTACGGCAGCTTCAAGTACCGGCTCTATTCCGACTCGCTCACCCGCAACTGGGTCGAGAACGGCAAGACGCCGTACGCGGGCGCCGGCAGCAACAACCACACAGCCACGGGCTGGCCGCTGCTCAACACGGCCAACTGGAACACGTACGAGAGCAAGTACGATCGCCGCGACGACGGCGGCTACTTCGAGTTCTCCGCCCTGTCGCCGTGGTACTTCCGCTTCGACGCCAACCAGGTGACCACCAGCGGCTCCAAGATCGGCGCGTCCTCGCAGGGCATGAGCCCCGGCAACGGCTACGTCGACCTCGGCTTCCCGACGGAATTCACGACCAAGAACACGGTG
Organism: Betaproteobacteria bacterium; assembly: GCA_003105245.1. Taxonomy (GTDB): domain Bacteria; phylum Pseudomonadota; class Gammaproteobacteria; order Burkholderiales; family Usitatibacteraceae; genus FEB-7. The sequence goes on along the minus strand of PQAI01000015.1, from coordinate 15,065 downwards.
GCCGAGGGCGGCTTCAGCTCGAAGTCGATGCACGTGGCCATCTCGTGGATGGGAAGCAAGTTCGAGAACGACAACAAGTACCTCGACTGGACGAACGGCTTCTGGAACAGCGGCACCGACCGGACCTACCTCGGAAACGACAACAAGTACGAGCGCTGGCTGGTCAACGCCACGTTCCGCCAGCTGCCGCTGAACTCCGTGTTCGCCCTGCGCTACACGAAGGACGAGCTCAAGAGCGACGTCGCGGTCGGCGCGACGGTCCTGGGCATCACGAACGGCGCGCCCTCGGGCACGGCGGCCACGCAGCTTCCGACCGGCGCCAACACCTCGACCTTCAACGGCCGGGTGGACACCGAGACCTTCTCGCTGGCGCTCACCTCGACGCCGACGAAGGGCCTGGACACGCGCCTGTACTACAACGACTACAAGCGCGAGGACGACTCGACCCACATGGTGTTCGAGAGCCGGCCCGTCACGGGCCCGGCCACCGGCGCCATCACCCAGTACGTGAACGAGCCCTACTCGTACGACAAGCAGAGCTGGGGCTTCGACGCGTTCTACCGCATCGACAAGGCCAACCGCGTCGGCGCGGGCTACGAGGACCTGGAGTTCGACCGCAAGGACGAGCGCTACGACTACGACAAGTCGAAGGACAAGACCTGGTTCGTCGAGTGGCGCACGAGCATGGTCGACAACGTCACTGCGCGCGTGAAGTACCAGAACCTCGACCGCAAGTCCGACTTCAAGCTGGGCTCGATGGGCGCCAACGCCAACAGCGCGGACTACATGTACCGCTTCCAGACCGCGTTCGACGCGCAGGACCTGAAGCAGGACAAGTGGAAGGTCACGCTCGACGCGACGCCGGCGGAGTTCCTCGACCTGGGCCTCGAGTTCATCTACAAGGACAACGACTACCAGGCGAAGAACGACACGCTCGGCCGCTGGAAGGACAAGCGCGACGAGATCTACGCGAGCCTTTCCTACGGCGACCCGGCCGCCTGGCGCTTCACGATCTTCGGCGACTGGGAGCGCGTGAAGTACGACTCGCAGCACCGGGTGACGGGCACGACGACCGCCACCACGCCGCCCGGGCCTTACGACCCGAACATGCCCGCCACGGCGACGAACTACAACTGGCAGGCGACCAACAAGGACGCGAACTACGCCTACGGCCTGGCCGTGGACTGGCCCGCCTCCGAGAAGCTCAAGGTCACGGCGTCGTACATGTACTACAAGACCGACGGCCAGGTGGACTTCGCGGCTCCCCCCACGATCGCCGCGGCGTCCTACCCGCAGCCCGTGAGCCTGTTCGACGACTCGAAGCGCCGCTCGTTCAACCTGAAGGGCGTCTACGCCTTCAGCAAGACGATCAGCCTCACGGGCGGATGGGCCTACGAGAAGTACGACTACAAGGACGCCCAGTACGACGGGTACCTGTACACGATCCCGGCCGCCAGCCGCGCGGACAGCTACCTGATGGGCTACTACAAGGACCCGAACTACAAGGCCAACATCTTCTACGGCTGGGTCACCTGGAAGTTCTGAAGAAGAAGCGAAGCCGAAACACCCTCATGGCCGCGCCCCCGGGCGCGGCCTTTTTCATTCCGGCCCCCGCGTCTCGTATGATGCGCCGGTGGCCAACCACGAACCCATCCCGGGCCTGCGCAGGATCCCGGAGAACCTCCCGGCCCTGCTGAGGCCGCCCGGCGCGCTGCCGGGCGAGGAGGCGCGCGAGCGCTTCTGGAACCTGGTGTCGATCATGCTCGTGGCGGCCATCGCGCTCGTGGCCACGGGGTGGTGGTCCCACGGGCAGGTGCGCGAGTCGCTTCGCGACCTGCGCGCCGCGGGCCTCGCGGCGCTCCTCGAGGCGGAGTCGGGCGTGCTCACCGTGTGGGTCGAGGAGAAGAARCGCGCCGCCGAGCGCTGGGCCGCCGACGAGCCCGTGCAGCGCGAGGCAGCCGCCCTCGTGCGCCTGGCCGAGGGCGGCATGGACGCTGCCGCCGTGTGCCGCTCGCCCGCGCGCCACAAGCTCCTGGCCAAGATCGCGCCCTTCGTGGCGCTGGAGGACGCCGTCGCGGTGAACCTCATCGGCCGGGACGGCTCCATCATCGCCGCCCTGCACGACGACTACTGCGGGCTGCGCGTGGGACAGGGCGAGTTCGCCAAGCGGCTCGCGCCGGTGTTCTCCGGCAGGACCGTCTTCGTGCAGCCCTTCGACGAGACGGAGCGCGTGGGGGCGGCGAGGCGACTGCCCTTCGACCGACCGCTGGTGTGGGTGGAGACGCCCGTGCGCGGGGACGCCGGGGAGGTGATCGCCGCGCTGGGCTTCGGGAGGCTGGCCGACGCCCGCTTCGGCACCCTCCTCGTGCTGAGTTCCACGCAGTCCTCGCGCGAGGCCTACGCCTTCGACCGGCGCGGCGTGATCCTCACCCAGAGCCGCTACCTGGGTGACCTGCGGGCGGCGGGTCGCGTGCCGGAAGGCGACTCGGGCATCCTGCGCGTGCCCGTCCGCGATCCCGGCGGCAACTTCCTCGAGGGCTTCCGGCCCGGGGCGCCTGCGGCGCAATGGCCGCCCACGCGCCTCGCGAAGGAATCGCTGGATGCCCTCGCCTCGGGCGGCCCCAACGAGGGGGCCATCCTCGAGCCCTACCGCGACTACCGTGGCGCCGAGGTCATCGGGGCGTGGCGAATCCTGCGCGAGAAGGACATGGTGATCGCCGTCGAGATCGAGGCGGCCGAGGCCTACGCGCCGCTCAAGTACCTCGAGATCGCGTTCGGCACCCTGCTCGGGTTCCTCGCGGCGGCGCTCGCGGCCGCGATGGCCTCCTCCGTGTGGGCCATGCGCATGAAGCTGCGCGAGGCGCGTCGCGTCGGTCCCTACACGCTCGAGCGCGAGCTCGGCGAGGGCGGCATCAGCCGTGTCTACCTCGCGCGCCACTCCCACCTCAAGCGCCCCGTGGCGGTCAAGGTGCTCAAGGCGGCGCTCGCCAGCGACGAGATGGTCACGCGCTTCGAGCGCGAGGTGCAGCTCTGCAGCCGGCTGTCGCACCCGAACACCATCGAGATCTACGACTACGGGCGCACGCGGGACGGCACCTTCTACTACGCCATGGAGTACCTCGACGGGCTCTCCCTCGAGGAGCTCGTCCAGTCCGGGGGGCGCATGCCCGTGGCGCGCGCGGTGCACGCGCTGCGCCAGGTCTGCGGCTCGCTCAAGGAAGCCCACGACCGCGGCCTGGTGCACCGCGACGTGAAGCCGCACAACCTCATGCTCTGCCGCCACGGCGGCGAGGTCGACGTGGTGAAGGTCCTCGACTTCGGGCTGGTGAAGGAGCTGGAGAACGCCGACACGCGCGACATCACGCAGTTCGCGCGCGTGCTGGGCACTCCGCTCTACATGGCGCCCGAGAGGCTTCGCAATCCCGCGGACGCCGATGCCCGCGCCGACATCTACGCGCTGGGCGCGGTCGCGTTCTTCCTCCTCACCGGCCGGCGCGTCTTCGAGACGCAGAGCGACCACGACCTCGTCTACCAGGTCATGAACACCGCGGCGCCCGGCATCGCGGAATCCGGGGCCGAGGACTGCCCGCCCGCGCTGGCCGACCTCGTGGCGCGTTGCCTCGCGAAGGACCGCGAGGCGCGTCCCGCCGGCGTCGCCGAGGTGGCGGCCGTGCTCGCCGAGGTGGCGCGCCAGTGCCCCTGGCGCGAGGAAGAGGCGCGCGAGTGGTGGGAGGCCTACGACCGGCGCCGCGCCGCGGCGGCGGGCGCCGGCGGCGTCACGGCCGGGCGCACATGACCGTCCCCTCGCGAAGCCACCCGTGGCGGTCCATCTCGCGGGCCGTGGAGTCGCTCGTGGTGTAGCGGTGGTTGGAAGGCCGCCAGGGGTAGCCCCAGTTGTAGTGACGCACCACCTCGAGGTGGCCCGCGGGGCAGCGGCGGCCCGCGTCCGTCGGCTGGATGTGGAAGGCCGTGCCCTCGTCGTGCCAGCCGCCCCACTGCCGAACGAGGGCGCATTCGGCGGGATCGACCGTGTAGAAGCGGGAATCGGGCCCGCCCGCGGGAACGCCGTAGAAGTGGCACACGGGTGCGACGCGCGTGAGCGTGTCCGGGGGCATCCGCGAGTACGCCTTGAACGAGTCGGCGGTGGGAAGCCACCCGCCGGCGAGCAGGTCGGCGATGATGCCGGCGTCGCCCGTGGAAACGAAGTGGTTCAGGGACCGGCTGTAGAACTCCCGCACGAGGAGCTCGTCCGGTCCCGGGGGGAACGGGGCGTGCGCATCCACGCGAAGCGAATCGACCGTCCCGCCGGCCACCGAGGCGAGGCGGATGAAGCGATCGATGGCGTCGGGCCTCGCCGCGATCCGCAGGTAGGCCTCGAGGAAGCCCACCGTCCAGGTCATCACGTCGCCGCGCATATCCGGGGTGTAGCCGTGCCCGATGCCCTCGAGCGCCACCAGGTAGCGGGAGCCGCGGAAGCGGTTGAGGGCCTGCTCCATCATCCCGATGGGCGCCGTGGAGTCGGCGGTGCCGGAGATCGCGAGATAGGGGCGCTCGACGTTCCAGGCGCCGACCTGGTCGTTGCAGAAGGAAGGCAGGAAGGTCTGCCCGGCGTAGGGGACGAGTCCCACGGCCGCCTTCACGCGCGGGTCGGTGACGGTGTCGCGGCAGGCGAGGCCCAGGCCCACGGTGAGGCGCGCGCCGAGCAGGTTCGCCATCGCCTGGCCGCCCAGGCTGGCCCCGAAGCCCGCGATCCGCTCGCGGTCGATGCCCGGCGCGAATCCGGGGTGCGCGAGGAGGGCGTCGAGCAGGGCGCGCAGCGACACGGGCCGCAGCAGTTCCAGCTCGACGAACTCGTCGAACTCGGCCAGCGCCGAGACGAGGTCGCGGAGGTCCTCGATGCGGATGCGCGAGAAGCGCGGATCGCCGTGGAAGACCCCGGCCACGAGGAACCCCTGGGAGGCGAGGTCCACCATGGCGGCGAGATAGCCGGGGCTGATGGGGCTGCCGCCCAGCCCGTGCGAGAACAGGATCGTGGGCAGGGGGGCGGGCCCGGGCGGCGGCGGGCTGAGGAAGATGCCGAAGCCCTCGAGGTACTCGGCGCGCGAGAGAAGCCTCGGCGCGGCGCCGGCGCGCTGCATGCGCGGAACGACGTCGCCGGTGCCGGGCAGGACGTAGTCGGGGTCGGGGTTCGAGCGCGGGGTGGGATGGCAGACGATCGCCACGTAGGGGACGGTTCCGCCCGCGAAGCGGGGATAGATCTCGCGCTGGTCGGGAACCGGCGCCTCGAAGGCGATGGCGGTCCCGGGGGCGGCGAGCACCTGGGAGACGTAGCGGCCCTGGCCGTCGCGCGGGCGACCCTCCCAGATCTCCTGCGGCGTCGAGCCGAGCGCGGCGATGAGGGATTCGTCCTGGGCGACGTTCGAGCACGCCACCGCGAAGGGACCGGCCCCGATGGCGGGCGATACGGTCTCGTGGTTGGCCGCGACGGCACCCGCCCCGGCCGTGGCGGCCAGGACCATGAGCCAATGCCGCATGACAGGTAGAATCCTCGACAAAGGCGCTCCCCTTCCGGAAGACATGGACGACATCGCGAAACTCCGCCGCATCCTGCGCGAAAGCCGCACCATCGCGGTGGTGGGGCTCTCGGCCAACTGGTACCGGCCGAGCTATTTTGCCGCCAAGTACATGCAGGAGCACGGCTACCGGATCATCCCGGTCAATCCGCAGTACGACAGCATCCTCGGCGAGAAGTGCTACCCGTCGCTCGCCGGGATCCCGGAGAAGGTCGACGTCGTCGACTGCTTCCGCCGCAGCGAGGAGATCCCGGCCATCGCGGACGAGGCCATCGCCATCGGCGCCAAGGTCCTGTGGATGCAGCTCGGCGTCACGAACGAGGCGGCCCGCCGGAAGGCGGAGGCGGCCGGCCTCGAGGTCGTCGAGGACCGGTGCGTGAAGATCGAGCACGGGCGCCTGTTCGGGGGACTCGGCTGGGCCGGCGTGGATACGAAAGTGATCTCGGCCAAGCGGCCGGTGTAGAAAGGAAGCCCATGGAACCCTATCTCGCCTGGATCGTCGCCGGCTTCGTGCTGGTGATCGTCGAACTGCTGACCGGCACCTTCTACCTGCTGGTCATCGGCGTCGGGGCCTTCGCGGGCGCCGCGGTGGCCTGGGCGGGCGCAGGCTATTTCGCGCAGGCGGTCGCGGCCTGCGCCGTCGCGCTCGCGGGAACGGCCTGGGTGCGCGCCTGGCACGGCAGGCAGAAGAAGGGGCCCGTGGAGGACAACCTCCTGGACCGGGGCCAGCCCGTSGTCCTSGAGGCCTGGGTGGACGCGGCGGCGGGACGCGCCCGCATCCAGTATCGCGGCGCGTCCTGGGACGCGAGGCTCGCCGGGGCCGAGCGTCCCGAGCCGGGCGCGACCCTCTACATCACCGGGCAGGACGGMAACGTATTCCTCGTGGGCGCCGCGCCCGCGTCCAAGTAGCGAAAACCGGCAAGCCAGGGAGGACACGCCATGTTCTGGAAGGTACTCGTCGCCGCAGTGCTGTCGATCGCCGCCGCATTCCTCACGCAGAGCGTCGGCATCACCGTCGCCACGTTCCTCGTCGCGATGATCGTGGTCGTCATCGTCGAGGGCATCCGCGTGGTGCCGCAGCAGAACGCCTGGGTCGTCGAGCGCCTGGGCAAGTTCCACGAGTCGCTGCTGCCCGGGCTGAACCTGATCGTGCCGTTCATCGACCGCGTGGCCTACCGCCACTCGCTCAAGGAGGTCCCGCTGGACGTGCCCGAGCAGGTCTGCATCACCAAGGACAACACCCAGCTCGCCGTCGACGGGATCATCTACTTCCAGGTGGTCGACCCCAAGCTCGCGAGCTACGGCACCTCCGACTACGTGCTCGCGATCACCCAGCTCGCGCAGACGACGCTGCGCAGCGAGGTGGGCAAGATGGAGCTCGACAAGACCTTCGAGAGCCGCGACGAGATCAACCGCCAGATCGTCGCCGTGCTCGACGAGGCCGGCCGCACCTGGGGCATCAAGGTGCTTCGCTACGAGATCAAGAGCCTCACGCCGCCGGAATCCATCCTGCGCGCGATGCAGGCGCAGATCACCGCCGAGCGCGAGAAGCGCGCGCTCATCGCCAAGAGCGAGGGACAGCGCCAGCAGGAGATCAACCTCGCCGACGGCCAGCGCCAGGCCGCCATCCTCAGCTCCGAGGGCGAGAAGCAGGCCGCCATCAACCGCGCCCAGGGCGAGGCCGCGGCGATCATCACCGTGGCCGAGGCGACGGCCAACGCCGTGCGGCAGGTGGCGTCGGCCATCGGCGCGGAAGGCGGGCTGCAGGCCGCCAACCTCAAGGTGGCCGAGCTCTACATCTCTGCCTTCGGCAACCTCGCCAAGGCCGGCAACACGCTCATCGTCCCCTCGAACCTCACCGACGTCTCCACGCTGGTATCCACGGCGATGACGGTCCTCGACCGCACCAAGGCGCCGGGCGCGGCGGGCAAGTAGCGCATGGCGGACCGCGAGTTCGGCTTCGAGACGCTGGCGCTGCACGCGGGGCAGATCCCGGACCGGGAGACGGGCGCGCGCGCGGCGCCGATCTACCAGACGACTTCCTTCGTCTTCGACAGTGCCGACCACGCGGCGAGCCTGTTCAACCTGCAGACCTTCGGCAACGTCTACACGCGGCTTTCGAACCCCACGACGGCGATGTTCGAGGAGCGCATGGCGGCCCTCGAGGGCGGGCGCGCGGCGGTGGCCACCGCCTCGGGGCAGGCGGCCGAGATGGTGGCGCTGCTCAACATCTGCCAGGCGGGCGACCACATCGTGTCGTCCTCGAAGCTCTACGGCGGCACGCACACGATGTTCGCCGTGAGCTTCCCCAGGCTCGGCATCGAGGCCACGCTCGTCGATCCCGACGACCCGGAGAACTTCCGCCGCGCCATCCGCCCGAACACGAAGGCGATCTTCTCCGAGACCCTGGGCAACCCCGCCATCAACATGGTGGACCTCGAGGCCGTCGGCGCCATCGCGCGCGAGGCCGGCGTTCCCTTCGTGGTCGACAACACCGCGGCCTCGCCGTACCTGTGCCGTCCCCTGAAGCACGGCGCCGACGTGGTGGTGCACTCGGCCACCAAGTTCATCGGCGGCCACGGCACGACGATGGGCGGGGTGGTGGTCGAGAGCGGGAAGTTCCCGTGGGACAACGGGAAGTTCCCGTCGATGACGCAGCCCTCGGCCGGCTACCACGGCGTGCGCTTCCACGAGACCTTCGGCGACTTCGGCTTCACGATGAAGGCGCGCATGGAGGTGCTGCGCGTCTTCGGCCCGTCGCTTTCACCCTTCAACGCCTGGCTCCTCCTGCAGGGGCTGGAGACGCTGCCGGTGCGCATGGAGCGGCACTGCGCCAACGCGCTCGGGGTGGCGCGGTTCCTGGGCGCGCACCCGAAGGTGGCGTGGGTGAACTATCCGGGCCTCGCGGACAACCGCTACCACGCTCTCACGACACGCTACATGCCGAAGGGAGCGGGAGCGCTCCTGTCCTTCGGCATCCGTGGTGGTTACGACGCCGGCGTGCGGTTCATCGAGGGCCTGCAGTTCGTGAGCCACCTCGCCAACATCGGCGACGCGAAGTCGCTCGTGATCCACCCCGCCTCGACGACGCACCGGCAGCTGTCGGAGGCCGACCAGGTGAAGGCCGGCGTCCCGCCCGACATGGTGCGCCTCTCGATCGGCCTCGAGACGCTGGACGACATCCTCTGGGACCTGGACCAGGCGCTCGCGCGCGCCTGAGCGGCTAGCGCCGCTCGGGGTCGCCGACGATCGCGGCGGCCTCCGCGGCCATCGCGTCGCCTGCGACCGCGTCGATCCACGCGGCGTAGGCGGAAACGCGGGTGTAGATCTCCCAGTCGCCCACGCTGCCCGCGATGCCGTCGCGATTCGTGTCCTCGGTGCGCGAGGCGATGCCGGCCACGAAGAAACGCCCGCCGACCTCGAAGAAAGCCGGGGCTCCGGTGTCGCCGGGGGCGAGGGCGCCCTGCAGGTCGGAAGCGTCCTCCGGGCCCTTGAGCCGCATGCCCAGCGTTGCCTCGGTCGCGCGGTCCACGGTGTTGATCGCGGCCCGCGCGCGGCCGTCGGCCTTGCCCGCGGGAGCGCCGATCCTGCCGGCGCCGCCCGTTCCCACCACCCGGGCCGTCTGCCCGACCTCGTCCTGGAGGCGGTAGGGCGGCACGGCGTCCACGCCCAGGACGGCGGTGCGCAGGAAGACGAGCGCGATGTCCGGCCCGGCGCCGCCCTTCCAGTCGGGATGCACGAAGACCTCCTGGATCTCGACGCTCGCGCCGGCGAGGGCGAGCTTCGCGCTTGCGCGCAGGGCGCTGGCGCGATGCGCCGCCGTGAGGATCCAGCGCGGCCCGACGAGGACGCCGACGCCTCCCTCCGGCCCCAGGCTCACGGCGGCGGGGTAGCGCGTGGCGAGCTCGACGTATTCCTCGTCGTCGCGGTCGGCGCGGGTGAGGATCGCCTCGGCCTGGAAAGCCTGCATCATCAAGGCGAGGGCGAGCCCCGCCGCCATCCGTCGCTTCATGGATCCTTCGGGTTCGTGGGGGACATGGGGAACAAGCCGGGCTCGCGCCGCAGGTAGCGGTCCCAGGTCGGACGCATGCGGCGGCGGAAGTCCGCCATCGCCTCCTTGCGCCGGTCGCGGACGGTCCGCGCGTCCTTCTCCCAGCGCCCGGCCTCGGCCTCGCGGCCGAGGTCCTTCGCGAGCCGCGACAGGGCGCGCCGGCAGTCGACCGCCAGCCCGTCCCCCTCGATCGTGTCGGCGGCCTCGAGCGCCGCGTGGAGGTGGCGCGACGCCTCCTGCAGGCGGCCCTCCTGCCGGTGGACCTCGCCGAGGTAACGGTGGACCCGCGCGACGACAGGCGCGGGGTCGTGCGGCTCGAGGAACCCGAACGCCTGCGCCAGGAGCGCGTGCGCCTGCGCCACGTTCCCGAGCCCCAGCTCGCAGTCGGCCATCGCGGTCTGGGCCATGATGGCGCCCAGGCGGGGACGGCCCGAGTCCAGCGCCGCGCGATAGTGGCGCCGCGCGTGCCGCCGGCAGCGCGCCGCCTCGCGGGGTTCGCCGGCGCCGTCGAGCGCGTCGGCCTGACGCAGGAGCAGGTGGCCGATGTTGACGGCGGCGGCGGAAGCCCGCTCCGCGTCGGACTGCCTGCGGAAGGCGGACCGCGCGCGGCGAAGCGAGGCGAGGGAATCCTCGTAGCGGCGGGCGTCGGACAGCACGCACCCCAGGATCAGGTGGGCCTGGGCCTCCTGCCGCCGGTCCCGCGCCAGGGTCGCAAGGCGGATCGCGCGGCGCGCGGCCTCCTCGGCGCGGGGCACTTCCCCCACGGAAATGAACGACATCGCGATGCCCAGCATCGCCTTGGCGCCGGTCTGCGAGTCGGTGGCGCCGTCGAGCGCGAACGCGTCGATGCCGCTGGCGACAGCCGCCACGTAGTCCCCCCGGTAATAGTGTGCGGCGGCGGCGATCGCGTGGGCCCTGCCGGCGGCCGCGGAATCCCCCAGGCGGCGGGCGAGCCGGAGCGCCTCCGCCACGGCCCGCAGCGCCCCGGCTGCGTCGAGCGCGACCACCAGGTACTCGGCCCTTTCGAGCGCCCGCCTGATCGCCTCCGCCTCGGGTGGCGAGGGGTTTGGGTCGTCGGCCGGCGGCCGGGAGCTCGCGCGCATGGGAGGATTCTACCTGCGGCGGCGGGCAGCCCCGGTCCGGCGGGGCGCCGTTGACAGGGCAAACCCATCTGCCCTAGCATGATTCAAACGGGCGTTTGAATCGTGCGTTTGACGCGATTCCGGCGCCCTTGTCTCATCCGACGAAGGCCCGAACGATGCGCGCCCAGCGCCCTGCCCGCCGAACGCCCGCGACCGACGCCCTGTCGCAGGACACCAAGTCCCGCATCCTGGATGCGGCGGAGCTGCTTTTCATGGAGCACGGCTTCGAGGCGACCAGCCTGCGCCAGCTCACGGCGGCGGCCGGCGTGAACCTCGCGGCCGTGAACTACCACTTCGGCTCGAAGGAGGAGCTCTTCCAGGCCGTGCTCACGCGCCGCCTGGACCCGATGAACCAGGAGCGCATCGACCTCCTGGCGCGCTACGAGCGCGAGGCGGGCTCGAAGCCGCTCACATGCGAGAAGATCCTCTCGGCGATGCTCATCCCTGCCCTCAGGCTATCCCGTGACGAGAAGCGCGGCGGCAAGCACTTCCTGCGCGTGCTGGGCCGCGCCTACGCCGACCCCGCGCCGTTCATCCGCAACTTCCTCTCGGCCCAGTACGCCGAGATGATCGCGCGCTTCAAGGAGGCCTTCCTCAAGGCGCTGCCGCACCTCACGAAGCAGGAGCTCACCTGGCGGCTGCACTTCGTGATGGGCGCGCTCTCCTACACGCTCGCGGGCACCGATTCGCTGAAGCTGATGCTGCAGGTCATCACGAACGACCAGGACAACGACGAGCTGCTGCTGCAGCGCCTCGCGCCCTTCCTCGCGGCCGGCCTCAAGGCCCCGCTGGGCGACGCGAAGAAGCTCGAGCTGGTCTCGGGCGACTGACACAAGAAGCCCCGCAGGGGCACATCGGGCAACGCCCCCGCCGAGCGGGGTCTTTCGGGAAGGAGATTGACGATGCTCACCATAATCCTGTCGGTAGTCGCCGTGTTCGCGATCGCCTGGGCGCTCGCCTACCACCGCGCCAACGCGCTGGCCTGGTCGGCGGCGCTCGCCGCGGGCGCCGCCTGCCTCACGTTCCTAGCCGCGCCGCCCGCCGGCCTCGCGGCCGCGGCCTGGGGCGCGGTGGCGCTCTTCGCCGCGTTCTCCGTCGTGAAGCCGCTGCGGCGCGCGGCCGTCTCTGGCCCTCTCTTCGGCGTCTTCAAGAAGGTGCTGCCGGCCATGTCCGACACCGAACGCGAGGCGCTCGAGGCGGGCAGCGTCTGGTGGGACGCGGACCTGTTCACGGGCCGGCCCGACTGGAAGAAGATGCTCGCCTACCCGGCGGCGAAGCTCACGCCGGAGGAGCAGGCCTTCGTCGACGGCCCGGTGGAGCAGCTGTGCGCGATGCTCGACGAGTGGGACATCAACCACGAGCGCATGGACCTGCCGCCCGAGGTGTGGAAGTTCATCCGCGACAAGGGCTTCCTCGGCATCATCATCCCGAAGTCGTACGGCGGGCTGGGATTCTCCGCCTTCGCGCACTCCGAGATCGTGACCAAGATCTCGACGCGCAGCGGCGCGGCCGCGGTGACCGTGATGGTGCCCAACTCGCTGGGGCCGGCCGAGCTCCTCATCCACTACGGCACCGACGGGCAGAAGGACCACTACCTGCCGCGGCTGGCGAAGGGGCAGGAGATCCCCTGCTTCGCCCTCACCAACCCGGAGGCGGGCTCGGACGCCGCCTCGATTCCGGACTTCGGGATCGTGTGCAAGGGCGTGCACGAGGGCCGCGAGGTCCTCGGCATCCGGCTCACCTGGGAGAAGCGCTACATCACGCTCGCGCCCGTGGCGACGCTCCTCGGCCTCGCCTTCAAGCTCTACGACCCGGAGAAGCTCCTGGGCGGCGGGGAGGAGCGCGGCATCACGCTCGCCCTCGTGCCCACCTCGCACCCGGGCGTGAACACGGGCCGGCGGCACAACCCGCTGGGCTGCGCCTTCATGAACGGCCCGACCACCGGCAAGGACGTCTTCATCCCCATCGACTGGGTGATCGGTGGCGCCGCGCAGGCGGGCAACGGCTGGCGAATGCTCATGGAGTGCCTGGCGGCGGGCCGCTCGATCTCGCTGCCGTCCATGTCGATGGCCGCCGGCAAGATCGGAACGCGCGCCACGGGCGCCTACGCGCGCATCCGCTCGCAGTTCAAGACGCCCATCGGCCGCTTCGAGGGCATCGAGGAGCCCCTGGCGAGGATCGGCGGCACGACCTACCTCATGGACGCCATGCGCCGCATGACGATGGCGGCACTCGACATGGGCGAGAAGCCCAGCGTCATCTCGGCCATCTGCAAGTACCACATGACCGAGCGCATGCGCGCCATCCTCAACGACGCGATGGACGTGCACGGCGGCAAGGGCATCTGCATGGGGCCCAACAACTACCTCGGCCGGGCGTACCAGACGGTGCCCATCGCGATCACGGTCGAGGGCGCCAACATCCTCACGCGCTCGCTCATCATCTTCGGGCAGGGCGCCATCCGCTGCCACCCCTACGTCCTCAAGGAGATGACGGCCGTGCGCCAGGACGACCTCGCGGCCTTCGACGAGGCGTTCTGGGGGCACGTGGCGTTCACGATCGCCAACGGCGCGCGCTCGCTCTGGCTGGGCCTCACGGGCGGCAAGGGCATTGCGGTTCCGGGGTCGCCGCGCACGCGCCGCTACCTGCAGATCCTCACGCGCTTCTCGTCCGCCTTCGCGATGCTCGCCGACATGTCGATGTTCGTGATCGGCGGCAGCCTCAAGAGGAAGGAGATGCTCTCTGCGCGGCTGGGCGACATCCTGTCGCACCTCTACATGATGTCCGCCACCGTCAAGCGCTTCCACGACGAGGGCTGTCCCGAGGAGGACGTGCCGCTCCTCACCTGGGCCATGTACGACAGCTCCTTCAAGCTGCAGGTGGCGATGGACGGGGTGCTCGCGAACTTCCCCAACCGCCCGGTGGCCTGGMTCATGCGCCGGCTCGTCTTCCCCAAGGGCCTCACGCTCACCGCGCCGCACGACAGGTGGAACTCGCGCGTGGCCTCGCTCCTCATCGAGCCGGGACCGGTGCGCGACCGCCTCACRGCGGGAATGTACCTGCCGCGAARGGAAGACGACGTGATCGGCCGCCTGGAGTTCGCGATGGAGGCCGTGATCAAGGCCGACCCGGTCGAGGCGAAGATCCGCGCCGCGCAGAAGGACGGGAGGCTGCCGCAGCGCACGCTCGCCGAGCGCCGCGACGCGGCCGTGAAGAGCGGCGTCATCACGCTCGCCGAGTTCGAGCACCTCGTGCGCACCGACCGCCTCAAGCGCGAGGTGATCATGGTCGACGACTTCCCCAACGACCTTTCCCGCCAGAACCGCCAGGAGAACGCCCCATGGCCACGCGCCGCGTCCATGTAGTCGACGGGGCCCGCACCCCGTTCCTCAAGGCGAAGAAGGGGCTGGGCCCCTTCTCCGGTTCCGACCTCGCGGTGGCCTGCGGCCGCCCGCTGGTCACCCGCCAGCCCTTCGACGCCACCGCCTTCGACGAGGTGATCGTCGGCGCGGCCATGCCCTCGGCCGACGAGGCCAACATCGGCCGCGTGGTGTCGCTGCGGCTGGGCTGCGGCGAGAAGGTCCCCGCGTGGACGGTGATGCGCAACTGCGCCTCCGGCATGCAGGCCCTCGACACGGCCTACCTGAACATCCTGGCCGGCCGCTCGAGCCTCGTGCTCGCCGGCGGCACCGACGCCATGAGCCACGCGCCGCTGCTCTTCGGGCCGGCGATGGTGAACTGGCTGGCGGAGTGGTACGCGGCCAAGTCGTTCGGCGGCAAGGCGGCGCTGGCGGCGCGCTTCCGCCTCGCCTACCTCGCCCCGGTCATCGCCATCCTGCGCGGGCTCACCGATCCGGTGGTGAAGATCTCCATGGGCTCGACGGCCGAGATCGTGGCGAAGCGCTTCGGCATCACCCGGCAGATGATGGACGAGTTCGCCGTGGAATCGCACCGGCGCGCGGCCTTCGGCCAGGACAACGGGCACTTCACGGAGATCGAGCCCGTCTACGAGTCCGACGGGGCCGTCCACGACAAGGACGACGGCATCCGGCGCGACTCGAGCGTGGAGAAGCTCGCCAGGCTCAAGCCCGTCTTCGACCGCACCTACGGCAACGTGACGCCCGGCAACAGCTCGCAGATCACCGACGGCGCGGCGATGCTCATCCTCGCGGCCGAGGAAGTGGTGGAGGAGTACGGGCTCGAGTCGCTGGGCCGCATCGTGGACGCCAACTGGGGCGCGCTCGACCCGGCCGAGATGGGCCTGGGGCCGGTGCACGCCATCACCCCGATGCTGCAGCG
>PQAI01000014.1 GCA_003105245.1 Betaproteobacteria bacterium | reverse complement strand
ATGCCGCGGGCCAGCGCGTCGCCCAGCGGGCGGACTTCCCATTTCACTGCGATCTCCTTCTTCACCAGGCCTCCGGCGCCCTTTCCGGGACTGGCGCACACGAGGCGGGGCGCCTGCGTCGGCCGCAGCCCGCCGGCGGGATCCGAGTCGGGCGCGTTGCTGAGCTCGATGGCCACCTTTCCGCTTTCCTTCTGGCAGGAGACGTAGACGGTCGAGAGGACCTTGCCTCCCGTAACGGCCGTGGCGGCCGCGGTTCTCGGGGCCGCGAACCGTATGGGCCCCAGCAGCGGGTGCTGGATGTCGCGCGCGTCCCACTGCACCGTCGAGCGCTCGGCGCGCTGCTTTCCCATCGCGACGACGGGTTCCTCGCCGCGCGAGGGAAGGCTCGCTGCGCAGAAGAGGAGCGTCAGGGCAAGGAAGAGGTCTTGTCGCACTCGCCGCCTGGCCGGGACCGGGGAGTCCATCTTAAAGAAATCCCTTGGTGATCAGGAACCCTTCGCGTATAGTGTCGATTGTGCGGCGCAGCATCCTCGTGGACTGCGCCGCTTTCGTTCATCGTCCCTGACCTCCCCGGAAGAAGCTTCCACTCTTCCCGCAGCAGTTCCCCACGGTTCATTCCCGAAGGATTGCGCAAGTCGGTTGGTGCCGGTGTCTTGGCCTGCCGACTGCGTCCGCCCTTCCATCCCGGCGTTCGCGAGTTCCCCGTTTCCGACGACGGGCGGCGAGTCTTTTTCGCAATCGCCGCACGAGCGCCGCCACCGGAATGGCCGCGCGGGAAGAACCCCCATGAAATTCGATACGCTGGGCCTCTCGGCCCCCATCTGCCAGGCCGTGGCCGCGGCAGGCTACACCGCCCCGACTCCCGTCCAGGAGCGCGTCATCCCCGAGGCCCTCGAGGGGCGCGACCTCATGGTCTCGTCGCAAACGGGCAGCGGCAAGACGGCGGCCTTCATGCTGCCGGCGCTCCAGTTGCTGACCGAGACGCACCCGGCCCACGGGCGCGGCCCGCGCGTCCTGGTGCTGGTGCCCACGCGCGAGCTCTCGATGCAGGTCACGAAGGCCGCCGAGACCTACGGCCGCGCCCAGCGCGTGCGCACCGTCTCGGTCGTGGGCGGCATGCCCTACCCGGCGCAGAACCGCCTGCTGCAGGCGGGCATGGACATCCTCGTGGCCACCCCGGGGCGCCTGCTCGACCAGATGCAGTCGGGCCGCATCGACCTCGCGCGCCTGCAGATGCTGGTGCTCGACGAGGCCGACCGCATGCTCGACATGGGCTTCAAGGACGACCTCGAGGCCATCGTCGCGCGCATGCCCGCCGCGCGCCAGACGCTGCTCTTCTCGGCCACGCTCGACGGCAACATCGCGCGCCTGGCCGGCGCCCTGCTGCGCGACCCCGAGCGCATCGAGATCGACTCCCACCGCACGAAGCACGAGAACATCGCCCAGCGCCTGCACTTCGCCGACGACCTGGGCCACAAGAACCGGCTCCTCGACCACCTGCTGCGCGACGCCGCGGTGAACCAGGCGATCGTGTTCACGGCGACCAAGCGAAGCGCCGACGACGTGGCCCTCGACCTGCACTCCAAGGGGTTCGCGGTGGCCGCGCTGCACGGCGACATGAACCAGGGAGCGCGCACGCGCACGCTGCAGGCGCTGCAACGCGGCCGGCTTCGCGTGCTGGTGGCGACCGACGTCGCCGCGCGCGGCATCGACGTGCACGGCATCTCGCACGTCATCAACTACGACCTGCCGCGCCAGGCCGAGGACTACGTGCACCGCATCGGCCGCACCGGCCGCGCGGGCCGCAACGGCACGGCCATCAGCCTGGTCAACGCCCGCGAGCACGCCCAGGTGAGGACGATCGAGCGCTTCACCGCGCAGCCGATCCCCGTCGAGGTGGTCGAGGGGCTCGAGCCGAAGGTGCGCCATTTCGCGAAGCCCTCCGGGCCCTCGCGCCGCGCGCCCGGAAAGTCGCGCGGCAGGCCGCAGGGCCGGTCCTTCCGCTCCGGCCGCTAGTCCCGCCAAACGCGAAAAGGGGTCAGGTTGCTTTGCACAAGATTTGTGCAAAGTAACCTGACCCCTTTTCGCATTCAGCCGTCGAAGCCTTCGAGGAGGACGAGGCGGCCGTTGCTGGCGGCGCGGCGCAGGGACTTGGGCTTCGCGTATTCCGGCGAGTCCCACCAGGCGCGCGCGGCCTCCATCGACGGGAACTCGATGATCACGCGCCGGCGCTGCGGCCAGTCGCCCTCGAGCACCTCCGCCGTGCCGCCGCGCACGAGGAACCGCCCCCCGTAGAGCGCGATCGTGGCGGGCACGAGCTCGGTGTAGGGCTTGTAGCCCGCGGGGTCGGTGATCTCGATCTCGGCGATGACGTAGGCGGCCATGGTCAGACCTTCGCGTAGGCGGCGCGGACGGGATCGGCGCCGTAGATCTTCTCCAGGCGCCGGACGATGAAGTGCCCGCGCGCCATGTCCTGGTAGTGCCCGATGAAGACGGTGTTCACCATCGCGCCCCCGGCCGCGCCGATGATGGGGATCGCCTGGGCGGCCGCCTTCTCCGAGACCACCACGCCGAAGCGCGCGCCGATGGCCGCCACCAGCCGCACGAGCGCGGGCGAGCCGGATTTCGACAGGCCCTTCTTCGCGAGGTGCGCGGAGGCCTCCGACACCGCCGAGGCGAGCGCCGCGCGCGCGGCGAAGTAGCCGGAGTCGGCGGCGTTGTCGCGCCGGTCCTTCGTGGAGCCCAGCGCGAAGACGGTGAGGCAGGCGAGCTTGGTATCGATGTGGCGCGGGTTCTCGCCCTCGCTCGCCGCGATGTCGGCGATCGAGCGCAGCATGAGCGTCGTGGAAAGCGGCAGCTCCCAGGCGAGCGCCGCCAGCCCGAAGGCGCCGCCGGCCGCGCCCGAGGCCGCCGCCGCCATGCGGTGGAAGCGGTCCTGCGAGGAAAGCCGCGGGCGCTCGCCCAGCGAGGTCACCGCGACGTCCAGGGCCTTCACGAGGGCGGCTTCCGTCGCCTTGTGGACGCTCTTCTGCCACGAGGCCGGGAGCATCTTCACGCCCTTCTCCACCGGGGCGCCCAGGAGCGAGGAGAGCTTGGCCGCCAGGCCGGGGTTCTCCAGCAGCGCCTTGGCGCGCTTGAGGTCCGCGAGGTCGGCCTTGGCGAGCATCGTCATGCCTTCGAGAAGAGGCGTTCCGGCAGGGAGCGGATGCTGTCGAAGAGGCGCGCGCCCCACAGCGAGGTCTTGGCCTGCAGGCTCTCGACCGGCTTCTGGCCGCGCACGAGGTCGGGGCGCTGCTTGAAGGCGCGGTACTTGCGCAGCGCCGACTCCACGTGTCCGCGCAGCTGGCGCACCTGGATGGGCTTGTTGAGGAAGCGGTAGATCTTCGCCTGGTTGATGAGCTCGATGACGAGCTCCGAGTCGGAGGCCTCGGTGACCAGGATCGATAGCACCTCGGGGTGCTCCGCCTTCAGGATCTTGAACAGCGTGATGAGGCCGTCCTGCCCCACGGAGAGGTCCGCCACGATGGCCGCGATCTCCTCGGCGGCGAGCGCCTTGACCGCGTCGACCGGCGTTGCCACCAGGCGCACCGGCGCGATGTCGCCCATCACCGACTTCAGGCCCTCGGCGAGCGCATCCGAGGAGTCGATCACCAGGATCGAGGCCTCGAGCTTCTCCTGCGTCTCGGCCGGCGCCGGCGGGGTGGCGGCGAGCTCCATCGCGATGGCCACGGCGTCCGCGACCGTCTTCTGCATCTCCGCGTTGTCCCAGGGCTTCTTCACGAAGCGGAACACCTCGCCCTCGTTGATCGAGCCCACGATGGCGGCGAGGTCGGAATAGCCCGTGAGGAGCATGCGCACGGTGTTGGGCGAGATGTCCTTCACCTGGCGCAGGAGCTCCACGCCCGTCATGCCGGGCATCCGCTGGTCGCTCACCACCACGTGGATCCCGAAGCGCTTGACGAACTCGAGCGCGAGCGCGCCGTTCTCGGCCGTGAAGACGTGGTACTGGCTGCGGAAGAGCGTGCGCAGCGCGTTGAGGATGCGCTCCTCGTCGTCCACGAAGAGCACGCGCGCCTTCTTCGTGTCGCCGGCCACGGCGAAGGTGGCCACCGGCACGGCCTCGGTCCCGGCGCCGGCCATCACGCCCGCGTCCTTGGCGCCCGCGATGAGGCGCGCCTTGTCCATGAGGCTCGCGGTGCCGACGGGAAGCGAGGCCGGCGCGATCGCGGCCGCCGCCGCGGCGAGCGGGCCGCCCATGCTCTCCTCGAGCGCGTTCTTGAGCGCTTCCGAGAACTCGCGGGCGGAGCCGAAGCGGTCCGAAGGGTCCTTCGCGAGCGCCTTCTGCACGACCCAGTCGAGCTGCCAGGTGACCTTCTGGTTGACCGTCGACGGGTTGGCCGGGCGATCGTGCATCACCCGGCGCAGGATCTCGACGTTGTTGCCCGAGAAGGGCCGCGTCCCGGTGATGAGCTCGTAGAGGATCACGCCCACCTGGTAGAGGTCGGTGCGGGGCGTGGCCTCCTGGCCGCCGAACTGCTCCGGCGCCATGTAGTGCGGCGTGCCCACGATGTCGCCCATCACGGTGAGCGTGGAGGTGTCGATCCTCGCCACGCCGAAGTCCGTGATCTTGATGCGCCCGTCGTCGTTGATGAGGATGTTGCCGGGCTTCAGGTCGCGGTGGATCACGCCCTGGCCGTGGGAGTAGCCCAGGCCGTCGAGCACCTGGCGGACGATGTCCCAGGTGTCCTTGAAGCCGTACTGGGTGACCTCCTTGAGGTGGTGGGCGAGCGACTTGCCGTTCACCAGCTCCATCACGATGCAGGCGATCTCGTCGGTCTCGATGAAGTCGTAGATCGCGGCGATGCGCGGGTGCGTGAGGCGCCCGACCGCCTCGGCCTCGTGGCGGAAGCGGCTGATCACGTAGTCGAGGTCGGCGGGGTCGAGGAGACTCTTGGAGATGACCTTGAGCGCCACCGGCCGCTTGATGCCGGGGTCGAAGCCGCGCAGGACGACGCCCGTGGCGCCCTTGCCGAGGATGCCCTGGACGACGTACTTGCCGATGGACTCCGGGATCTGCATGGCCCCTAGCCCTCCCCGGCCACGAGGCCGGCCGGCGGCTTGATCGGCAGGACGACGGTGAAGACGGTGCCCTTGCCGACCTGCGACTTCACGTCGATGCGCCCGCCGTGCGCGCTGACGATCTTGTAGGCGATCGACAGGCCCAGCCCCGTGCCCTTGCCGATCTCCTTGGTGGTGAAGAAGGGGTCGAAGATCTTCGGCAGCGCATCTTCGGCGATGCCCTTGCCGTTGTCGGCCACCTCGATGGCGATCGCGTCCTCGCCCTCGCGGCGCGTGGTGACCACGATCGCCTTGTCGGGCTTGTCGAGCGCCTGCGCGGCGTTGGTCACCAGGTTCAGGAACACCTGGTTCACCTGCGAGGGCGAGCAGGTGATCGAGGGGATCTCGCCGAAGCGCTTCTCGACGGCGACGTTGCGCAGCTGCGGCTTGGCGATGAGGAGCGTGGCGACGAGGCCCTCGTTCACGTTGAAGCTCGCGACCTTGCTGCGGTCCAGGCGCGAGAAGTTCTTGAGGTTGACCACCAGCTCGCCGATCTGGTCGATGCCGTGCAGCCCGTCCTTCGTGAGCGAATCGAGGTCGCCCAGCACCTGGTGCTCGCGAAGCTGCGCCAGGCGCGCCTCCACCGCGGCGAAGGCCTCGCCGAGGTCGGCCTGGTCGGGCGAGGGCGAGCGCAGCAGGGCGAGCAGGCGCTCGGACTGGCCCACGGCGTCGCGCAGCTCCGGCAGGCGGTCGCGCACCGTGGCCACGCTGTTCTTCACGTAGGCGAGCGGCGTGTTGATCTCGTGCGCCACGCCGGCCACCATCTGGCCCAGCGAGGACATCTTCTCGCTCTGCACGAGCTGGGCCTCGGATTCCTTGAGTCGCGTGAGGGCGTCGGAGAGCTCGCGCGTGCGCTCGGCCACGCGCTTCTCGAGGCTCTCGTTGGCCTCCCGCAGGGCGGCGGAGGCGGCGAAGACGCGCGCGGCGAGCCAGCCCACCCCGATGAGCAGCGCCGCGGCGTAGAAGAAGAGGTAGACGCGCCAGCGCTCCTTCTCCTCGAGGGAGGCCTGCACCGAGCGCGAGATCGACTGGGAGAGGAGTTCCACGCGGCTGCCCACCGTGAGGAAGCCGAACTTCTGCGCCGCCTCGCGCTCGGCGGAGCGGGCATCGGCGAAGTCGGTGAGGGCCTTCTGGGCGCGCGCGCCGGGCTCGGCGAGCGAGGGCGCGGCCTCGCGCGCGGCCTCGGCCAGCGTCGCGAGCCTCGCCTTGAGGGGACCGTCCGCGACGCCGTCGGCCGCGCGCAGCGACGCGAAGAGCGATTGCGCCTCGGCGGCGAGGGCCGCGTGGCGCTCGGCGCGCCGGGGGTCTCCGAGGCGCATGAAGTTGGCGTCGCTCGCGAGGGCGGCGCTGGCGGCCTGGGCCGCGGCGAGCGCCTGGGCCGATCTTGCGTGCAGGGCCTTGAGCGCGTCCCAGGCGGCGGCCTTGCCGGCCATGCCTTCCTTGATCGCGGGAATCTCCGCCGCGACTTCCGGCCTGGCGGAGCTTCGATCGAGCTCGCGGAGGATGCGCGCGAGGAGCGGGCCGCGGTCGGCGACGGCGGGACCGGGGGCGAGCGTGGCGGCGAAGCGAGAGGCGTCGGCATCCCAGCGCGCGTCGAGGTCCTTGAGCTCGCGCAGCAGGGAGAGCGTCTCCGCGTCGCGCTTGAAGTCGAGCGCCTCGGTTCGCGAGTAGAGGAAGGCGAGCATGCCGAGCAGCACGGCCGCGAGAAGGCCGAGGAGTGCGCCGCGTGCTGCACGGGAGGAAGTCATGGGCGTTCGGGGGGTCTTGTAGGCACTTGGCACCGTCGTCGCGGCGCCTTTCCTTTGTTATTGTCGCCGCCGGCGGGACTGCGAATCTGTGAGTCGCGTCACGCGGCGATTACAAGTGTAGCCGCAACCCCGCCCGCGCGCCTCATTCGCCGAGGTAGGCCTGGCGGACCTGGGGGTTGCCCAGCAGGGCGGGGGATTCGCCGGTTATCGTCACCAGGCCGCTTTCGAGCACGTAGGCTCTCGCGCTCGCCTCCAGCGCGAGCTTCGCGTTCTGCTCGACGAGGAGCATCGTCACGCCCTCGGCGGCGATCTGGCGGATCACCTCGAAGATGCGCTCGACCATGATGGGCGCGAGCCCCATGCTCGGCTCGTCGAGCAGGAGCAGGCGCGGGCGGCTCATGAGGGCGCGGCCGATCGCGAGCATCTGCTGCTCGCCCCCCGACATGGTGCCGGCCGTCTGGCGACGGCGCTCCTTGAGGCGCGGGAAGAGCGCGAACACGCGCTCCTCGTCGGCCGCGATGCCCTCGCGGTCGCGGCGCGTGTAGGCGCCCATCGCGAGGTTCTCCTCGATGGTGAGCTGGGCGAAGACGCCGCGCCCCTCGGGCACGAGGGCGATACCCTTCCTCGCGATCTCGTGCGGCTTCCTGCCCGCGATATCCTCGCCGCCGTAGACGATGCGCCCGCCGGCGTGCGCGAGGCCCGTGATGGCGCGAAGCGTCGTCGTCTTCCCCGCCCCGTTGGCCCCGATGAGGCACACCAGCTCGCCCTGCTCCACGACGAGGTCGATCCCCTTCACGGCGCGAATCCCGCCGTAGTGGACCTCGACCTTCTCCAGTGCGAGCAGGGGCATCAGGGGCTCACGGATGCCAAAGGCTTTGGAAACGCCGATGAACGCCGATGCCCCGCCGATTGCCGCCGATGAATCCGGGTGGGATCGCGAGATGGGAGGCGATCTCCTGTTTCCGAGACTCCAGTCGAAGTCCCGGACAGCAATGAATAATCGGCGGCAATCGGCGGGGCATCGGCGTTCATCGGCGTTTCCAAAGATTTTCGCCCGCGTCACTCGACAGCGGCAGCGTCGTGGTGCTGCGCGCCGAGGTAGGCCTCGATCACCTTCGGGTCGCGGCGCACGTCGGCGGGCAGGCCCTCCGCGATGCGCCGGCCGTAGTCGAGCACCAGCACGCGGTCGCACAGCCCCATCACCAGGCGCATGTCGTGCTCGATGATGAGGATCGTGGTGCCGTCGCGGCGTATGGACTCGAGGAGCCGGCGCAGGTCCTGCTTCTCGGTGGCGTTCATGCCGGCGGCCGGCTCGTCGAGGGCCAGCAGCCGCGGGTCGGTGGCGAGCGCGCGGGCGATCTCGAGCCGGCGCTGGTCGCCGTAGGCGAGGTGGCGCGCGAGCTCGTTGCCGCGCGCGCCGATGCCCACGTAGTCCAGCAGCTCGCGGGCGCGCCTCACGATGGCCGCCTCCTCGGCGCGCGTGCCGCGGTCGCGGAAGATGGCGCCCGCCACGCCGGCCTTCGTGCGCACGTGGCGCCCGATCATCACGTTCTCCAGGGCCGAGAGGTTCGCGAAGAGGCGGATGTTCTGGAAGGTGCGCGCGATGCCCAGCGCGGCGATGCGGTCGGGCGTGGCCTGCACCAGGGGCCGGCCCTCGAAGCGGAACTGGCCCTCGTCGTGGCGGTACAGGCCCGTGAGCACGTTGAAGAGCGTGGTCTTGCCCGCGCCGTTGGGCCCGATGAGGCCGTAGATCTCGCCGCGGGCGATGGAGAAGCTCACCTCCGAGAGCGCGACGAGGCCCCCGAAGCGCTTGGTGACGCCCTCGATCTCCAGCAGCGGCGCGCGCGCGGGGGCCTCAGCCATCGCCGTCCTCTTCGTCGCGCCCGGTCGCGAGCTCGCGCTTCCTCACCGCCGAGGGCATGATCCCCGCCGGCCGGAAGAGCATCATCACCACCATCGCCAGCCCGAAGAGCAGCATGCGGATCACCTCGGGGTCGATGAGCGAGCGGCCGAAGAGGAACTGCTGCGCGGGGGTGACGGTGTAGCGCAGGATCTCCGGCACGAAGGAGAGGAGCACCGCGCCCAGCACCACGCCCCAGATGTTGCCCATGCCGCCCAGCACGACCATCGAGAGCACCATCACGCTCTCGGTGAGGATGAAGCTCTCCGGGCTGATGAAGCCCTGGATGGCGGAGAACATGCCGCCGGCGATGCCGCCGAAGGAGGCGCCCATGGCGAAGGCGAGGAGCTTCATGCGCGTGGTGTTGATGCCCATGGCGCGCGCGGCCAGCTCGTCCTCGCGGATCGCCTCCCAGGCCCGGCCGATGCGCGARTCCTGCAGGCGCAGGTTCACCACGATCACCACCACCAGCACCACGAGAAGGAAGTAGTAGTACTTGATGGTCCCGGAAAGCGCGAACTCGCCGATGCGGGTGGCGCTGGAGAAGTCGAGCCCGAGGAAGCGGATGGGGTCGATCGTCGCGATCCCCTTCGGCCCGTTGGTGAGGTTGAAGGGCTCGGAGAGGTTGTTGAGGAAGATGCGGATGATCTCGCCGAAGCCCAGCGTCACGATGGCGAGGTAGTCGCCCCGCAGCTTGAGCGTGGGCGTGCCCAGGATCACGCCGAAGGTGCACGCGACCGCCGCCCCGATGGGCAGGATGGCCCACCACGGCAGGTGCAGCCCGAAGTGCGGCGAGGCGAGCAGCGCGTAAACGTACGCCCCCACCGCGTAGAAGGCGATGTAGCCCAGGTCCAGCAGCCCCGCGAAGCCCACCACGATGTTCAGGCCCAGCGAGAGCAGGACGAAGAGGATGGCGAGGTTCGTGATCCGCACCCACGCCGTGCCCGCCATCGCCAGCACGAAGGGAAGGGCGACGAGCGAGATGGCGATGAGGGCGATGCCGGCCCACTTGAGGCGGGGGTCCTCGCGGATCCGGTCCAGGGTGCCCATGGTCACGCAAATCCCTGCAAACGCCGATGAACGCCGATGCCCCGCCGATTGCCGCCGATGATCAGAAATTCCGGACGATGCGCTTCAACTGGAGGCGAGGCAGGCCGAAGTTCAGGAGCAGGCAGATTCGAAGGCCCGTTGCCCGGAGGTAGTTGGCGCACTGTGAGTAGTGCAACCGGTCGAGCCCTCCAGAAGCCTTGATCTCGAGAACGATTGCCCGCTCGACGAGAATGTCCGTGATGTAGTCGCCGACAATCTCCCCGTCGTAGCGCACCTGGACCGGGCGTTGCTGCTCGACATTGAGCCCTGCCTTCCGGAGTTCGTGGACCAACGAGTTCTCGTAGACCTTCTCCAGGAATCCCTGGCCCAGGGTCGAGCTGACCCGAAACGCCGCCCCTATGACCTGCCGGGTCAACGAGTCGAGCTCCTCTCTCGTCTTCTCGGCGGCAATCGGCGGGGTATCGGCGTTCATCGGCGTTTCCAAAGCCTTTCGTCTGGATAACTCGATAACGCATGACTAGGCCCGGTCGCCGACACGCTCGCCCAGCAGCCCCGAGGGCCGGAAGACGAGCACGAGGATGAGGACGATGAACGCGTAMACGTCCTTGTAGTTGGAGCCGAAGAGGCTCGACTCCGGGCTCGCCGCGCACACCTCCGAGAAGCCGGGCAGGAAGCGGTCGAGCGTGCACACGTTCGTGAAGTCGCCCACGTAGCCCGCGCCGAGGGCCTCGATGAGGCCCATGAGGATGCCGCCGAGCACGGCGCCCGCGAGGTTGCCGATGCCGCCCAGCACCGCCGCGCTGAAGGCCTTCAGCCCCAGCAGGAACCCCATCTGGTAGTGCGCGATGCCGTAGTAGGTGCCGACCATGGCGCCCGCGACCGCCCCCAGCGCCGCGCCGATCACGAAGGTGGCGGAGATCACGCGGTTGATGTCGATGCCCATGAGGCCCGCGACCGTCGGGTTCTGCGAGGTCGCGCGCATCGCGATGCCCAGCCGCGTGCGGTAGACGAGGAAGAGCAGCCCCGTCATCATCGCCACCGAGGTCGCGATGATCGCGAGCTGGACGTTGGAGATGGCGGCGCTCGTCTCGGAGCTCCCGAGGTGGAAGAGCCTCAACTCGATGATCTGCGGGAACGCGATGATGTTGCGGCTCCAGACCAGCAGCGCCAGGTGCTGCAGCACGATGGAGACGCCGATCGCCGTGATGAGGGGGGCGAGGCGCGGCGCATTCCTGAGTGGACGGTAGGCGGCGCGCTCGATCACGTAGCCCACGGCCATGCACACCGGCACCGCGGCCGCGATTCCCGCGCCCACGACGATGTAGGGCGGCAGCCCGGTGGGCGCGAGCGCCACGATCACCGAGAAGGCGACCATGCAGCCGATCATGACCACCTCGCCGTGGGCGAAGTTGATCAGCTGCACGATGCCGTAGACCATCGTGTAGCCCAGGGCCACGACCGCGTACACGCTGCCGAGCGTGAGGCCGTTCACTACCTGCTGCAGGAAGGTGTCCAGGGTGCCGCTCCCGATTCGCTAGGGCGATTCTACGAGAACCGGGCGAAAAAAAACGGCACCGTCTCCGGTGCCGT
>PQAI01000013.1:1980-3014 GCA_003105245.1 Betaproteobacteria bacterium | reverse complement strand
CGGCCCGCCAGCGACGAGGAGCTCCGCCACGGCCACGCGCACGGCGAGCACGCGCCCGAGGGCGACGAAGCCTAGCTTCCCGAAGGCTCCGGCGGCCGCGGCTCGACGCGGAAGAGCCGCTCGTCGTTGGCATCCACCGTGACCCGCACCCAGCCCACCACGGGGCTGCCGTAGGTTTCCAGCCGGTTCGCGTTGTCGATCGCCTTGCCGTAGCCGTCGCGGAAGGGGCGGTCGAAGCGGTAGGTGTGCGTGTCGCCGTGGATGAAGAGCAGCGGCTTGCCGAGGCGGCGCGCGCCCGCCGCGAGCTGCAGCAGGAGGCCGTCGTAGACCTTGTCGCGGCTCGCCTCCCAGGGGTCGACGTGGGTCGCGATCACCACGCCGCGGCTGCGCGAGGTCTCCGCCATGCGCAGCGCATTCTCGATCCAGGCGCGGTTGGCGGCGGCGCGGCAGGCCTGCTCGGCGTCGTTGGCGGCGTCGAAACCGCGGTTGTCGTTGCTTCCCACCACGTGGACGGTCGCGAAGACGACGCCGCCGCGGGTCCAGAGGCGGTTCTCCGGCAATCCCGGGCAGCGGCAATTCACCCCTTCGCGCTCGGCGCAGCCTTCCTGCGAGGCGAGGGGAAGGCGCTTGCGCCCGAGGGACCAGCCGTCGGCGAAGAACACCTGGCGCAGCTTCGCCAGCCGTTCGAGCGGATCGGCCTTGCCGTTGGAGTCGCGCCGGCAGTCGGTCCAGTCGTTGTCGCCGGGCGTGAGCACGAGCGCGTGCGGCGAGGCGTCGAGGCTCCTTCGGCGCCCGGCGTACAGCGCGTCGGTGCACGGCGAATTTCCGCCCGACTTGAAGTCGCCCACGTGCAGCACGAAGGCGAGGGGCTCGGCGCCGAGCCTCGCGAGCATGGCGTCGAATTCCCTTTCCTCGCGCGCGTCGTAGGGCGCGTCGCCGACGACGGCGAAGGAGAAGGCCTCGGGGTGGGGGGGCTTCGCCGCGCAGCCCGCGAGGGCGAGGGCGAGAAGGAGGCAGCGGGCGGCGGCGCTAGG
>PQAI01000013.1:0-1714 GCA_003105245.1 Betaproteobacteria bacterium | reverse complement strand
GCGTGAGCTCGAAGTAGTGCGTGGCGAAGAGCGCGTAGCAGCGCACGCGCTCGGCGAGGTGGCGCGCGATCGCGTAGGCGAGCGCCAGCCCGTCGAAGGTGGAGGTGCCGCGCCCGATCTCGTCGACGAGGACGAGGCTTCGCGGCGTGGCGTTGTTGAGGATCGCGGCCGCCTCCGTCATCTCGACCATGAAGGTCGAGCGCCCGCCCGCCAGGTCGTCGGAGGCGCCGATGCGGGTGAAGATGCGGTCGATGGGCCCCAGGGTGGCGGAGGCGGCCGGCACGAAGGATCCCGAGTAGGCGAGGAGCGCGATCTGGGCCACCTGCCGCATGTAGGTGGACTTGCCGCCCATGTTGGGCCCGGTGATGAGCAGCAGCTGGCGCGAGCGCGTGAGGCTCGTGTCGTTGGGGATGAAGTCCTCGACCTGGCTCTCCACCACGAGGTGGCGCCCGCCCGCGATCTCGATCACGTCCTCGCCCGTGAAGGCGGGGCGCGTGAGGCGAAGCGCCTCGGCGGAGGCGGCCAGCGCGCCAAGGGCATCGAGCTCGGCGGCGGCCCCGGCGATCTCCTGCAGGCGCGCGAGGCGCCCTTGGAGGCGGCCGAGGAGCGCCTCATAGAGCTCCTTCTCGCGCGCCAGCGCCCGCTCGCCCGCGGCCAGCGCCTTGTCCTCGAAGGCCTTGAGCTCCGGCGTGATGAAGCGCTCGGCGTTCTTCATCGTCTGCCGGCGGCGGTAGTCCAGGGGCACCTTGTCGAGCTGGCCCTGCGTCACCTCGATGAAGAATCCATGGACCTTGTTGAATTCCACCCGCAGGTTGGCGATCCCCGTGCGCTCCCGCTCGCGCTTCTCCATCTCGAGCAGGAACGACCCGCAGTCGTTCTGGATGGCGCGCAACTCGTCCAGCTCCGGGTCGAAGCCGTCGCGGATCACCCCGCCCTCGCGCACGACGGCGGCCGGCTCCTCCCTGAGCGTGGCGTCGAGGTCGGCGTGGAGGTCGTCGGCCGGCGCCAGCGGCTCGGCGAGGCGGTGCAGTGCGGGAACCGCGGCGCCGGCGAGGAGCCCGTGCAGCGCGGGGAGCGTGGCGAGCGTGTCGCGCAGCCCCGCGAGGTCGCGCGGCCGCGCGGTGCCGAGCGCCACGCGCGCGGCGATGCGCTCCACGTCCGACCACCCCGAGAGCACCTGCGAGACCGCCGGGTGGCGCACGCGCGAGTTGCCGGCCGCGAGGGCCTCGATGCCGTCGTGACGGCGGGCGAGCGTCGCGGTATCGCGAAGCGGGTGGTGCAGCCAGTGGCGAAGCCGGCGGCTTCCCATCGAGGTCGCGCAGCGATCGAGCAGCGAGGCGAGGGTCGGCGACTCGGCGCCGGAGAGCGTCTCGGTGATCTCGAGGTTGGCGCGCGTGTGCGCGTCCATCTGCACGAACTCGCTCTCGCGCTCGACCGCGAGCCCGGTGACGTGGGGCAGCGCCGATTGCTGCGTGTGGCGCGCGTAGGCGAGSAGSGCSCCGGCGGCCCCGAGCGCCACGCCGAGTCCCTCGACGCCGTAGCCCGAGAGGTCGGCGGTGCCGAACTGGCGGGCGAGCTCCCGGTTGGCCGAGGCGGGATCGAACTGCCACGACTCGATGCGCTTCACGGCGAGCCCCGCGCGCACGAACGGGGGATCGAAGTCGTCGGGGACGAGGAGCTCGGCGGGTTGCAGCCTCTCGAGCTCCGCGGCCAG
>PQAI01000012.1 GCA_003105245.1 Betaproteobacteria bacterium | reverse complement strand
CTCTTCGTGCTGGTGGTCGGCTCGAACCTCTACCTGTGGCAGGCGAGGAACTGGGTGGTGCCGGTGGCTTCTCCGCTGCTGATGCTGGTGACGCTCTACTTCCTGAACATGGTCTACGGCTTCTTCTCCGAGGCGCGCTCCCGCCGCCTCATCACGGGCCTGTTCGGCACCTACGTGCCCAAGGAGCTCGTCGAGGAGATGTCGAAGAACCCGGGCGAGTACTCGATGAAGGGCGAAAGCCGCGAGATGACGGTGCTCTTCTCCGACGTGCGCGACTTCACTTCCATCTCCGAGGGCCTGACGCCGGAGGGCCTCAAGGACCTGATGAACGCCTACCTCACCGCGATGACCGAGCACGTGCAGAAGCGGCGCGGGACGATCGACAAGTACATCGGCGACGCCATCATGGCCTTCTGGGGGGCGCCGCTGCAGGACCCCGACCACGCCACGCACGCGCTCGAGACCGCGATCGACATGCAGAAGGGCCTGCGCGACCTCGACGCCCCGTTCATGAAGCGCGGCTGGCCGGCCCTGCACATCGGCGTGGGCCTGAACTGCGGCACCATGAACGTGGGAGACATGGGCTCGAAGTTCCGGCGCTCCTACACCGTGATGGGCGACTCGGTGAACCTCGCCTCGCGCCTGGAGAGCCTCACCAAGCAGTACGGCGTCGGCATCCTCGTGACCGAGAACATCGTTCGCAAGGCCCCCGGCTTCGTCTACCGCGAGATCGACAAGGTGCAGGTGAAGGGCAAGCACGAGGGCGTGGCGATCTACGAGCCCGTCGGCAGGCAGGGCGAGGTGGGTCCGGAGTCCGTCGCGGAGGTCGAGCGCTTCCACAAGGGCCTCGAGATGTACCGCAGCCAGCGCTGGGACGAGGCCGAGCAGGTCATCAAGGCGCTCGCCTTCGCATCGCCCGAGGCGAAGCTCTACCGACTCTACCTCGACCGCATCGCGCACTTCCGCCAGTCCCCGCCCCCCAAGAACTGGGACGGCGTGTTCGTGTTCACGACCAAGTAGTCCGCGCGCGCCGCCCCGAGGCGCCCCGCCCATGACCGACAAGACCGCGGTCCGCTATCCCTTCGCCGATACCCTCCCCGCYCCCGGGGAGGCGATGCCCGTCGCSCCCGGCGTGTGGTGGATCCGCATGCCGCTGCCCTTCGCGCTGGACCACATCAACCTGTGGCTGCTCGAGGACGGCGACGGCTGGACCGTSGTCGACACGGGCCTGGGCACCGAGGAGACCTGGGCGCTCTGGGAGCGGCTCCTCGCCGGCGCGATGGCCGGTCGCCCCGTGAGGCGCATCGTCGTCACCCACTACCACCCCGACCACGTGGGCAGCGCGGAGTGGCTCGCGCGGCGCACGGGCGCTCCCGTGTGGATGACCGCCGCGGAGTTCCTCTCGGCGCACGCCGCGCGCGACGACACCGCCGGCTTCGACCGGCCCACGGGCATCGCCTTCTTCGGGCTCAACGGCCTCGACGTCTCCGCCATCCCCGAGAAGGCCCGCACGGGAAACCGCTACCGGCGCGGCGTGCCGGAGCTGCCGCGCACCTACCGGCGCATGCTGCACGGCGACACGCTGGCGATCGGCGGCCACGACTGGCGCGTGATCTGCGTGCACGGCCACGCCCCGGAGCACGCGGCGCTCTTCTGCCCCTCGCTCGGCGTGCTCATCTCCGGCGACCAGATCCTGCCGCGCATCACCACCAACGTCGGCGTCTGGGGCAACCAGCCGGAGGCGAACCCGCTGCGCCTGTACCTCGACTCCTTCGCGCGCTTCGCCGACATCCCCGGCTCGGTGCGCGTCCTTCCCTCGCACGACCGCGTCTTCGAGGGCCTGCACCCGCGCATCATCCAGCTGGGCGCGCACCACGCCGAGCGGCTCGAGAAGCTCCTCGCCGCCTGCGCGAGCCCCGTCACAGCATTCGAGATCCTGCCTGTCCTCTTCCGGCGCAAGCTCGACGAGCACCAGCTGGGCTTCGCCATGGGCGAGGCGATCGCGCACCTGCACTACCTCGAGGCCGAGGGCAAGGTGACGAGAGTGGTCGAGGGGGGCGTAAGGCGCTTCGTTCGCCGGTAGCGCCGGCTGTCGAGGTGCCAGAGGGGTTCGGGAGGGCTCATGCGCCAAGCTCCAGACTGTCTCTGCGGCCTCGTCCGATCGGCTCGCGTCTCGTGCGTTCCCGATCTTCTCCGCACCGGGGAAGCCCTCCCGAACCCCTCTGGCACCTCGACAGCCGGCTCTTTCACGACCACATCCCGCGTCGCCGCAACGTCTTTTCACCGGGGCGCCCTGTCGTGCCGCGACGGGCATCTCCCGAACTCCGTGCGGTGACGAACCTGCCGAGGGTCGCAGGATCGCAGAGGGCGGCCTTCGCGACGATGCCCCTCGCGGCACGGGAGGGCGCTCGGTGAAAAAGAGTCGATGGCGGCGGCGGCGGCGGGATCGATGGAGCCCCATGACAGGGGGCGACTCAAGACAAGGACTTCATCGCCCCCTCGAGCCCTCTCAACGTCACCGGGAACATCCTCCCGTCGAATATCCGCCGGATGTTCTCCGTCGAGACGGTCCAGGCCCAGTGCTCCTCGGGCGCCGGGTTGAGCCACGCCGCCCGCGGCCAGGCGCGCAGCATCCGCTCGAGCCAGAGGCGTCCGGGCTCGTCGTTCCAGTGCTCGACGCTGCCGCCGGCCTGCTCCAGCTCGTAGGGGCTCATCGCCGCGTCCCCCACGAAGATCGCCTTGTAGTCGTGGCCGAACCGGCGCATCACGTCCACGGTCGGGATGCGCTCGGCGTTGCGGCGCCGGTTGTCCTTCCACACCGTCTCGTAGACGCAGTTGTGGAAGTAGAAGTGCTCGAGGTTCTTGAACTCCGTGCGGGCGGCGCTGAAGAGCTCCTCSACCACCTGGATGTGGTCRTCCATSGTGCCGCCCACGTCGAGGAAGAGGAGCACCTTCACCGCGTTGTGCAGCTCSGGGACGATCTTGAGGTCCAGCCASCCGGCGTTCCGSGCCGTCGAGCGGATCGTGTCCGGGAGGTCGAGGACCTCGGGCGCGCCCGTGCGCGCGAAGCGGCGCAGCCGGCGCAGCGCGAGCTTGATGTTCCTCACGCCCAGCTCGCGGTCGGTATCGTAGTCGCGGAACTCGCGCTGGTCCCACACCTTCACCGCGCGCCGGTTGCGCGAGCGCTCCTGCCCGATGCGGATGCCCTCGGGGTTGTAGCCGTAGGCGCCGAAGGGCGAGGTCCCCGCGGTCCCGATCCACTTGTTGCCGCCCTGGTGGCGCTTCTTCTGCTCCTCGAGGCGCTGCCGCAGCGTCTCCATGAGCTTTTCCCACCCTCCCAGGGACTCGACCAGGCGCTTTTCCTCCTCGGTGAGGTGGCGCTCGGCGAGCTTCCTCAGCCACTCCTCCGGGATCTCCTTCACCAGGTCGTCCGGGACGGACGCCACGCCCTTGAAGTACGCCGAGAACGCGAGGTCGAAGCGGTCGAAGTAGGCCTCGTCCTTCACCAGCGTGGCGCGCGAGAGCACGTAGAAGTCGTCCACGCTCGCGGACACTACGCCGCGCTCGAGGGCGGCGAGCAGCGTGAGGAATTCCTTCACGCTCGCCGGCACCCCGGCCTTGCGCACGGTGAAGAAGAAGTCGACGAGCACCGTGCCTACGCCGCCTTCTCGAGCATGGCCTTCAGGCGGTCCAGCGCGCCGGACCAGAAGTCCTTCTGCGCGGCGCGTGTCCCGGCGTCCGCGAGCCTGCCGTGCTCGACCTGCACGCGGCTCCTGCCGCCGGGCAACGGGTGGAAGGTGACGTCCACGCTGGAGCCGCCGGCCGTCCACGTGATCCGCATGGACTTGCCGTCGGTGGAGCGCCGGACCTGGACCGGCGCCGCTCCCAGCCAGAGGGCCCGCAGCTTCGGGTCGGCCCAGGCGCCGTAGAGCCTGTCGACCCCGGCAGCCACGGTGCGCGAGGCGCTCGCGGCGAACCCGTCGGCCTTCTGGTGCGGCTTCCTCAGGCCGCGGGCCTGCTCGTAGCCCACGGCAAGCATCTGGCTCCACCACGACGGCACCCGGTACCTGCCGGCGAGGAGGGAGGCGATGGCCTTGTGCGGCATCGCGATGGCCCCGGCCTTGTCCAGGATCGCGAGCCACTGGTCCCAGGCCTTGCCGGTGGCCCTCGCCACCGCGTCGGTGCCGATGCCGGCCAGGCGCAGGACCTCGCCCGAGGCCTTCGCGAGAACGCCGCGCGGGGCGGGCCTTCGCGCAGCGGGCTTCCTCGCGACAGGTTTCATCGCAGCGGGTTTCCTCGCCTTCGGCTTCCCCGCGGCCTTCTTCACGGCCGCCTTGCGCTTCGTGGCCATGGATCCTCCCGGTCCCCGCGCCGCTAGCGGCCGCGGCGCTGCAGGAACAGCAACTGCTCGAAGAGGTGGACGTCCTGCTCGTTCTTGAGCAGCGCCCCGTAGAGCGGCGGAACCGCCTGCTGGTGGCCCTCGCTCCTCAGCGCCTCGGGCGGGATGTCCTCCGCGAGCAGCAGCTTCAGCCAGTCGAGGAGCTCCGAGGTGGAGGGCTTCTTCTTGAGCCCCGGCATCTCGCGGATGCCGAAGAAGCTCTCGAGCGCCGCCTGCACGAGCTGCTTCTTGATCCCCGGGTAGTGCACGTCGACGATGGCCTGCATCGTCTCCTTGTCGGGGAAGCGGATGTAGTGGAAGAAGCAGCGCCGCAGGAAGGCGTCCGGGAGCTCCTTCTCGTTGTTGGAGGTGATGAGGATCACCGGGCGATGGCGCGCCCGCACCGTCCGCCGCGTCTCGTAGACGTGGAACTCCATGCGGTCGAGCTCGCGCAGCAGGTCGTTGGGGAACTCGATGTCGGCCTTGTCGATCTCGTCGACCAGCACCACCGCCTGGCGCTCGCTCTCGAAGGCCTCCCAGAGCACGCCCTTCACGATGTAGTTGCCGATGTCCTTCACCTTCTCGTCGCCCAGCTGCGAGTCGCGCAGGCGCGAGACCGCGTCGTACTCGTAGAGGCCCTGCTGCGCCTTGGTGGTGGACTTGATGTGCCACTGGTAGAGGGGCATGCCGAGCGCGCGCGCGACCTCCTCGGCCAGCATGGTCTTCCCGGTGCCGGGCTCGCCCTTGATGAGGAGCGGCCTCTGCAGCGTGACGGCGGCGTTGACCGCGATCTTCAGGTCGTCGTCCGCGACGTAGGTGTCGGTGCCTTCGAATCTCATGCCGGGAAGTATAGCGGCCCGTTAACCCCTTTGCCGGTCGCGCCCGTTAAACTCGATACCGAACCGATGGAGACCCCGCCATGAGACCCGCCCGCCGCCCGATCCTCGCCGCCACCCTCGCCGCGCTCGCCCTGCCCGCCGCCTCCGGCACCGCGGTGACCATCTACTCCAGCGCCCAGCCCGGCACGCTCTCGCCGCAGACCTTCCGTTCCGGCGGCGAAGGCATGGCGATTCCCGGCTACGCGCTCGTGCGCGAGGACCGCCGCTTCGACCTGAAGGCGGGCCGCAACCTGCTGCGCGTGCCCGACGTCCCGGCGCTCATCGATCCCACGACCGTCTCCTTCGCCTCGCTCACCGACCCCCGGGACACGCGCGTGGTCGAGCAGAGCTTCGAGTTCGACCTCACCAGCACGCAGAAGCTGCTGTCGCGCTACCTGGACCGCGAGATCACCGTCGAGCAGCCGCGCGGCCAGGGCGTGGGCTCGTTCACCGGCACGCTCGTGGGCACGCAGGGCGGACTCACGCTCAAGGGCGCCGACGGCGGCGTGCGGATCGTGAACGGCTACTCGGGCGTGACGCTCCCGGGCCTTCCGGGCGGCCTCATCAGCAAGCCCACACTCGTCTGGGACGTCGAGACCGGCCGCGCCGGGGCCCACGACGCGCGCATCGCGTACCAGACGGGGGGCATGACCTGGTGGGCGGACTACAACCTCACCTACGCGGAGCCGAAGCCGGGCCAGTGCCGCCTGGACGTGGGCGCCTGGGTGACGATCGTGAACCAGTCCGGCGCGAGCTACGAGAACGCGAGGCTCAAGCTCGTGGCCGGCGACGTGCAGCGCGCGCAGCCGCCGCGCGCCTACGCGCCCGCCCCCGCCGCGCTCGGCCGCATGCAGGAGGCGAAGGCGGCCGGGTTCGAGGAAAAGGCCTTCTTCGAATACCACCTCTACACGCTGGGCCGCCCGGCCTCGCTCGCGCAGAACTCCACCAAGCAGATCGAGCTCTTCCCCACCGCCGCCGGCGTGGCCTGCGAGAAGCACCTCGTCTACTACGGCCAGGGAACGAGCTTCCCCGTCTACGGCTCGCCCATGACCGACCGAAACTACGGCATCCAGTCGAACCGCAAGGTGGACGTCTACCTGCGCCTGAGGAACTCGAAGGCCGACGGGCTGGGCATGCCGCTGCCCGCGGGGAAGATGCGCGTCTCCAAGCGCGACGACGCCGACGGCAGCCTGGAATTCATCGGCGAGGACCTCATCGACCACACGGCGCGCGACGAGAAGGTCCAGGTGAAGCTGGGCTCGGCCTTCGACGTGGTGGGGGAGAGGAAGCAGCTCGACTACCGCATCGACACCTCGGCGAAGTGGATCGAGGAGGAGATCGAGGTCCGCGTGCGCAACCAGAAGCCCGACGAGGCGGTGGCGGTGGTGGTGCGGGAGAGCCTGTACCGCTGGACCAACTGGGCGGTCACGAGGAAGACGCACGACTTCGAGAAGCAGGACGCGCGCACGATCCACTTCCCGGTGAAGGTCGCGCCCAAGGGCGAGGCGGTCGTGCGCTACACGGTCCGATACACCTGGTAATGAAAAAGGCGGCCGAGGCCGCCTTTTCCGTCAGGCGATGCGCGCTCAGCCCTTGGCGATCACCGCGCACGCGAGCCGGGGGCCGGCGTTGCCCGCGGGCTGGCTCTTGTAGTCGTCCGGGTCGCGGTGGACGATGAGGCCCCGGCCGACGATGTCGGTCGCCCCCGAGCCCACCGTGATGCCCGCGACCTCGAACGAGAACGAGGCGTTGCCGTAGGCGTCGGCCCTGAGGTTGGGCATGTCGCCCGCGTGATGCTCGGCGCCCTGGTGCCCGTGGGCCTTGCCSAGCGGGTTGAAGTGCCCGCCGGCGCTCATGCCGTCGCCGGAGCTGCAATCGCCCTTCTCGTGCACGTGGAAGCCGTGCTCCGCGTTGGCCTTGAGCCCCGTGACGGTCCCCGAAACGCGCACCTTGTCGCCCTGCTGTTCGAAGGTGACGGTGCCGGATGCCGAGTTGCCCTTGGTGGAAGCGAGGTTCGCGACCGCCTTGGGACCCGGAGCGCCCCCCAGGGAAGCACAGCCGGCCACCAGAACGCCGGCGGCGAGCGTGGAGAGAAATGCCCTCATGTCGATGTCTCCCGACTCAGGGCTTCTTCGCCGGCGCCTTTTCCGCGGGCTTCGCGGGGGCCGCGGGGGCGGCCTTCGCGGGAGCGGCGGCGGCGATGGGCGTGGGCTTCGGAACGGGCTTTCCGGCCTTCTTCATGTTGCCCTGGAAGTTCTTGACCGCCGCGTCCTCCGCGGCGGCCTGGGCGGCCTTGCCCTTCTCGGCGGCCTCGGCGTCGGCCTTCTTCTTGGCCTCGGCCTTGGCMGGRTCCATGGGMGGSGCCGGCGGCAGCTTSGCCTGGGCGGAGAGCGCCAGCCCGAGGCCGGCGGCGATGGCGAGCGTGACGAGCTTGGTCTTCATGGTCAGTCTCCCGTGGCRGGCTGGGCGGAGCCCGCGACCACCTTCTCGGGGCGCTTGCCKGCCTTCACCTCGTCGTRCCAGTACTGGTGGTGCTCCTTCGCCCACGTCTCGTCGACGTAGCCGGTCTTCATGGCGGCGAGCGCGCCCTGCATGCCGACGGTGCCGAGGTAGATGTGGAAGCAMGCCATGGACATCGCGAGGATCGCGCAGATGCCGTGGATCACGTTCGCGAGCTGCATCGCCTCGCGGCCCTGGTTCCAGTTCGGGAAGTTGAGGATGAGCCCCGTCACGCTGATCACCGTGCACAGGCCCACCACCAGCGTCCAGAACAGCACCTTCTCGCCGGCGTTGAACTTGCCCGAAGGCACGTGCTCGCCGGAGAGCAWGCCGCCGAACTTGCCGAGCCACTGGCCGTCGTACGACTTCCACAGGTTCTCGCGGATGAAGAGCGTGATGAAGATCACGAGSGCGAAGATGAAGAGCGGCCCCACGAAGTTGTGCAGGTTCTTCGAGAGCACGGTCAGCCCCGCGAACGCCGCGTGCCCCACGATCGGCAGGAGGATGTACTTGCCGAAGAGGATCACGATGCCCGTGAGGGCCAGCACCACGAACGACAGCCCCATGGTCCAGTGCGCCACGCGCTCGACGCTCGAGAAGCGCTCGATGAGGCGCCCCGTGAGCGGGTCGTGGACCTTGATCGGGCCCTTCGCGAGGTAGAAGAGCACCAGGACCGCGAGCGGGATGAGCAGGACGATGCCCCCATAGAAAGTGACGGGGCCGTTGCGGATCTTCCTCCACTCGTGGCCCGCCCCCTGGATGAGGACGTTGGTCTCCCGGCCCGGCACCGACGCGTACTGCTGCTGCGTGCTCACGTCGTTCCAGGACGGGGGGTTGTTCCAGCCGGGAACCGCGGTCGAGCCGGCAGCCGGCTTGGGAGCGGGCGCCGCCTCCTGCGCGGCCGCGGCCGGCTGGGTGGCGGCGGGTTGCTGCGCCGAGGCGCCGAAGGGAAGCCACGCGGCCAGCGCCACGACGAGCGCGCCGATGCCCCGTGCGAATGTGCTTTTCATTTTCGTCTCTCCCGGGCTATTTCTTCTCGGCCATGGCGCGCCGATAGTCGTTCTGGTTGTCGGCGCGCGCGGCGAGCGACTGCTCCCACTTCGCCTTGTCGCCCTTGTACTGGTCGCCCGCGTAGGGCTTGTCGTCGAGCTTCCCGGCGTACGACTTGCCGGGCTCCTGGGCGATCTCCGTGCAGCCGGTGAAAACCGCGGCCGCCGCGAACGCGGCCGCGAGAGCGGTGAGCTTTCTCATGCCTTTCCTCCCGGTTGGTCGGCGAGCTTGCCGCTGCCGCCATACGCCATGGACCAGCCCCAGATCTCGTCGCCCTTGCCGCGGGTGACGACCCGGTACTTGTAGATCCTCGTGAGCACCTCGGCATCTCCCGCGAGCAGCGCCTTGGTGGAGCACATCTCCGCGCAGGCCGGGAGCTTGCCCTCGGCGAGGCGGTTGCGGCCGTACTTGCGGTACTCCTCGGCCGTGTTGTTCTCCTCGGGCCCGCCGGAGCAGAAGGTGCACTTGTCCATCTTGCCGCGCAGGCCGAAGGCGCCGGCCTGCGGGAACTGCGGCGCGCCGAAGGGGCAGGCGTAGAAGCAGTAGCCGCAGCCGATGCACAGGTCCTTGTCGTGCAGGACGATGCCCTCTTCCGTCTTGTAGAAGCAGTCGACGGGGCAGACCGCCATGCACGGCGCGTCGGTGCAGTGCATGCACGCCACCGAGATGGAGCGCTCGCC
>PQAI01000011.1 GCA_003105245.1 Betaproteobacteria bacterium | reverse complement strand
CGGCCTCGTACCAGCCCTTGCTCGCGTTCACGACCTTCACCACCGCGAGCATCACGGGCACCTCGATCAGCACGCCCACCACGGTGGCGAGCGCGGCGCCGGATTCCAGACCGAAGAGCGTGATGGCGGCGGCCACCGCGAGCTCGAAGAAGTTGCTCGCGCCGATGAGGCAGGAGGGSCCCGCCACTTCGTGCGCGACACCCAGCCGGCGGTTGAGSAGRTAGGCGAGCCCGGARTTGAAGAAGACCTGCAGCAGGATCGGCACCGCGAGAAGGGCGATGACGAGCGGCTGCTTCAGGATCGCCTCGCCCTGGAATCCGAAGAGCAGGACGATGGTGGCGAGGAGGGCGGCGATGGAGAACGGGCCGATGCGGGCGAGCGTGGCCTCGTACGCCGCCTGCCCCTTCGCGAGCAGCGCCCGGCGCCAGAGCTGCGCCAGCGCCACGGGAATGGCGACATAGAGGATCACGGAGGCGAAGAGCGTGTCCCAGGGAACCGTGATGCTCGACATCCCCAGCAGGAGGGCCACGATCGGCGCGAAGAGCACGATCATCAGCGAGTCGTTGAGCGCCACCTGCGAGAGCGTGAAGTAGGGATTGCCGCGGCAGAGCTGGCTCCAGACGAAGACCATCGCGGTGCAGGGCGCCGCGGCCAGCAGGATGAGCCCCGCGATGTAGCTGTCGATCTGCTGCGCGGGGAGCCAGGGCGCGAACAGCCCGCGCACGAAGATCCAGCCCAGCAGCGCCATCGAGAAGGGCTTCACGGCCCAGTTCACGAAGAGCGTGACCCCGATCCCCTTCCAGTGCGCCTTCACCTGGTGCAGCGCGCCGAAGTCGATCTTCACGAGCATCGGCACGATCATCACCCAGATGAGCGCGCCCACCGGCAGGTTCACCTTCGCGACCTCGAGGCGCCCGATGGCTGCGAAGGCGCCCGGAAGCAGCTGCCCGAGCCCGATGCCGGCGGCGATGCACAGCGCCACCCAGACCGTGAGGTAGCGCTCGAAGAACCCGATGGGTGCCGGGGCCGCGCCCGCGGTCGTGGCCATGGCGTTCAGGCGGTCCTGCCGATGTCGGAGAGCTCCYTCTGGAGCGAGAGCCTGTCCAGGCTCTGCACGGGCAGGTTCACGAGGAGGGAGATGCGCTTCTGCAGCCGGGAGAACGCGTCGCGGAAKGCCCTGCGCTTCGCGTCGTCGTCCCCCTCSACCGCGGCCGGATCGGGGATGCCCCAGTGCGCGCTCATGGGGTGGCCCGGCCAGACGGGGCAGGTCTCGGCCGCCGCCGAGTCGCACACGGTGAAGATGAAGTCGAATTCGGGCGCGCCCGGCGCGGCGAATTCGTCCCAGCTCTTGCTTCGCAGCCCCTCGACGGGCAGGCCGTTCTTGGCCAGGAGCTCCAGCGCGAACGGGTTCACGCGTCCGCCCGGGCGGCTTCCGGCGCTCCAGGCGCGGAAGCGGCCCCGGCCCATCGAGTTGAGGAGGGCCTCGCCCAGGATCGAGCGCGCGGAGTTGCCGGTGCAGAGGAAGAGGACGTTGTAGGGGCGGTCGGTCATGGCGTGTTCCGTCGGACGGGAAGTCAGCACCGGGAGAGCGAGGTCTCGCCCGGCGCGAGGCACTCGCCCGGATTGCCGCCGCAGCAGTTTTCGGTGAGGTAGGTCATCAGGGCCGCCATGCGCTCGAAGTTGGCGGCGTAATAGATGAACCGGGAGGCCGTCCGTGACGTGACGAGCCCGGCACGGGCGAGCTCCTTCAGGTGAAAGGAGAGCGTGGCGGGCGCAACCCCGAGCTTCTCGGCGATCGCGCCAGCGGCGAGGCCCTCCGGGCCAGCCTGGACGAGCAGCCGGTAGATGGCGAGCCGGGTTTCCTGGGCCAGTGCGGCCAGCGAATCGATGGCTTGGCGAGATTCCATGATTTGAAGAATATAGAAATATCGAAACGACTGTCAACACCGGCGGGGCAGGGCCCGCGACAGGCCGGCCGGAAGTTACCCTCACGGGGGCAAAATTGACCGGGTACCCCCCGATACCGTAAAATCCTGCGGTTTTGAGGGGCGTCAATTGAGGCCGAAATACGTCGTCGGGAACTGGAAGCTCAACGGAAGCCTTCCCGGCAACGAAAGCCTCCTTCGCGCGATCCTCAAGGAAGTGTCGCCGCAGCCGGGCCGCCACCTCGCGGTGTGCGTGCCGGCGCCCTACCTGGCGCAGGTCCGCGGGCTCCTCGAGGGCACGCCGGTCGCCTGGGGCGGGCAGGACGTGAGCCGGTTCGAGAAGGGCGCGTACACGGGGGATGTCTCCGGCGCGATGCTCCGGGAGTTCGGGGCCACCTTCGCGATCGTCGGGCACTCCGAGCGCCGGACCCTCTTCGGGGATACGGACGAGGCCGTGGCGCAGAAGTACGCCGCCGCCCGGAAGGCGGGCCTCGTGCCCATCTTCTGCGTCGGCGAGACGCTCGCCGAGCGCGAGAAGGGCGTGACGGAGTCGGTGCTCGCCCGGCAGCTGGACGCGGTGCTGGAGGTATCCGGCGCCGCGGCGCTCGACGGGGGCCTCGTGGCCTACGAGCCCGTCTGGGCCATCGGCACGGGCAGGACGGCCACGTCGGCGCAGGCGCAGGAAGCGCACGCCTTCCTGAGGGGAAGGGTGGCGAAGAAGGACGCGGGCGTGGCCTCGCGGCTGCCGATCCTCTACGGGGGCAGCGTGAAGGGCTCGAACGCGGCGGAACTGTTCGCGATGCCGGACGTCGATGGAGGGCTCATCGGCGGGGCGTCGCTGGTGGCGGAAGATTTCCTGGCGATCTGGCGCGCAGCCGTCGCCTGAACTGAGAGGTTCCTCGATGCATACGTTGGTGATCGTGCTTCACGTGCTGGCGGCGGCGGCCATCGTCGTCCTGGTGCTCCTGCAGCACGGAAAGGGCGCCGACATGGGCGCCGCGTTCGGCAGCGGCTCSGCGGGCAGCCTSTTCGGCTCCTCGGGCGCGGCCAACTTCCTGTCGCGCTCGACCGGCRTCCTSGCGGCSGTGTTCTTCGTGACCAGCCTCGGGCTCACCTTCCTGTCSGCGTCGCCCTCGAAGWCCGGCGGCGTGACGCAGTCGATCAAGACGGACGCGGGCAAGCCCGCTTCCCAGCCGGCAGTGCCCGCGCCCTCGGCGCCGGCCCCGTCGGGGGATCCCGCCTCGAAGTCGCAGCAGATCCCGAAGTAGCAGTCCCTCGCAGTACCTGCAGTCGCTGGCAATGCGGTCGTGGTGGAATTGGTAGACACGCTGTCTTGAGGGGGCAGTGCCGAAAGGCGTGAGAGTTCGAGTCTCTCCGACCGCACCAGATTCGAGAAGCCGCCGGGCTTCCCACAAATCCCGGCACGGGTGATCCGCGGTTCCCAACAGGCGCCATGCTGGAAAACTACTTTCCCGTCCTGCTGTTCCTCGTCATCGGATGCGCCGTCGGCATCGGGGCGATCGTCGTGAGCGGCGTGCTGGGGCGCCTGACCGGGGCCCACCACCCCGATCCCGAGAAGCTCTCCCCGTATGAGTGCGGGTTCGAGGCCTTCGAGGACGCGCGCATGAAGTTCGACGTGCGCTACTACCTGGTGGCCATCCTCTTCATCCTGTTCGACCTCGAGATCGCCTTCCTCTTCCCCTGGGCGATCGTCCTGCAGGAGATCGGCTGGTTCGGCTTCTTCGCGATGATGGTCTTCCTCGGGATCCTCGTGGTCGGGTTCATCTACGAGTGGAAGAAGGGAGCTCTCGAATGGGAGTGATGCCGGCACCGCTCAAGGAAGGCGGGCTCTCCGACAAGGGCTTCGTCGTCACCCAGGTCGACAACGTCCTCAACTGGGCGCGCACCGGGTCGCTGTGGCCCATGACCTTCGGGCTGGCCTGCTGCGCCGTCGAGATGATGCACGCGGGCGCCTCGCGCTACGACCTCGACCGCTTCGGGATCGTCTTCCGGCCGAGCCCGCGCCAGTCCGACCTCATGATCGTGGCCGGGACGCTGTGCAACAAGATGGCRCCGGCGCTKCGCAAGGTCTACGACCAGATGGCCGAGCCRCGCTGGGTGCTCTCGATGGGCTCCTGCGCCAACGGCGGCGGCTATTACCACTACTCCTACTCAGTCGTCCGCGGCTGCGACCGCATCGTGCCGGTGGACGTGTACGTCCCCGG
Source organism: Betaproteobacteria bacterium (assembly GCA_003105245.1). Lineage (GTDB taxonomy): Bacteria > Pseudomonadota > Gammaproteobacteria > Burkholderiales > Usitatibacteraceae > FEB-7. The sequence continues at coordinate 14,864 of PQAI01000011.1, read as the reverse complement.
CTGCCCGCCCACCGCGGAAGCGCTGATCTACGGCCTGCTGCAGCTGCAGAACAAGATCAAGCGCACGCAGACCATCCGCCGCAGCTGATCCATGACGGAAAGACTCGCATCCCTGGAAAGGGACGTCGCCGCTGCGCTCGGAACGAGGCTCGTGCGCGCCGTCGCCGACCGCGGCGAGCTCACCGTGGAGGTGGCCGCCGCCGACCTGCGCGAGGCCGCCCGCGTCCTGCGCGACGACGAGGCGCTCGCCTTCTCCACGCTCGTGGACCTGTGCGCCAACGACTACGAGGGCTACGCCCAGGCCGAGCGCAAGGGGCCGCGCTTCGCGGTCGTGCTGCACCTGCTCTCGATCCGGCACAACCGCCGCCTGCGCGTGAAGTGCTTCTGCCCCGACGACGGCTTCCCCGTGGTCGACTCCCTGATCGACGTCTGGCCCGCCGCCAACTGGTACGAGCGCGAGGCCTTCGACCTCTACGGCGTGGTCTTCGAGGGCCACCCGGACCTGCGACGCATCCTCACCGACTACGGCTTCATGGGGCACCCGTTCCGCAAGGACTTCCCCATCTCCGGCCACGTCGAGATGCGCTACGACCCGGTGCAGAAGCGCGTGGTCTACCAGCCGGTGACCATCGAGCCGCGCGAGATCGTGCCCCGCGTCGTGCGCGAGGACTCCTACGGGACGGGCAAGGGCTGACATGGCCGAGATCAAGAACTACACGATGAACTTCGGCCCGCAGCACCCGGCGGCGCACGGGGTGCTGCGCCTGGTGCTCGAGCTCGACGGCGAGGTGGTGCAGCGCGCCGACCCGCACATCGGGCTGCTGCACCGGGGCACCGAGAAGCTCGCCGAGACCCGCACCTTCCTGCAGAGCGTCCCGTACATGGACCGCCTCGACTACGTGTCGATGATGGCCAACGAGCACGCCTACGTGATGGCGATCGAGAAGCTCGCCGGCGTGGAGGTCCCCGAGCGCGCGCAGTACATCCGCGTGATGTTCGACGAGATCACGCGCGTCCTCAACCACCTGATGTGGATCGGCTCGCACGCCCTCGACATCGGCGCGATGACGGTCTTCCTCTACGCCTTCCGCGAGCGCGAGGACCTCTTCGACATGTACGAGGCGGCCACGGGCGCGCGCATGCACGCGGCCTACTACCGCCCGGGCGGGGTGTACCGGGACCTCCCGGAGAAGATGCCGCAGTACCAGTCCAACAACCAGCGCTCGGCGGCCGAGATCACGCGCCTGAACGCCAACCGGCAGGGCTCTCTCCTCGACTTCATCGAGGACTTCACGAACCGCTTCCCGGGCTACGTCGACGACTACGAGACGCTGCTCACCGACAACCGCATCTGGAAGCAGCGCACCGTGGGCATCGGCGTGGTGACCCCCGAGCGCGCCCAGGCGCTGGGATTCACCGGCCCGATGCTTCGCGGGTCGGGCATCGCCTGGGACCTGAGGAAGAAGCAGCCCTACGAGGTCTACGACCGGATGGACTTCGACATCCCCGTGGGCACCAACGGCGACTGCTACGACCGCTACCTCGTTCGCGTGCAGGAGATGCGCGAGTCGAACCGCATCATCCGCCAGTGCGTGGAGTGGCTGCGCAAGAACCCCGGCCCGGTGATCACGGCCGACCACAAGGTGGCGCCGCCCTCGCGCGAGGAGATGAAGGCCTCCATGGAGGAGCTCATCCACCACTTCAAGCTCTTCACCGAGGGCATGCACGTGCCGCCGGGCGAGGTGTACGCGGCGGTGGAGCACCCGAAGGGCGAGTTCGGCATCTACCTCGTCTCCGACGGCGCCAACAAGCCCTGGCGGCTCAAGATCCGCGCGCCCGGCTTCCCGCACCTCGCGGCGATGGACGAGCTCTCGCGCGGCCACATGATCGCCGACGTCGTGGCGATCATCGGCACCATGGACATCGTCTTCGGGGAGATCGACCGGTGAGCCGGATCGCGGGAAAGGTCGTGAACCTCTCGGACCTCGAGCTCGAGCACTTCGAGAAGGGCGGGAAGTACGCCTGCGAGTCGGTGCGCATCGGGCCGCTCGTGGGCGCGAAGGACCTGGGCTACTCCTACGACGTGGTGCCCCCCGGCAAGCGCTCCTGCCCCTTCCACAGCCACCGCGGGCAGGAGGAGATGTTCTTCATCGTGAGCGGCACGGGCACCCTGCGCTACGGCGCCGAGACGCGCCCCATCCGCGCCGGCGACGTGATCTGCTGCCCCACCGGCGGGCCGGAGACGGCGCACCAGATCGTGAACGATTCCGACGCGCCGCTCGCCTACCTCTCGGTGAGCACGATGCAGTACCCCGAGATCTGCGAGTACCCCGATTCGGGCAAGATCGCCGCCTTCGGCGGCCCGGCGGAGCCGCGCCTTCGCCACGTGACCCCCGCGGGCGCCGGCGTCGACTACTGGGAGGGCGAGGCATGAGCGTCCTTTCCGCCGAGTCGCTCGCGCGCATCGGGCGCGAGGTCGCCAAGTACCCCGCGGACCAGAAGCAGTCGGCGGTGATGAGCGCGCTCGCCATCGCGCAGGACCAGCACGGCTGGCTCCCCGACGAGGCGATCGAGGCCGTCGCGCAGGCGCTCGGCATGCCGCCCGTGGCCGTCTACGAGGTGGCGACCTTCTACAACATGTACAACCTGAAGCCCGTGGGCCGGCACAAGGTCACGGTCTGCACCAACCTGCCGTGCGCGCTCTCCGGCGGGGTGGACGCGGCCGAGCACCTCAAGCGCCGCCTGGGGGTGGGCTTCAACGAGACGACGGCCGACGGCTGCGTGACCCTGAAGGAGGGCGAGTGCATGGGCGCCTGCGGGGACGCGCCGGTGCTCCTCGTGGACAACAAGCGCATGTGCAGCCACATGTCCGGCGAGAAGCTCGACGCCCTCGTCGAGGAGCTGAAGAAGTGACCCTCCTGGATTACGGCCCCGACGCCGTCATCATGAAGGGCCTGGACGGCTCGAACTGGCGCCTCGCGGACTACGAGGCGCGCGGCGGCTACCGGGCGCTGCGCAGGATCGTCGAGGAGAAGATCACGCCGGAGGCGGTGATCGCCGAGGTGAAGAAGTCGGCGCTGCGCGGCCGCGGCGGCGCGGGCTTCCCGACGGGCCTGAAGTGGTCGTTCATGCCGCGCGCCTTCCCCGGACAGAAGTACGTCGTGTGCAATACCGACGAGGGCGAGCCGGGCACGTTCAAGGACCGCGACATCCTGCGCTACAACCCGCACGCCCTCATCGAGGGCATGATCATCGCGGGCTACGCCATCGGCGCGACCGTCGGCTACAACTACGTCCACGGCGAGATCTGGGCCGAGTACGAGCGCTTCGAGCAGGCGCTCGAGGAGGCGCGKGCCGCCGGCTACCTCGGCAYGAACRTCCTGGGCGCGGGCTTCGACTTCCAGCTGCACGCCCACCACGGCTTCGGCGCCTACATCTGCGGCGAGGAGACGGCGCTGCTCGAGTCCCTCGAGGGCAAGAAGGGCCAGCCGCGCTTCAAGCCGCCTTTCCCCGCGAGCTACGGCCTGTACGGCAAGCCCACCACGATCAACAACACCGAGACCTTCGCCGCGGTGCCGGGCATCATCGCCAACGGCGGCGACTGGTTCCTGGAGCTGGGCAAGCCCAACAACGGCGGCACCAAGATCTTCTCGGTCTCGGGCCACGTGAACCGGCCGGGCAACTACGAGGTCCGGCTGGGCACGCCATTCGCGAAGCTCCTCGAGATGGCGGGCGGCATGCGGGGCGGGCGCAAGCTGAAAGCCGTGATCCCGGGCGGCTCCTCGATGCCGGTGCTGCCGGCCGAGGTGATGATGTCCCTCGACATGGACTACGACTCGATCCAGAAGGCCGGCTCCTTCCTGGGCTCCGGCGCCGTCATCGTGATGGACGAGGCGACCTGCATGGTGAAGGCCGCCGAGCGCCTGGCCTACTTCTACTTCGAGGAGTCCTGCGGGCAGTGCACGCCCTGCCGCGAGGGCACGGGCTGGCTCTACCGCGTGATCCACCGCATCGAGAACGGCCAGGGCAAGCCCGAGGACCTGGATCTCCTCCTCAACCTTGCCGACAACATCCAGGGCCGCACGATCTGCGCGCTGGGAGATGCGGCCGCGATGCCGGTGCGCGCCTTCGTGAAGCAGTTCCGCGCCGAGTTCGAGCACCACATCGAGCACAAGCGCTGCCTCGTCGCGCCGGGCGGCTATTCCAGCGCTTCCCCCGACTCCCACAAGATGGCGGCCGACTGACCCCATGATCAATCTGGAGATAGACGGCAAGCCCGTCCAGGTCGAGAACGGCGCCACGGTGATGGAGGCCGCGACGAAGCTCGGCACGTTCGTGCCCCACTTCTGCTGGCACAAGAAGCTCTCGATCGCCGCCAACTGCCGCATGTGCCTGGTGCAGGTCGAGAAGGCGCCCAAGCCGCTGCCGGCCTGCGCCACGCCCGCCACCGAGGGCATGAAGGTGTGGACGCAGTCCGCCCCCGCCGTGGCCGCCCAGAAGGGCGTCATGGAGTTCCTGCTCATCAACCACCCGCTCGACTGCCCCATCTGCGACCAGGGCGGCGAGTGCCAGCTGCAGGACCTCGCCGTGGGCTACGGCGGCTCCTGCTCGCGCTACACCGAGGAAAAGCGCGTGGTGGTGAACAAGAACCTGGGCCCGCTCATCTCCACCGACATGACGCGCTGCATCCACTGCACGCGCTGCGTGCGCTTCGGCCAGGAGATCGCCGGCGTGATGGAGCTGGGCATGGCGGGGCGCGGCGAGCACTCCGAGATCCTCTCGTTCGTCGGGCGCACGGTCGACTCCGAGCTCTCCGGCAACATGATCGACCTGTGCCCCGTGGGCGCGCTCACGTCGAAGCCGTTCCGCTACTCGGCGCGCACCTGGGAGCTCGCGCGCCGCAGGTCGGTGTCGCCGCACGACGGCCTGGGCTCGAACCTGGTGATGCAGGCGAAGGGCGAGCGCGTGATGCGCGTGGTTCCCTTCGAGAACGAATCGGTGAACGAGTGCTGGCTCTCCGACCGCGACCGCTTCGCCTACGAGGGCCTCAACACCGAGGACCGCCTCACGCGCCCGATGGTGTGCCGCGACGGCGCCTGGGTCGAGGTCGACTGGCCCGAGGCGCTGGAAGAGGTCGTGGCGGGGCTTCGCAAGGCGGTGGGCGAGAACGGACCCTCGGCCCTCGCGGCGCTCGTCTCGCCCACGCTCACGCTCGAGGAACTGCACCTCGCCACGAAGCTCGCCCGCGGGCTGGGCACGGACAACATCGACCACCATTTCCGCGCGCTGGATTCGCGCGCGCGCTTCGCCGGCGCGCCGTGGCTCGGGATGCCGGTGGCCGAGCTCGGAAGCCAGCAGGCGGTGCTCCTGGTGGGTTCCACGATCCGCAAGGAGCACCCGCTCCTCGCCAACCGCCTGCGCCAGGGCGCCAAGAAGGGCCTCGCCCTTTCCGTCGTGCACGTGGCGGGCGACGAACTCGCCATGCCCGTGGCGGCGAAGGTCGTGGCGCGCCCSTCGGGCCTSGCCGCGGCGCTCGCYTCCGTGGCCGTGGCCGTGGCCGAGGCGACCGGCAAGCCGCTCGAGGGCGAAGTGGCGAARGCCGCCTCCGGCATCGCCGCGAMCGACGAGGCCCGGGCCGTGGCGAAGGCGCTGTGCGGCCGCGAGCGCGCCGCCGTGCTGCTGGGCAACTACGCGCAGCAGCATCCCGAATTCGCCGTGCTCGCCGCGCTCGCGCGCGAGATCGCGCGCCTGGCCGGCGCGAAGCTCGGCGTCCTCGCCCAGAACGCCAACAGCGTGGGCGCGAAGCTCGTCGGCGCGCACCCGCTCGCCGGTGGCCTGGACACCGCCGGCATGGTGGCCGCCGCCCCGCGCGCCTGGATCGTCGCCGGCTTCGAGCCCGAGCGCGACGCCACGCGTGCGCCCGCCGCCGTCGAGGCGCTCAAGAAGGCGGAGTTCGTGGTCGCCCTCTCGGCGTGGCGCTGCTGGGCGCCGGAGTACGCGCACGTGATCCTGCCCATCGCGCCCTCGGCCGAGACCGCGGGCACCTTCGTGAACATGGAAGGCCGCGTGCAGTCCTTCCACGCCGTCGTGAAGCCGCGCGGCGACGCCCGCCCGGGATGGAAGGTGCTTCGCATGCTGGGCTCGATGCTCGGGCTCGAGGGCTTCGCGGCCGACACGATCGAGGAAGTCCGCGCGGCCATCGCGCCGGACCTGCAGGCCTGGGCTCAGGCAGGTCTTTCCAACGACGCCGCGCCCTTCGCGTTCCCGATCCCCGCGCCCGGCACGGGGCTGGAGCGCGTGGCCGAGTGGCCCCTCTACGCCACCGACGCGCAGGTCCGCCGCGCGCCGAGCCTGCAGGCCACGGCCGACGCGAAGGCGGCGCAGAAGGCGCGCATTAACGCGGCCACGGCGATTGCCAACGGGCTCGCCCTCGGCGATCGCGTGCGCGTGACCCAGGGCGGCGGCGAGGCCGTGCTCGAGGTCGCCATCGACCCGGCGCTGCCGGACGGCTGCGTGCGCGTGGCGCGCGGCATCGCCGCCACCGAGCGGCTGGGCGAAGGGCCCATCGGGCTCGCGAAGGCCGCGACGGAGGCCGCGGCATGACGGAAATGCTCGGCACCGTGCAGGGCGCCATCCAGGGCTGGTTCGGCCCGGTGTGGGGCCCGTACGCCTGGATGTTCACGAAGTCGCTCGCCGGCATCGTGGCCGTCCTCGTGCCGCTGCTGCTCACCGTCCTCTACTACCAGCTCGTCGAGCGCTGGGTGATCGGCTGGATCCAGGTGCGCAAGGGCCCCAACCGCGTGGGCTGGAAGGGCGTGCTGCARCCCATCGCGGACGCGATCAAGCTGCTCATGAAGGAGCGCATCGTYCCCGMGGGCGCCTCCMRGGGRCTCTTCTTCCTCGCGCCCATCGTCGCGGTGGCGCCGGCGCTCGCGGTCTGGGCCGTCGTSCCCTTCGCGCCSGGCTGGGTGGTGGCCAACGTCGAYGCGGGGCTGCTCGTGGTGCTCGCGATGACSTCCATGGGCGTCTACGGGATCATCATCGCGGGCTGGGCCTCGAACTCCAAGTATGCCTTCCTGGGCGCCATGCGCTCGGCGGCGCAGGTCGTGGCCTACGAGATCGCGATGGGCTTCGCCCTGGTGGGCGCGCTCATGGCCGGGCAGAGCCTGAACCTCACCGAGATCGTGATGCGCCAGGGCGGCGCGTGGGGCTTCCTCGAGTGGTTCTGGCTGCCCCTCTTCCCGTTCTTCGTCGTCTACCTCATCGCCGGACTGGCCGAGACCAACCGCGCCCCCTTCGACGTGGCCGAGGGGGAGAGCGAGCTGGTGGCCGGCTTCCACGTCGAGTACTCGGGGATGACCTTCGCGGTCTTCTTCCTGGCCGAGTACGCGAACATGATCCTGGTGTCCACGCTCGCGAGCCTGCTCTTCCTGGGCGGGTGGCTCTCGCCCTTCCCGGCGGCGTGGGGCCTCCTCGGCGCGCCCGGCATCTGGTGGCTGCTGCCGAAGATCGCCTTCTTCATGTTCATGTTCCTGTGGGTGCGGGCCTCCTTCCCGCGCTACCGCTACGACCAGATCATGCGCCTGGGCTGGAAGGTGTTCATCCCGGTGACGCTGGTGTGGATCGTGGTGACGGGCGTGATGATGCTCGATCCCCTGCGCGGCATGCCGCCGTTCTCGATCTGGTTCGGGAGATGACGGCCATGTGGAACCGGGCGAAGGAGATCGTCTCGAGCCTCATGCTCTCCGAGCTGCTGAAGGGCCTCGGGCTCACCGGCCGCTTCCTCTTCGCGCGCAAGATCACCGTCTTCTTCCCCGAGGAGAAGACGCCGCAGAGCGCGCGCTTCCGCGGCCTGCACGCGCTGCGCCGCTACCCCAACGGGGAGGAGCGCTGCATCGCCTGCAAGCTGTGCGAGGCGGTGTGCCCCGCGATGGCGATCACCATCGAGAGCGAGGCGCGCCAGGACGGCACGCGGCGCACCACGCGCTACGACATCGACCTCACCAAGTGCATCTTCTGCGGCTTCTGCGAGGAGAGCTGCCCCGTGGACTCCATCGTCGAGACCCGCATCCTCGAGTACCACGGCGAGGCGAGGGGCGACCTCTACTACACCAAGCCCGTGCTGCTCGCCATCGGCGACCGGTACGAGGCGCAGATCGCCGCCGACCGCGCCGAGGACGCGAGGTACCGCTAAGACATGAGCGCGAACCTGCCCCTCATCGCCTTCTACGTGAGCGCCGGGATCCTGATCCTGGCGGCGCTGCGCGTCATCACGGCCCGCAACCCCGTGCACGCGGCGCTGTGGCTCGTGCTCGCGTTCTTCACCGCCGCCGACCTGTGGCTGCTGCTGCACGCGGAATTCCTGGCGGTCGCCCTCGTCCTCGTCTACGTGGGCGCGGTGATGGTCCTCTTCCTCTTCGTGGTGATGATGCTCGACATCAACTTCGACCGCCTGCGCGAGGGCTTCTGGCGCTACGTGCCGCTCGCCGGCGGCGTGGGCCTGCTGATGGCGCTCGAGATGGCGCTCGTCGTGGGCGCCCGCGAGTTCGGCCTGCAGTCCGCGCCCCCGCCCGGGGAGCCCGCCCCCGGCTACTCCAACACCAAGGAGCTCGGGCGCCTGCTCTACACCGACTACGTCTTCCCGTTCGAGCTGGCGGCCGTCGTGCTGCTGGTGGCCATCGTGGCCGCCATCGCGCTCACGCTTCGCCGGCGCAAGGAGACGCGCTACCAGGATCCCGCCGCGCAGCTCTCCGCCACCAAGGCCGCGCGCCTGAAGATCGTGAAGGTGGAGCCGGATCGCGGGACGCCGCCCGCGGAAGGGCAGGCGAAATGATCCCGCTCTCGCACTACCTCGTCCTCGGGGCGGTCCTCTTCGCCATCGCGGTGGCGGGCATCTTCCTCAACCGCAAGAACCTCATCGTGATCCTCATGGCCATCGAGCTCATGCTGCTCGCGGTGAACATGAACTTCATCGCCTTCTCGCACTTCCTGGGGGATCCCGCGGGACAGGTGTTCGTGTTCTTCATCCTCACCGTGGCGGCCGCGGAGTCGGCCATCGGGCTCGCGATCCTCGTGACGCTCTTCCGCAACCTGAAGTCGATCAACGTCGACGACCTGGGCTCGCTCAAGGGATGAGGCGCCGATGGAGCTGATGACGATCGCCACCCTCGCCGCCTTCTCCCCGCTCGTGGGGGCGGCGCTGGCCGGCCTCCTGGGCTGGAAGCTGGGGAGGGCCTTCGCGCACACGGTGACCATCGCCTCGGTGGCGGTCTCCCTCCTGGCCTCGCTCGTGCTCCTCAAGGAGGTGGCGGCGGGCAACTCCTTCGCCGGGGTCCTCTACACCTGGCTCGAGGGGCAGGGGTGGAGCATCCACGTCGGCTTCCTCGTCGACCGCCTCACGGCCGTGATGATGGTCGTGGTGACCTTCGTGTCGCTCATGGTGCACCTCTACACCATCGGCTACATGGCCGACGACCCGGGCTACCAGCGCTTCTTCTCCTACATCTCGCTCTTCACCTTCTCGATGCTGATGCTGGTGATGGCGGACAACTTCCTGCAGCTCTTCTTCGGCTGGGAGGCGGTGGGCCTGGTGTCCTACCTGCTGATCGGCTTCTGGTTCAAGCGCCCGACGGCCATCTACGCGAACCTGAAGGCCTTCCTCGTGAACCGCGTGGGCGACTTCGGGTTCCTGCTGGGCATCGGCTTCGTCTTCGCCTACTTCGGCACGCTCGACTACGCCGAGGTGTTCACCAAGGCGCCGACGCTCGCCTACACCGGCATCGAGCTCCTGCCGGGGCAGTCGTGGGCCCTGGGGACGATCATCTGCGTGGGCCTCTTCGTGGGCGCCATGGGCAAGAGCGCGCAGTTCCCGCTGCACGTCTGGCTGCCGGACTCGATGGAGGGCCCCACGCCCATCTCCGCGCTGATCCACGCGGCCACGATGGTGACCGCCGGCATCTTCATGGTGGCGCGCATGTCGCCGCTCTTCGAGCTTTCGCAGGCCGCGCTCTCGTTCGTGATCGTGATCGGCGCCATCACCGCGTTCTTCATGGCGCTGGTGGCGATCGTGCAGACGGACATCAAGCGCGTGGTGGCCTACTCGACGCTCTCGCAGCTGGGCTACATGACGATGGCGCTGGGGGCGGCCGCCTACCCGGTGGCGATCTTCCACCTCATGACGCACGCCTTCTTCAAGGCCGTGCTCTTCCTCGGCGCGGGCTCGGTCATCATCGCCCTGCACCACGAGCAGGACATGAGGAGGATGGGCGGGCTGCGCAAGTACATGCCCATCACCTACGCCACGGTGCTCATCGGCGCGCTCGCCAACGCGGGCCTGCCGCCCTTCGCCGGCTTCTTCTCCAAGGATTCCATCATCGAGGCGCTGCACCTGTCGGCCACGCCGGGCGCGGGCTTCGCCTACGCGCTGGCGCTCGCCGGCGTCTTCGTGGGCGGCTTCTACTCCTTCCGCCTGGTTTTCTTCGCCTTCCACGGCAAGGAGCGCTTCCACGGCGAGGGCGACGACCACGGCGGCCACGGCGCCAAGGGAGCCGGCGGCGACGAGGAGCCGGGGCACGAGGAGTTTCACGGGACTCCCCACGAGTCGCCCTGGGTGGTGACGCTGCCGCTGGTGCTGCTCGCCATCCCCTCGGTGGCCATCGGCTGGTGGGCCATCGAGCCGATGCTCTACGGCGGCTGGTTCGGCCAGTCGATCGCGGCCACGGAGACGATGAAGGAGATGGCGAAGGAGTTCCACGGCGCCGGGGCCATGGTCCTGCACGCGTTCGGGACGCTGCCGTTCTGGCTGGCGCTGGGCGGCGCGGGGCTCGCGGGCTACCTCTACCTCGTCCGCCCGGACCTGCCCGCCGTCATCAAGGCGAAGTCCGGGGCGCTGGCCACGGTCCTGGAGCGCAAGTACGGCTTCGACGACTTCAACGACTGGTTCTTCGCCGGCGGCGCGAGGGCCCTGGGCGGGGGCCTGTGGAAGTGGGGCGACCGCACCGTGATCGACGGCCTCATGGTGAACGGCACCGCGCGGCTCGTGGGCTGGTTCGCCGCGCTCGCCCGCCGCCTGCAGACGGGCTACGTCTACCACTACGCGTTCACGATGATCATCGGCGCGTTCGCGCTGCTCACGCTCTGGTACTCGAGGATCTGAGGGAAGAGATGACCCAGTCCCTGCCTATCCTCTCCCTCGTCACGTGGCTACCGATCGCCTTCGGCGTGGCCGTCCTCGCAGTGGGCAACGACCGCAGCCCCGCGGCGGCGCGCTGGACGGCGCTGGTGGGCTCCGTGCTGGGCTTCCTCGCCTGCCTCCCCCTGTGGACGGGGTTCAGCACCGCGCCGGGCGCGGGCATGCAGTTCGAGGAGCTCAAGGCCTGGATCCCGCTCTTCAACGTGAACTACCACCTCGGCGTGGACGGCATCTCCATGCCGCTCATCCTGCTCAACAGCTTCATGACGGTGCTGGTGGTGGTCGCGCACTGGAAGGTGGTCACGGACCGGGTGGCCCAGTACCTCGCGGCCTTCCTCATCATGTCCGGGCTCATCAACGGCACCTTCGCGGCCCTGGACGCCATCGTCTTCTACGTGTTCTTCGAGGCGATGCTGATCCCCATGTTCCTCATCATCGGGGTGTGGGGCGGGCCGAACCGCGTGTACGCGGCGGTGAAGTTCTTCCTCTACACGCTGCTGGGGTCGCTGCTCATGCTCGCGGCCTTCATCTTCCTCTACCACAAGACCAACGGCAGCTTCGAGATCCTCGACTACCACAAGCTGCCGCTCGGCATGACGGCGCAGGTGCTCGTGTTCCTCGCGATGTTCATGTCCTTCGCGGTGAAGGTGCCGATGTGGCCGGTGCACACGTGGCTGCCGGACGCGCACGTGGAGGCGCCCACGGGAGGCTCCGTGATCCTGGCGGCCATCACCCTCAAGATCGGCGCCTACGGCTTCCTGCGCTTCAACATGCCCATCGCGCCGGACGCCTCGCACGCGCTCGCCGGCTTCATGATCACGCTCTCGCTCGTGGCGGTGGTCTACATCGGCCTGGTGGCGCTGGTGCAGGCGGACATGAAGAAGCTCATCGCCTACTCGTCCATCTCGCACATGGGCTTCGTCACGCTCGGCTTCTTCCTCTTCAACGCCGAGGGCGTGCTCGGGGGCCTGGTGCAGATGGTCTCGCACGGCTTCGTCTCCGCGGCGATGTTCCTGTGCGTGGGCGTGCTCTACGACCGCGTGCATTCCCGCCAGATCTCGGACTACGGCGGGGTGGCCAACACCATGCCCGTCTTCGCGGCCTTCTTCGTGCTCTTCGCGATGGCCAACTCGGGGCTTCCGGCCACGAGCGGCTTCGTGGGCGAGTTCTTCGTGATCATGGGCGCGGTCAAGGTGAACTTCTGGTACGCCTTCCTCGCCGCCACCACGCTCATCTTCGGCGCCGCCTACACCCTGTGGATGGTGAAGCGCGTGGTCTACGGCGAGGTGGCCAACGAGAACGTCGCGGCCCTCAAGGACGTGGACGCGCGCGAGCTCGTCTTCCTCGTGCTGCTGGCCGCCTGCGTGCTGGCGATGGGCGTGTACCCCAAGCCCTTCGCGGACGTGATGAATCCCACCATCCATGAGCTCCTGAAGCACGTGGCGACCTCCAAGCTCTCATGAACACCGCCACCTTCTCGCTCGCCACGCTGGCCCCCGCGGCCCCCGAGATCGCGCTCCTCGCGTTCGCCTCGGCCCTCCTCGTGATMGACCTCTTCGTGGCCGAGCGGGAAAAGCACGTCACCTTCTGGCTCGCCATCGCCTCGCTCCTGGGCACCGCGACGCTCGCCGCGGCGAGCGTGGGCTTGCCCACCGCGGTGACCTTCCAGGCGACCTTCGTGGCCGACCCGATGTCGCAGGTCCTCAAGGTGGCGGTGCTCCTCGCGGTGGCCACGACCCTCGTCTACAGCCGCCTGTACCTCCAGGCGCGCGAGCTCCTGCGCGGGGAGTTCCTTTGCCTCTCGCTCTTCGCGACCCTGGGGATGATGGTGATGATCTCGGCTCACCACTTCCTCACCCTCTACCTCGGGCTGGAGCTGCTCGCGCTCTCGCTCTACGCGATGGTGGCGCTGCAGCGCGACTCGGTGCGCGCCACCGAGGCGGCCATGAAGTACTTCGTGCTGGGGGCGCTCGCCTCCGGGATGCTCCTCTACGGCATGTCGATGCTCTACGGCGCCACGGGCTCGCTCGACATCGCGCGMGTGGCCTCCGCCCTGGGCACGGCCCGCGCCAGCCAGTCGCTCGCCGTCTTCGGCCTGGTGTTCGTCGTGGCCGGCATCGCCTTCAAGCTGGGCGCCGTCCCCTTCCACATGTGGATCCCGGACGTCTACCACGGAGCGGCCACGCCCACCACGCTCTTCATCGGCGCCGCCCCCAAGATCGCCGCCTTCGCCTTCGTGATCCGGCTGCTGGCCCAGGGCCTGGGCGGGATGGGCGCCGACTGGCAGCAGATGCTCGCCATCCTCGCCGCAGCCTCCATCGGCCTGGGCAACGTCGTGGCCATCGCGCAGACGAACCTCAAGCGCATGCTCGCCTACTCGACGATCTCGCACATGGGCTTCCTGCTGATCGGAATCCTCTCGGGCAGCGACAACGGCTACAGCTCGGCGATGTTCTACGTGCTGACCTACGTGCTCATGACCCTGGGCGCCTTCGGCATGATCCTGCTGCTCTCGCGCGCGGGCTTCGAGGCCGAGGAGCTCGAGGACTTCAAGGGACTGAACCGGCGCTCGCGCTGGTACGCCTTCGTGATGCTGGTGATCGTGTTCTCGCTCGCCGGCATCCCGCCCGCGGTGGGCTTCCTCGCCAAGCTCGCGGTGCTGCAGGCGGCGTGGGAGGCCGGGTTCGGCGCCCTCGTCGTCTTCGCGGTGCTGATGAGCGTGGTGGGGGCCTTCTACTACCTGCGCCTGGTGAAGCTCATGTACATGGACGAGCCGGCCGGCGAGATCACGATCGCGGAGCGCACCGACATGCGCGCGCTCCTGTCGGCCAACGCCCTCGTCGTGCTGGGGCTGGGCATCGTTCCGGCGCCCCTCATGGACCTGTGCGCGCGCGCCATCACCGCGAGCCTCTAGGGGCGGCGCCGTGAAGCTGCCTCCCGAGCCCGCCGGCGACTTCACCGAATCCACGCTCGACTCGCGCCTCGCCCACGAGGGCGGGTTCCTCAAGCTCTACCGCGACGAGGTGCGGCTGCCGGATGGCGCTTCGGCCTGGCGCGAGTACGTGGGGCACCCCGGCGCCGTCGTGATGATGGCCTTCCTGGACGACTCCACCATCCTCCTCGAGCGCCAGTACCGCTATCCCCTTCGTCGGCACTTCATCGAGCTTCCCGCCGGAAAGCTCGAGCCCGGCGAACCCCACCTGGAGACGGCCCGGAGAGAGCTCGTGGAGGAGTGCGGCTACGAGGCGGGCGAGTGGTGGCAGGTCGCGACCCTGCAYCCCTGCGTGGGCTACTCCGACGAGGTGATCGAGCTCTGGGGGGCGAGGGACCTCAGGCACGTGGGCGCCCGGCTCGACCCCGGCGAGCACCTCGAGGTCTTCCCCGCGCGCGTGGAAGACGCGCTGGAGTGGGTCCGGGACGGGCTCGTCACCGACACCAAGACGATCATTGGACTATTGTGGTGGGACCGGTTCGGCCGGTCGAGGTAAAGTAAGGGGTACGAGACCGGAAGATCCCGGCAGAAAGGAATAAGAACAATGTCGTCCCAGTCGGCAAGATCGGCGGACTACGACCTCCTCGTCATCGGCGGCGGCATCAACGGCGCCGGCATCGCGCGCGACGCGGCGGGACGGGGCCTCAAGGTGCTGGAGGTGGAGATGGCGGACCTCGCCTC
>PQAI01000010.1 GCA_003105245.1 Betaproteobacteria bacterium | reverse complement strand
CCGGCGGCGAGGTAGGTGGCCAGCAGCGTTAGGCCTAGGAAGAACCCCACCAGGTACGGGTTCCAGTAGGCCGCCGGTGCCGTTCCGGTCTCGACCTTGGGCGGGCTGCCTGAAGCGAAGATGGCACTCATGGACTCTCCTTTCCTACATGCCTGTCGCGGCGATCATGTGGCTGGCCTGTCCCGCGCCCACCATCACCCAGCGCAGCGCGAAGCCGCCGGCCAGGACCAGGAGCGCGGGAAGGATGGTGTGCGGGATGCGGTGCCCCAGCTCGAGCCACTGCAGCGCGAGCGGCACGAGGATGCCGGCGACGATCACCACCCACCAGAAGATCGTCGCGTACTTGCCCGAGGTGAGCAGGTCGATGGCGGCCACGTGCGAGGCGGAGCTCGACGCGAGGCCGATGAAGAGGAGCGCGATCAGCACCAGCTCCACCGCGAGGAACGCGAGGTCGGCCTTGACGAGGCCGTCGGCAGTGCGCGGCTCGGGCGGGCGCTCGCCCAGGGGCTGGACGAGCATCGCGAATGCGCCGCCGAGGAAGGAGCGCGGGGCGGGGTGGCCGGGCACGAGGCTCGCGGTCAGGTGCACCATGGCCGCCGCGGCGGAGAGCCCGGAGACGAGGAAGAGCGGGCCGAGGATGGCGCTGTTCCACAGGGGACGCGCCACCATCGTGGAGAGCAGGATGCCGGTGTAGATCCCGAGCCCGATGCCCAGCCCGATGTTGAGGACGCCCAGCAGCTTCACCTTGCCGGGGCTTGCGACGATCGCATCCGAGAGGCGTTGCAGCACCGGAAGGCGCTCGCCCAGCCAAGGCCAGGCCTGCGGCAGGCGGATGAGGGCCGAGACGAGGATGACGGGGTAGACCAGCAGCAGCACCCACGAGCCCCASGACATCGGCGAGAGCGGCTCGAAGGCCATGTACACGCGGTACACGTAGAGCTTGTGSGCGAGGTCGAGGAAGAGCGCRCCCATGCCGAGGTTCATGAGGATGAAGCCCAGCAGCGGCGTCTGGACGCTGTAGAAGCTCTCGGCGCGCTCGCCCTTCGCGAGCTTGAGCATGTTGATCCCGGCGAGGATCATCATGCCGGCGATCATTCCACCGAAGAACAGGTAGACCGGGATCTCCCAGCTCCACACCGAGAGCACGGGGTCCACGAGCGGGTTGTGGCGGGTGGTCGTGATTTCGAGCATGGAAGTGGCCTCAGGTCAGGTAGAACACGCGCGGCTTCGTGCCGGCTTCCGGCAGGATCGTGTGGTGCTTGCGCGACTTCAGGAGCTGGCTCACCGCGCTCTTCGGGTCGTCGAGGTCGCCGAAGACCATGCAGTGGGTCGGGCACACCGAGACGCACGCCGGGTCCTTGCCTTCCTTCACGCGGTGCAGGCAGAAGGTGCACTTGTCGGCGTAGCCGTCGGGGTGGACGAAGCGCGCGCCGTAGGGRCACGCCGACAGGCACGCCTTGCAGCCGATGCACTTCTCGGCGGTSACCTGMACGGTCTTGCCGAAGTCCTCCACGTGGCTCGCGCCCGTCGGGCAGCAGGTCACGCAGGGCGGGTTGTCGCAGTGGTTGCAGCGCTCCGAGCGGATCTCCAGGCTGAGGTTGGGGAACTCCCCGCGCGTCTCGGTGACGATCCAGTCGCGGCAGTGGCCGAGCGGGACGTCGTTCTCCGTCTGGCAGGCGACCACGCAATCCATGCACCCCACGCACCGGGTCGTATCGATGACCATGCCGTAGCGGGCCATGTCACGCCTCCTTCACGAAAGTGACGAAGTTCTGGTGGATGCTCGTCCCGCCCATCAGCGGGTCGATCTTGTAGCGCGTGTTGAGCTGCCCCGCGCTGGCACCCATCTGGTAGGCGCTCCTGAGCATGCGGCTCGAGTGGCCGAATCCGTAGACCATGTAGAGCGTGTCGGGTCGGATTCGCTGCGTGGCCTTCACCTTCACCCGGTTGGAGACCACGCCGTCCTGGTTCTTGAGCTTCACGTACTGGCCGTGCTTCAGCCCCGCCTTCGCGGCGGTTTCGGCGTTCACCCAGACCTCGTTCTCCTTCATGAGGTCGCGCAGGTAGAGGTTGGTCTGCGTGCGGCTGAAGGTGTGCACGGGCGCGCGGCCGGTGACCAGGCGGAAGAAGCCTTCGGGCGCCTTTTCGGGCGCGGTGTACTTCGGCACCGGGTCGAAGCCGGCCTTGGCGAGCTGCTCGGAGAAGAACTCCACCTTCTTCGAGGGCGTGTCGAACGAGATCTCGGCCCCCTCGTCGATCGTGATGGGGGTCTTGGGACCCATCAGGATCCCTTCCTTCTTGAGCTTCGCCCAGTCGATGCCGCTCTTCTCGCAGCGCGCGGCGAGATACTCGTCCATGTCCTTGAAGGGCATGTACTGGCCCACGCCGAGGCGCTCGCCGAGCTGCTTGGCGATCCACCAGGCGGGCTTCTGCTCGCCCGGGGGCGGCACGACCGGTTGGCGAAGCGCCGTCCAGCCCTGGCGGCCCCAGCCCACGTAGAAGTCGTCGTGGCGCTCGAGGAACATCGTGTCGGGCAGGACCACGTCGGCGTAACCGGTGATCTCGCTGGGGTGCGTGTCGACCACCACCAGCAGGTCGAGCTTGTTGATCGCCTCGATCGTCTCCTTCTCGTTGGGCAGCGTCATGTTGAGGTTCGACGCGTAGACGATCCAGCTCTTGATCGGGTAGGGCTTGCCCGTGATCGTGGCCTCGCGAAGCCCCGTGGTGACCTCCTCGTCCGCGAAGGGCCACTTGTGGTCGGGATTGTCGACCTTGGGCTTGCCGGCCTCGGGGAACTTCGGGAAGGGATAGCCCGCGACCTTCATGCCGGCCTGGATGAAGAGCCCGCCCTTGCGGCCCCAGTTGCCCAGCAGCGCGTTGAGGAGCGCCGTCGAGCGCGCGCGCTGCGCGTCGTCGCCGTACCAGTTGACGCGCCGGCCGGGGTGCACGAGGGCGGCGGGGCGCGCCATGGCCATCTCGCGGGCGGTGGCGCGGATCGTGGCGGCCGGGATGCCCGTCTCGGCCTCGGCCCACTCGGGCGTGTTCCCGGCGATCGCCTTGGCGAACTTGTCGAAGCCATGGCCGTGCTTGGCGACGAACTCCTTGTCGTACAGGCCTTCGGACACCAGCACGTTCATCCACGCGAGGACGAGCGCCATGTCGGTGCCGGGCTTCACGGGCAGCCAGTACTTGGCCTTGCTCGCGGCGACCGAGTAGCGCGGGTCGACCACGATGATCGTGGCCTTGTTGGCCACCGCCTGCGCGAACTCCTGCACCTGCGTGTTGTGCATGTTCTCGCCCAGGTGCGTGCCGATGAGCACCAGGCACTTCGTGTTGGCGATGTCGGTGGGCTCCGGCGAGCCGAGCCCCGTTCCGTAGGTGAGGAGGTAGCCGATGTCGCGCGGGCCGCGGCACTGCGCGAAGGACGGGGCGCCCTTGTTGATGGCGCCGTAGGCGCGCAGCACGTGCTCGAAGAAGCGCGAGCCGGTGCCGTGCTTCCACAGGGCGATGGACTCGGGGCCGTGCTCGGCCGCGATCTTCTTCATCTTTTCCGCGACGTGGTTGAGGGCCTCGTCCCACGTGACCGCCTTGAACTCTTCCTTGCCCCGTTCACCCGTCCGGATGAGGGGCTTGGAGATGCGATCCGGGTCGTAGTGCGTGCCGACGGCGCCGGTGCCGCGCGGGCACAGGCGGCCCTTGCTCATGGGATCCAGGGGGTTGCCCTCGAACTTCCAGAGCTTGCCGTCGCGGACATACGCGATGCCTCCGCACTTCCAGAAGCACATCTCGCAGTAGGTGGGGATGGTCTCGACCTTGCCGGCCGGGGGCTTGGACCCCATGGCGAGCGAGGAGACGACGGGTATCTGGGAGCCCACGGCCCCCGCGCCGACGGTGGCGGCGCTGATCTTGAGGAATCGCCTGCGGGAAAGCTGTTCCATCTCGGCCTCGGATTGAAGAACAACGCTGACATTTCAATCCAAGTTCCATTAGCCGAGGCTGATATAGATCAACGCCGGGGGCGTTCCCGGAGTTAGATTTGTCACAGATCCCGCGCCGCGGCTGGGCCTTTGGGCCCATGGAACCTTGAAATGAGGGGCGGGGGAAGGAGGCGGGCGTGGACCGACCGGAAGTGCTGAAAGTGTTCGAGTCGCTGGGCTCCGGCCTGCGGCTGGACCTGTTCTGCCTGCTCGTCCAGGCCGGGGAGACGGGGCGGGTGGCCGGCGAGATCGCCGAGGCGCTCGAGATCCCCGCGACCAACCTCTCCTTCCACCTGAAGGCCATGCTGCAGGCGAACCTGGTCACGGTGCGGCAGGAGGGGCGGTTCCTGCGCTACCGGGCCAACGTGCCGCACATGCTGCGGGTCCTGGCCTACGTGGTGGAGAACTGCGCGCGCGCCGAGGAAGGCGCCTGCGCGCGGGTACGCGACCGGAGCTCCGCGCAGCCGCCGGAGGCGGCCGCATCCCCCTGAAGGTCCCGGGGGAATGTCCCCGGAGACGGCGTCAGTTCTCCTCGGCCAGCAGGACCGCCGCGGTGACCGCCATGGCGAGCGCCAGGGCGAGCGCCGCGAGGGCCGAGGGCGTCTGCGACTGCGCCCGCGCGAGGTCGAGGAATCCCTGCGGGAGCGACATGCCGGCCGGCGCCAGGGCCCAGGCCGCGACGCTGCCGATGGCGGCCGAGCCCGCAACCAGGGCGGGACGAAGCCAGGGGCGGGCCGAGACGCCGGCCGGAGGCAGGGCGAGCGCCACGCGCAGGCTGAAGCCGTCGTCGGGAAGGGGCTGGCGCGCATCCTCGCGCAGCAGTCGCTCGATGGGGTCGATCCGAGGTGCGTTCATGGGTTCTCCTCGCCGAGCCGGGCACGCAGCCGGGCCTTGGCGCGCAGGACATGGGTCTTCACGGTGCCCAGGGGAATGCCGAGCGCCTGGGCGGCCTCCTCGTGGGTGAGGTCGGCGTAGTAGCAGGCGGTGATGGCCGCGCGCTCCCCGTCGGGAAGTTCTGCCACGGCGCGCTCGAGGTCGAGGCGCGCGTGCTCGGGAAGGGGCGCGTCCTCGGCCCCCGGGACGGGCGCATCGATGGAATCGTCGAGCAGCACCTCGCGCCGCTTGCGCGCGTGCGAGAGCCAGGCATTGAACGCGATGCGGTAGAGCCAGGTCGAGAAGCGCGCGTCGTGGCGGAAGGAGGCGAGGTTGCGCCAGGCGGCGAGGAAGGTCTCCTGCGCGAGGTCGTCGGCCAGGCCGTGGTCGCCCCGGGCGAGGCGGCGCAGCACCGATCGCACCATCGACTGGTGGCGGCGCACGAGGAGCGCGAAGGCGCCGCGGTCGTCGCGGGCGACGACCGCCACCACCAACTCGGAATCGGCCGGCTCCGGCCGCTCGCTCATCGGCGCTAGCGCGGCGGGGCGCGGCGTGCCTGCGCGCCGGAGTCGATCTTCCAGGCGATGAGCAGGGCCACCCCCATCAGGCCGGGGATGAGGCCGATCGACCAGGGCTGGCCCCGTTCCCAGAAGAACAAGGCCAGCGCGATCCCGAGTGCGAGCAGCACGAGCCCGCCCTTCGGGCTGGGCGAGCGCGGTGGCGGCTGCAGCAGCTCCGGCGGCACCGGCAGCCCCTTCTCGGCCAGCTTGAGGATCGTCTCCTGGTGCAGCTTGTTGCGGTGGTGCTTGTAGACGAGGATTGCCGCGATGACGAGCAGGGGCAGGCCGAAGCTGGCCAGCATGCCCGTCATGGCGACCAGGGTTTCCGAGGTCTCCATGGCGTACTCCGGGGGCCGTAGCGGCCCGCATTATGGGTGCGCGCCCGCCGGCGGGGCAATCGGGCCGGCGGACGGGGGTCTGGGGTTCATGGCCGTTGGACGCGCCGGCCCCGCCCGCCGGATTCGCCCGCCGGCCTAGCCGGCCATCTCCTCGGCCACGCTYTCGGTGACGGCGAGCTCCTGCGGACCGGGAAGCTCGCGCAGGCGGGCGAGCGGCGAGGTCCACGCCACCAGCGGGATCATGGCGAGCGCTCCGGCGCCCACCAGGAGCATCGCCACCCGAAGCCCCCAGTGGCTGGCCACCCAGCCCCCGGCCAGCCCCCCCAGCGGGGCGGTGGACACCGTGAGGCAGATCATCGTCGCCGTGACCCGGCCCAGCAGGCGGTCGGGCGTGACCGTCTGGCGCAGGGTGAGGTAGTTGATGAAGAAGGTCATGGCCGAGAAGTCGAGCAGGAAGAGCCCCAGCCCGAACACGACGGAGGCCACGGCGTGGCCGCCCGTCGAGGCGCCCAGGAGGAGCCAGGCGACGCCGGTGCCGCCCAGGGCCGCGAGCATCGTGGGGCCGAACCCGAAGCGCGCGTTGAGCGGCGAGACGGCGCCCGCCGCCGCGAGCGAGCCCACGCCGGCCAGCATGAAGAGCACGCCCACGTGCCCGGCGGAGAAGCCCAGCTCGCGGGCCGCGAAGAGGATCACGACGGCGACGTAGGCGTGGCGGAAGAACTGCCACGCGGCGAGCGACCAGGCGAGCGCGCGCAGCGTGGGGTTCCTCCACACCGCCGCGAGCCCCTCGCCGATCTCGCGCCAGACGCTTTCCCCGGACAGCTTGGGCGCGTCGGTGGGAGCCGGCGGGATGCCGCGCAGCATCCAGGCCGAGACCATGAACGACAGGGCGTCGAGCAGGATGGCGAAGGGCGCCGTGAGCCACTGGATGAGGGCCCCCGCGAGCCCGGGCCCCACGAGCTGCGAGGCCGAATCCGAGAGGCCGATCTTCGCGTTGGCCTCGACGAGGTTCTCGCGCCCGACGCGCTCGGTCATGAACACCTGGTAGGCGGGCCAGCCCACGACGCTGCCCAGGCCCACGAGGAAGCCCGCGACGTAGAGCACCGGCATGGAAAGCACGCCCAGCCAGGCGCAGACCGGCACGGCCAGGAGCGCGAGCCCGCGGCCGACGTCGGCCCAGATGATCACCGGGAGCTTCCTCGTGCGGTCCACGAGCACCCCGGCGAAGAGCCCGAAGAGCGGGTAGGGCAGCGCTTCCAGCGCCGTGAGGACGCCCACCTCGAAGGGGGAGGCGTTCAGCACGAGCGCCGCCGTGAGCGGCAGCGCCAGGAAGGTCACCTGGCCGCCGAAGTGGGTGATCGTGAGCGAGCCCCAGAGCTTCGCGAAGTCGGGGTTTCGCCACAGGCCCGTGAGCCAGCGGCTGGGGTGGAGCCAGGAGAGCAGGGTTTCCATCGTCGTTCTTCTCCGCCAGCCTCGTGGGCCGGCGTCCGCTTGCCTTCGCTTGCCGCGCGAGCTCACGCGTCGCGCAATGCGCGAGGCGGAATGGGGAGGGGGGTGGGCCGCCTCGGGTTCCGCCTCGACTCTCGCCGGGGCGGTAGACCCCGGGCGTCAGTCTTTGCCGCCGGCGCTCGGTGCGACCCCGCCTCGCGGTGCCAGCCCGCCACGGGACGCCCCGCGCATTGCGCGGCGGGCAGCGATCGTGGGATCGATTCGGGTCATGGTCGCGGTTCTCGGGGGGGGTATCGGCTGCGATTATATCGGCGCGGTGCCGTGCCGGCAAATGGAGGGCTTGGTAACATGGCGGCGTAGTCCCACCCACAACGAGACGTTCCGAGTCCGGAGCCCCCCATGTTCGGCCGCCTGCTTCCCAAGGAGGGTCGTTTCTACGACCTCTTCAACGCCCATGCCGAGCAGGTCGTCCACGCGGGCCGGGAGCTCGCGGCGCTCATGAACGACTTCGACAACCGCGACGGCTACGCCCGCCGCATCGACGAGGCGGAGCACGCCGCGGACCGCATCACCGCCGAGGGGATGCGGCTGCTGCACAAGACCTTCATCACGCCCATCGACCGCGAGCAGATCCACCAGCTCGTGAACGCGATGGACGACATCTGCGACCTCATCCAGGACGTGACGGAGTCGATCACGCTCTACGACATCCGGGCCATCACCCCCGAGACCAAGCGCCTGGCGGACATCGCCCTGCGCTGCTGCGAGCGCGTGCACGACGTGGTGGGCCTGCTGGGCAAGGACGGCCACGCCGACGCCGTGATCAAGACCTGCGACGAGATCGACCGGCTGGAGAGCGACGCCGACCGCGAGCTGCGCGCGGCGATCTCGCGCCTGTTCCGCGAGGAGCAGGACGTGCGCGAGATCATCAAGATGAAGGTGATCTACGAGCAGCTCGAGGCCATCACCGACCGCTGCGAGGACGTCGCGAACCTCGCCGAGGGCATCGTCCTGTCCAATTCGTGATTCGCGGGAACCCCTCCCGATGAGCGGCCTCGAGATCGGCCTCGGCACGCTGGTGTTCCTGGTGGCGCTCGCGCTCGCCTTCGACTTCATGAACGGCCTGCACGACGCGGCCAACTCCATCGCCACGGTGGTGTCGACCGGCGTGCTCAAGCCCCACCACGCCGTGGCCTTCGCCGCGGTGTTCAACTTCGTGGCGATCTTCGTCTTCCACCTGAAGGTCGCCTCCACGGTGGGCAAGGGCATCGTGGACCCGGCCATCGTCGACCACTACGTGATCTTCGGCGCGCTCGTCGGCGCCATCGCCTGGAACGCCATCACCTGGTGGGCGGGGCTTCCGTCGAGCTCCTCGCACGCGCTCATCGGGGGCCTCATCGGCGCGACGGTGGCCAAGGCGGGGGTGGCGCCCCTCATCGGCTCGGGCATCGGCAAGACGGTGCTCTTCATCTTCGTCTCGCCGGCGCTGGGATTCCTGCTGGGGTCGCTGCTGATGGTGCTCGTGTCCTGGGGCGCGAGGCACACCACGCCGGCCCGCATCGACCGCTGGTTCCGGCGCATGCAGCTCGTGTCGGCCTCCCTCTACAGCCTCGGCCACGGCGGCAACGACGCGCAGAAGACCATCGGCATCATCTGGCTTCTTCTCATCGCCGCCGGCGTGACGGGGCAGGGCGAGCCCGTTCCCCTGTGGGTCATCGTCTCCTGCTACGTCTCCATCGCGCTGGGCACGCTCCTCGGGGGCTGGCGCATCGTGAAGACCATGGGCCAGCGCATCACGAAGCTGAAGCCCGTGGGCGGCTTCTGCGCCGAGACCGGCGGGGCCATCACGCTCTTCGTGGCCACCGGCCTGGGCATCCCCGTGTCGACGACCCACACGATCACCGGCGCCATCGTGGGCGTCGGCGCGACCCGCAAGATGTCCGCCGTGCGCTGGGGCGTGGCCGGCGGCATCGTGTGGGCGTGGATCTTCACCATCCCGGCCTCCGCCTTCATCGCGGCCGTGGCCTGGTGGGCGGGGTCCTCGCTTTTCTAGGCGCGCGGGCCGCCGTCGCGGCGCGGCGGGGGCTTCAGGTAGCGGGCGTCGTCGAAGGTCGCCATCCAGCGCGGCTCGTAGACCGTGAAGATCGCGGTGAGCAGCCCCGAGAGGAAGGCCTCGCCCCACGCGAGCAGGAGCCCGAAGGGCAGGAAGCCGTCGGCCAGGGCCGGCCAGGCGGCCGTCCCGGCCGCGTGGTGCGCCGCGAAGGCCGCGAGCACCGTGGCCACGTAGGCCGCTCCCGGCGAGAAGAAGCCCGCGAGGAAGATGAAGGTGAAGGGGTTGCGCGGCACCCAGCGGTCGGCCGCGAGCCGGAGCGCGTCGAGGACCGATGCCGGCAGCCACGCGGCCAGGAGCCACGTCGCCCCCGCGCCGGTCCAGTCGCCCCCGTGCCACAGGAGCACGGCCGCGAGCGCCGGCACGGCGGCCACGACGGCGAGGTGGCGCCCGAACATCAGCGCCACGAGGGGCGTCAGGAGCAGGTGCAGCGAGAGGCCGCCCGCCAGCCGCGCCGACAGCAGCCACGCCAGCGCGATCGCGAAGACGGAGCCCAGCCAGCCGTGAAGCCGGAAATCCTCCGCGAGCAGCCGCCAGGGCGCGCGCCGCGCCGATCGCGCCAGCAGGACCGCCGCGACGATCCACGTCGCGAGGGCCCAGCCGGCGGGTAGCGGGGTGGTCAGGAAGTCGATGGCGGGGTCAGGCGGCCACCAGTTCCCGCAGCACGAAGGGCAGGATCCCGCCGTGCAGGTAGTAGTCGACCTCGATCGGCGTGTCGATGCGCAGCAGCACGGGGACTTCCTTGCGGCTGCCGTCCTTGCGGTGGATCACCAGGGTCACGTCCATCTGCGGACGGATGCCGCCCTCGAGGCCGACCACGTCGACCGTCTCGTCGCCCTTGAGGCCCAGCGACTCCGCGGAGTCCGTGCCCTTGAACTGGCAGGGCAGCACGCCCATGCCGACGAGGTTGGAGCGGTGGATGCGCTCGAAGCTCCTCGCCACGACCGCCTTCACGCCCAAAAGCTGCGTGCCCTTGGCCGCCCAGTCGCGCGACGACCCCGTGCCGTACTCCTCGCCCCCGAAGACCACCGTGGGCGTGCCGGCCGCGATGTACTTCATGGCGGCGTCGTAGATGGGCATCTGCTCGCCGGAGGGCTGCAGGAGCGTCACGCCCCCCTCGACGCGCGTGCCGTCGGCCTTCGGCGGGATCATGAGGTTCTTCACGCGCACGTTGGCGAAGGTGCCGCGCATCATGACCTCGTGGTTGCCGCGGCGCGCGCCGTAGCTGTTGAAGTCCGGCTTCATCACGTCGTTGCCGATGAGGTACTTGCCGGCCGGGGAGGTGTCCTTGATGGAGCCGGCGGGCGAGATGTGGTCGGTGGTGACGGAGTCGCCGAAGATGCCCAGCACGCGCGCGCCCTTCACGTCGGCGGCCTTGCCCGCGCTCATGCCGAAGCCCTGGAAGAAGGGCGGCTCGGCGATGTAGGTCGACTTCGGCCAGTCGTAGACCTGGCCCGTGGCGCTCTTGATGCCGGCCCACAGCGGGTTGGCGTTGGCGAGGTTCGAGTACAGGCGGCCGAACGTGGCCGGGTCCTGGGCGAACTTCATGAGGGCCTGGACCTCGTCGGAAGTCGGCCAGATGTCCTTCAGGAACACCGGCCCGTCCTTGCCCTGGCCCACGGGGTCGCGCTCGAGGTCCTTGAGCACGGTGCCGGCGATCGCGAAGGCCACCACGAGCGGCGGGGAGGCGAGGAAGTTGGCGCGGATGTTGGCGTGGATGCGGGCCTCGAAGTTGCGGTTGCCGGAGAGCACGGCGGCGCACACGAGGTCGTTGTCCACGACCGACTTCTCCACCGGCTCGGCCAGCGGCCCCGCGTTGCCGATGCAGGTGGTGCAGCCGTAGGCCGCCACGCTGAAGCCGAGCTTCTCGAGGTAGGGCAGGAGCCCGCCCGCCTTCAGGTACTCCGTGACCACGCGCGAGCCCGGCGCGAGCGAGGTCTTGATGTGGGGCTTCACCGCCAGGCCCTTCTCGACCGCCTTCTTCGCGAGGAGCCCCGCCGCGATGAGCACGCTCGGGTTCGAGGTGTTGGTGCACGAGGTGATGGCGGCGATGAGCACGTCGCCGGAGCCGAGGTCGGTCCCGTCGGACGTCTTCACGCGCTTGCCGAGATCCTCCGCCTTCTTGGCGAAGCCGTTCTCGGCCACGGGCCTGGAGAAGAGCTCGGTGAACTTCGCCTTCAGGTTCGGCAGGTCGATGCGGTCCTGCGGGCGCTTCGGCCCCGCCACCGAGGGCTTGATGGAGGAGAGGTCCAGCTCGAGGACGGTGGAGTAGTCCAGCTCGCCCTTCTTCGGCATGCCGAAGAGACCCTGCGCCTTGAAGTAGGCCTCCAGCGCCGAGACCTCGTCGGCCGTGCGACCGGTGTTGCGGAAGAACTCGATGGTCTTCGCGTCGACGGGGAAGAAGCCCATGGTGGCGCCGTATTCCGGCGCCATGTTGGCGATGGTGGCGCGGTCGGTGACGGCGAGCGTGCCGGCGCCCTCGCCGAAGAACTCGACGAACTTGCCCACGACCTTGGCCTTGCGCAGCATCTCGGTGACGGTGAGCGCGAAGTCGGTCGCGGTGACCCCCTCGCGGAGCTTGCCCGTCAGGTTCACGCCCACCACGTCGGGGGTGAGGAAGTAGACCGGCTGGCCGAGCATGCCGGCCTCCGCCTCGATGCCGCCCACGCCCCAGCCCACCACGCCGATGCCGTTGATCATGGTGGTGTGGCTGTCGGTGCCCACGAGGGTGTCGGGGTAGTACACGCCCGCCTTCTGGTGCACGCCGCGCGCCAGGTACTCGAGGTTCACCTGGTGCACGATGCCGATGCCCGGGGGCACGACCTTGAAGGTGTCGAAGGCCTGCATGCCCCACTTCATGAACTCGTAGCGCTCGCGGTTCCTCTGGAACTCGAGCTTCATGTTGAGGTCGAGGGCGTCCGGCCCTCCGTAATGATCGATCTGCACGGAATGGTCGACGACGAGGTCCACCGGCACCAGCGGCTCGATCACCTTGGGGTTCTTGCCCATCTTCGCCGCCACGCCGCGCATGGCCGCGAGGTCGGCGAGCAGCGGCACGCCCGTGAAGTCCTGCAGCACGATGCGCGCGAGCACGAACGGGATCTCGTCGGTGCGCGCGGCGTTGGCGCCCCAGCTGGCGAGCTGCCGCACGTGCTCCTCGGAGACCTTCTTCCCGTCGACGTTGCGCAGCACGGACTCCAGCACGATGCGGATCGACACCGGCAGGCGCTTCACGTTGGGGAATTTCTCCGCGAGCGCCGGCAGCGAGTAGAACTGGCCGGACTTGCCGGCGGCGGGCTGGAAGGTCTTGAGCGTGTCGAAGGCGTTGTGGGGCATCGTGGTCTCGTTCGGGTTCGTGGTCGGGTTGTCGGAAGGCGCCTAGGAGGCGGGCACCGGGCGGATCTGGACGTCGTAGGGGCGGCCGCGGTCGTCGAAGCACATGCCGCCGCCGGCGCGGCCGTAGCCGCCGCGCAGGTCGCAGCGCAGGCCTTCGCCGTCGGCCGAGCGCAGCAGCGCCTTCGCCTCGCCGCCAGACGGGTTGTCCACGGTGAAGAAGGAGCCGCCCATCGCCCAGCCGCGGTGCCCGGCGCCGACGCCGGCGGTGGCGTAGCCCTGGGAGCGGTCGGAGACGACCTCAACCCAGGTGCCGGTGTAGGTGCGGTCCTCGATGGTGACGGTGATGCCGCCTTCGCGCGCGCCGGCGTCCTGCAGCGTGCCGTAGTACAGCACCCCGCTGTCCCGCGGCATCAGGGTGAGGTGGTAGGTCGAGGCGCAGCCGCCCAGCGTCAGGGCGGCCGCGATGATCGCGAATGTCTTCGTCATGTCGCCTCCAGGCGGCGGTCGGGGGCTCGTGGCCCGCTTCCGCCGCGTTTCTCCTCCCCCTTCGACGGGGCCCGGTCGCGCCCGCGACGGGCGGGCGCAGCCGGATTACACCACTGCCGCGCCGTCCGGGGCATTGACCCCGGTCGGGTGCGGCGCCGCCCTCCTCAGGTCGCCATCAGGTCGACGAACTCGTTGACCGGGGTGGCCTCGAGGCGCCTGGCGTCCAGGCACAGGTCCAGGATCGCCTTGCGCTGCTTCTCCGGGAACCTCCGGGCGAGGTTCGTCCGGAACTTCTCCACGAGCACCGGCATCCCCTCCTTGCGCCGGCGCTTGTGGCCTATGGGGTACTCCACCACGACTTCCTTGAGCTTCTTGCCGTCGTTCAGCTCGACCGTGAGGCCGTTGGCGATGGAGCGCTTGTCCGGGTCGTGGTAGTCCTTCGTGAACTTCGGGTCCTCCACGCACACGATGCGATCGCGCAGCGCGTCGATGCGCGGGTCCTTCGCGACCTCGTCCTCGTAGTCGGCGGCGGTGAGGCGGCCGAAGAGGAGCGGCACGGCCACCATGTACTGGATGCAGTGGTCGCGGTCGGCCGGGTTGTCCAGCGGGCCCTTCTTGTCGATGATGCGGATGCAGGCCTCGTGCGTGCGGATCGTGATGCGCTTGATGTCGGCCGCGGTCTTGCCGAGCCTGCCCAGCTCCTTGTGCAGCGTCATGGCGGCCTCGACGGCCGTCTGCGAATGGAACTCGGCCGGGAAGGAGATCTTGAAGAGCACGTTCTCCATCACGTAGCTGCCGTACTTGCGCTGGAACCTGAAGGGGTTGCCCTTGAAGAGGACGTCGTAGAAGCCCCAGGTCTTCGCGGTGAGGACCGAGGGGTAGCCCATCTCGCCGGTCTTCGCGATGAGGGCCAGGCGCACGGCGCGGCTGGTGGCGTCGCCCGCGGCCCAGCTCTTCCTCGAGCCGGTGTTGGGCGAGTGGCGGTAGGTGCGAAGCGACTGGCCGTCCACCCAGGCGAGCGAGACGGCGTTGATGATCTCGTCGCGCGTGAGGCCCAGCATCTCGGCCACCACGGCGGTGGAGGCGACCTTCACCAGCACGACGTGGTCCAGGCCCACCTTGTTGAAGCTGTTCTCGAGCGCGATGCAGCCCTGGATCTCGTGGGCCTTGATCATGCCCGTGAGGACGTCCTTCACCGTGAGGGGCTTCTTGCCGGCGGCCACGGCGTTGCGCGAGAGCCAGTCGGCCGTCGCGAGGATGCCGCCCAGGTTGTCCGAAGGGTGGCCCCACTCGGCGGCGAGCCAGGTGTCGTTGAAGTCGAGCCAGCGGATCATGGCGCCGATGTCGAAGGCGGCCTTCACCGGGTCCATCTGGTAGGGCGTGCCCGGCACCTTGGCGCCGCTGGGGACGACGGTCCCCGGCACGATCGGGCCGAGCATCTTGGTGCAGGCGGGGTACTCGAGCGCCTCGAAGCCGCAGCCCAGCGTGTCCATGAGGCAGTAGCGGGCGGTCTCGTAGGCCTCGGCGCTCTTCACCTTGTACTTGAGGACGTAGTCGGCGATGTCGACCAGGACCTGGTCGGGCTTGGGGCGGACATTGGAGATGTGTGCGGACACGTTTTGCTTTCCTGTCGGGTTAATGCGGGAAACGCCGATGAACGCCGATGCCCCGCCGATTGCCGCCGATGAAGGGCTGTGCTTTCGTGATATCCGCGATCGGTCGTGAGTCGACGACGAACGCGAACTCACGGCTCCACTCAAGACCTATCTGCGGCAATCGGCGGGGCATCGGCGGCAATCGGCGTTTTCAACGCCTTACTTGCGCTTCTCGATCGGGACGAAGGCGAGGTCCTCGGGCCCGGTGTAGTTGGCGCTCGGGCGGATGATCTTGCCGTCGATGCGCTGCTCGATCACGTGCGCGCACCAGCCGGAGGTTCGCGAGATGACGAAGATCGGCGTGAACATCGAGGTCGGCACGCCCATCATGTGGTAGCTCGTGGCGCTGAACCAGTCGAGGTTCGGGAACATCTTCTTCTCGCGCCACATCACCTCCTCGATGCGCGCGGAGATGTCGAAGAGCTTCATGTTGCCCGCGTCCTTCGAGAGCGTCCGCGCGACCTCCTTGATGACCTGGTTGCGCGGGTCGGAGATCGTGTACACGGGGTGCCCGAAGCCGATGATCACCTGCTTCTCGCCCACGCGCTTCACGATGTCGGCCTCGGCCTCGTCCGGGTTGTCGTAGCGGCCGATGGTGTCGAAGGCGAACTCGTTGGCGCCGCCGTGCTTCGGGCCCTTGAGCGCCCCGATGGCGGCGGTGATGGCCGAGTACATGTCGGAGTTGGTGCCCGCGACGACGCGCGCCGTGAAGGTGGAGGCGTTGAACTCGTGCTCGGCGTAGAGAATGAGGGAGGTGTGCATGGCGCGGACCCACAGCTCCGGGGGCTTGCGGCCGTGCAGCAGGTGCAGGAAGTGCCCGCCGATGGAGTCGTCGTCGGTCTCGACCTCGATGCGCCGTCCCGAGTGCGAGAAGTGGTACCAGTAGAGGAGCATCGAGCCGAACGAGGCCATCAGCCGGTCGGCGATGTCGCGCGAGGGGGCGAGCTTGTGGTCCTCGCCCTCGGGGAGGACCGCGCCCAGCGCGGAGCAGCCGGTGCGCAGCACGTCCATCGGGTGCGTGGAGGCGGGGATGCACTCGAGCACGTCCTGGACCGCGACCGGCAGGCCGCGAAGCCGCTGCAGCTTCGTCTTGTAGGCCTTGAGCTCGGCGGCGGTCGGCAGCTTCCCGTGCACGAGCAGGTGGGCCACTTCCTCGAACTCGCATTTCTCCGCCAGGTCCAGGATGTCGTATCCACAATAGTGGAGATCGTTGCCCGTCCGGCCGACGGTGCACAGGGCGGTGTTGCCCGCGGTGACGCCCGAGAGGGCGACGGACTTCTTCGGCTTCGGGGCGGCGGGGGCGGCGGCTTCGGACATGGCGGATCCTCGGATGGCGGTTGGGGACGGGGGTTCGGGGCCGGAGCGCCCTCTACTTCGCCTTGGCGAAGAGGGCGTCGAGCTTCTTCTCGAATTCGTGATACCCCAGGTAGTGGTACAGCTCCTCGCGGGTCTGCATCGCGCCGACCACGGATTTCTGCGTGCCCTCCTTGCGCAGCGCCTCGTAGACGCCGAGCGCGGCCTTGTTCATCGCGCGGAAGGCCGAGAGCGGGTAGAGGGCGATATCGACGTTGGCGCTCGCGAGCTCCTGCACCGTGAAGAGCGGYGTCTGGCCGAACTCGGTGATGTTGGCGAGCACGGGGACCTTCACGGCGGCCTTGAACTCGCGGTACATCCCGAGGTCCGTGATGGCCTCGGGAAAGATGCCGTCGGCGCCGGCTTCCACGCACGCGCAGGCGCGGTCGATSGCCGCCTGMAGCCCCTCCACGGCCAGCGCGTCGGTGCGCGCCAGGATGAAGAAGTCGGCGTCGGTCTTCGCGTCGGCGGCACTCTTCACGCGGTCGACCATCTCCTGCTTCGAGACGAGCTCCTTGCCGGGACGGTGGCCGCAGCGCTTGGCGCCGACCTGGTCCTCGATGTGCAGGGCCGCGCCGCCCGCCTTGATGAGGTTCTTCACGGTGCGCGCCACGTTGAAGGCGCTGGACCCGAACCCGGTGTCCACGTCCACGAGCAGCGGCAGGTCGCACACGTCGGTGATGCGGCGCACGTCCGTGAGCACGTCGTCGAGGTTGGAGATGCCCAGGTCCGGAAGCCCCAGGGAGCCGGCGGCGACACCCCCGCCCGAGAGGTAGATCGCCTTGAAGCCCGAGGCCTTGGCGAGGTGGGCGTGGTAGGCGCAGATGGCCCCGGGGACCTGCAGCGGCTTTTCTTCCTTCAGGGCGGCGCGGAACCGGGCGCCGGGGGTCGTGGCGGTCATCGTTCTTCCCTCAGTCGAAGAAGGCCTGCGCGGCATCCTCGGGCATCTTGACGCCCGTGATGCGCGCCTTCTGGAGCAGCTCCCAGAAGTAGCGGTAGGTGGCGCGGTCGTGCAGCTCGCCGTCGAACTGGATGGGGCCCCAGTTCGCGTCCTGCGCCTCGAGGAGGATGGCCGCCGCGGTGGCGACCTCGTTCAGGTCGGGCTTCATGGCGTCGACGATGGGCTGCACCTGGGAGGGGTGGATGCTCCACATGCGCAGGAAGCCGAAGTCGTTCCTCGCGCGCCAGGCGTCGCGRAAGACGTTGTAGGCGTTCTTGAGGTCGAGCGAGACGTTGTGCGCGGGCACCACGCCGTGGGCGAGCGCSGCGGCGACCACGTCGGCCTTGGCGCGGGTGACCAGCGGGTGCTCGAACTGGCCGGGMGARCGCATGTTGGAGGCGTGGATGGCGCCGTGGTGGCCGCTCACGAAGTCCATCAGGCCGAAGTCKAGGACCTGCACGCCGGGCAGCTGCGCGATCTCCCAGGCGTCGTGAAGCGCCCCGTGCGTCTCGATCAGCACGTGGATCGGGATGATGCGCTTCAGCTTCTTCTTCTTCGCCGTCGCCTGGATGTGGTCGATCATCGTGGCGGCCTGGGCCACGGAGGTGCACTTCGGGATCGTCACGTAGGCGATCACGGCGCCCGCGCCGCCCACGAGGATGTCGACGTCCTTCTTCCAGTGCCTGTGGGTGTAGTCGTGGATGCGCGCGCCGGCCATGGCGAAGCGGTTGGCCGGGGAGTGCAGGAGACCCACGATCATCTCCGCGTGCTCCTTCTCGCGGCCGGCCTCGGCCCCGTCCTCGCAGTCGCAGGTGATGTCGAAGACGGCGCCCAGCCGCTCCTGGAGGTCGAGGGCCTTGGTGATGAGCTTCTCGGATCCGGCGAAGTGCTCGCAGGCCGGGATCACGGGGAAGGGCTTCTCGCCGGCGAACAGGGCTTCCTTGGGGTGGACGGGGGCGGGCATGGGGAGGTTCTTCCGGAGGGGAGGATTCGTATTCTAGGCGCTAGCGGCGGCGCGGGACGAGGAGCGAGAGGTCGAGGTCGAGGACCACGGCCGGGTCCTTCGCCCCCGGCGCGGGAGTGGCGAGCCCGGCCAGGCGGACGTTCTTGGCGGCGAGGAGGCGCACGCGCAGCGCCCCCACGTCGTCGCGGCCCGGGATCTCGTCGCGGGAGGTGACCACGGAGCGGGCCGCGATCGTGTCGCCGGCGAACGTGGGGTTGGCGTGGACGCC
>PQAI01000009.1 GCA_003105245.1 Betaproteobacteria bacterium | reverse complement strand
TACCGCTTCATCGCCGACAGCCGCGACCAGGCGGTGAACGAGCGCCTCGACGACCTCGAGGACCCCTACCGCCTCTTCCGCTGCCACACGATCATGAACTGCGTGGACGTGTGCCCGAAGGGGCTCAACCCGACGCTCGCCATCGGCAGGATCAAGGAGCTGATGGTCCGGCGGGCCGTATGAAGGAATGCGAAGCCGTGCGCTCGCGAGAGATGCAACGGCTCAGGTGGCGCAGCCGCCGCGGGCTGCTCGAGCTCGACATCGTGCTCGGGCGGTTCTGGGCGGAATGCGGGGAAGAGCTGGACGATTCGGATGCAGGAGGCCTCGCGAAACTTCTCGCGATGCCGGACAACGATCTTCTGGACCTCGTGATGGGGCGGCGCGACTGCCCCGACCCGGCCCTGCAGCCGCTTTTGCAACGACTGAAGGCCGCCTGAGGCGGTCACTGGGAGACACGCATGGACGCGAAAGGCAAGGCGACGCTGACCTACGACGACGGCAAGACGCTGGAACTGCCGGTCTACGGCGGCACGGTCGGACCGGACGTGATCGACATCCGGGCCCTGTACGGAAAGACCGGGAAGTTCACCTACGACCCGGGGTTCCTGTCGACCGCCAGCTGCAGCTCGAAGATCACCTACATCGACGGCGACGCGGGGGTCCTGATGTACCGCGGCTACCCGATCGAGCAACTCGCCACGCACTGCGACTTCCTCGAGGTGTGCTACCTGCTCCTCAATGGCGAGCTGCCGAACGCCGCGCAGAAGAAGGAGTTCGACCGCACCGTCGTGGTTCACACGATGGTCCACGAGCAGCTGGCGCGCCTCTACCAGGGCTTCCGGCGCGACTCGCACCCCATGTCGGTGATGGTGGGCGTGGTGGGCGCGCTCTCGGCCTTCTACCACGACTCGCTGGACATCAACAACGCCTCGCACCGCGAGATCTCGGCGTTCCGCCTCATCGCGAAGCTGCCGACCATCGTCGCGATGGCCTACAAGTACAGCGTCGGCCAGCCGTTCATGTTCCCGAAGAACGACCTCGACTACACCTCCAACTTCATGCGCATGATGTTCGGCGTGCCGGCCGAGGAGTACGAGGTGAACCCGGTGCTGGTGCGGGCCCTGGACCGCATCCTCATCCTGCACGCCGACCACGAGCAGAACGCCTCCACCTCGACGGTGCGGCTGGCGGGCTCCTCGGGGGCCAACCCCTTCGCGTGCATCGCCTCGGGCATCGCCTGCCTCTGGGGCCCCGCGCACGGCGGCGCCAACGAGGCGGCGCTGCAGATGCTCATGGACCTGCAGAAGGAGGGCGGCGTCGAGAAGCTCGGCGAGTTCGTGAAGAAGGTGAAGGACAAGAACTCCGGCGTGAAGCTCATGGGGTTCGGCCACCGCGTCTACAAGAACTACGACCCGCGCGCCAAGCTCATGCAGGCGACCTGCCGCGAGGTGCTCGACGAGCTCGGGCTGCACGACGACCCGCTCTTCAAGCTCGCGATGGCGCTCGAGAAGGTGGCGCTCGAGGACGAGTACTTCGTCTCCCGCAAGCTCTATCCCAACGTCGACTTCTACTCCGGCATCGTGCAGCGCGCGCTGGGGATCCCGGTGTCGATGTTCACCTGCATCTTCTCGCTCGCCCGCACGGTGGGCTGGATCGCGCAGTGGAACGAGATGATCTCGGACCCCGAGCTCAAGATCGGCCGCCCGCGCCAGCTCTACAACGGCGCGGTCAAGCGCGACGTCGTGCCGCTCGCCAAGCGCGGCTGACGAGCCGAACCGCCACACGAGGCCTCCATGTCCAGCGTCATGAAGCAGTTCGAAGCCACCTCCGCGCTCTTCGGCGCCAACGCGCCGTTCGTGGAGGAGCTCTACGAGCGCTACCTCCGGGATCCCGCCTCCGTGGCCCCGGAGTGGCGCGCGCAGTTCGACGCGTGGCAGGCCTCGGGCGGCGGCAAGGACGTGGCCCACACGCCGGTGATCGAGGCCTTCGCGGCCGCGGCCCGGCGSGGGCCGCTCGCCGCGCCCACCTCGGTGGCCGCGGACGACGAGAAGCAGATGAAGGTCCTGATGTTCATCCGCGCCCACCGCACCACGGGCTCGCACTACTCGAACCTCGACCCGCTCARGCGCATGGACCACGTCTCCGTGCCGGAGCTCGAGCTCGAGACCTACGGGCTGGGCGAGGCGGACCTCGACACGGTCTTCTCGATGGGCTCCTTCGGCAACAAGCGCCTGAGGAAGACCCTGCGCGAGATCGTCGCGATCGTGCGCAAGACCTACTGCGACACCATCGGGATGGAGTACATGTACCTCTCCTCGATGGAGGAGAAGCGGTGGCTGCGCGAGCGCTTCGAGGGGACGCTGTCCACCCCGAGCCTCAACGAGCGCCAGAAGCGCTTCCTCCTCGAGCGCCTCACCGCCTCCGAGACCCTCGAGCGCTACCTGCACACGCGCTACGTCGGCCAGAAGCGCTTCTCCGGCGAGGGCGGCGAGAGCCTGGTGCCGATGCTCGACATCCTCATCGAGGAGGCCGGCGCGCAGGGGGCCAAGGAGGTGGTGATCGGCATGGCGCACCGCGGGCGCCTGAACGTGCTGGTGAACAACCTCGGCAAGATCCCGGCCGACCTCTTCTCCGAGTTCGAGGGCAAGAAGGCCGCCGAGCTCGCCTCCGGGGACGTGAAGTACCACCAGGGCTTCTCGTCCGACATCCAGACCCCCGGCGGCACGGTGCACCTCACGCTCGCCTTCAACCCCTCGCACCTGGAGATCGTCAACCCGGTGGTGGAGGGCTCGGTGCGCGCGCGCCAGCACCGCCGCGGCGACTTCAAGGGCGAGAGCGTGCTGCCGCTGCTCATCCACGGCGACGCCGCCTTCGCGGGGCAGGGCGTGGTGATGGAGACGCTGGCGCTCTCGCAGACGCGCGGCTACCGCACCGGCGGCACCGTGCACGTCATCGTGAACAACCAGATCGGCTTCACGACCTCCGACACGCGCGACAGCCGCTCCTCGCTCTACTGCACGGGCATCGCCAAGATGGTCGAGGCGCCCGTCTTCCACGTGAACGGCGACGACGTCGAGGCGGTGGCGATGGTGGCCAAGATCGCGCTCGACTACCGCTCCACGTTCAAGAAGGACGTGGTGATCGACATGGTGTGCTTCCGGCGCCTGGGCCACAACGAGCAGGACGAGCCCTTCGTCACCCAGCCCCTCATGTACAAGCGCATCGCCCAGCACCCGGGCACGCGCAAGCTCTACGCCGACCGGCTGGAGAAGGAGGGCCTCATCGCCCCGGGCTTCGCCGACGAGCTGGTGACCAGCTTCCGCGCCAAGCTCGACGAGGGCAAGCCCACCAACCCCAAGATCCTCTACGGGCTCAAGCACTCGCTCGCCGTGGACTGGGCGCCCTACATGAACGTGGAGTGGCGCCGCCCGGCCGACACGGCCGTGCCCCTCGACAAGCTCAAGGCCTACGCGAAGCGCCTCACCGACATCCCGTCCAACTTCAAGCTGCACCCGACGGTCGAGCGCATGCTCGCCGGCCGGCGCGAGATGGGCGAGGGCAAGGCGGCGCTCGACTGGGGCATGGCGGAGAACCTCGCCTACGCCTCCCTCGTGGACGAGGGCACCCCGGTGCGCCTGTCGGGCCAGGACAGCGGCCGCGGCACGTTCGCGCACCGCCACGCGGTGCTGCACGACCAGAACCGCGAGAAGTACGACCAGGGCACCTACCTCCCGCTCCAGCACGTCCGCGAGGGGCAGGGCAGCTTCCTCGTGATCGACTCGCTCCTCTCGGAGGAGGCGGTGCTGGGCTTCGAGTACGGTTACGCCACCGCCAACCCCTTCGAGCTGGTGCTCTGGGAGGCGCAGTTCGGCGACTTCGCCAACGGCGCGCAGGTGGTGATCGACCAGTTCATCGCCTCGGGCGAGGCCAAGTGGGGGCGCCTGTGCGGCCTCACCATGCTGCTGCCGCACGGCTACGAGGGGCAGGGCCCGGAGCACTCCTCCGCGCGCCTCGAGCGCTACCTGCAGCTGTGCGCGGAGCACAACATCCAGGTCTGCGTGCCTTCCACGCCGGCCCAGTTCTTCCACATGCTGCGCCGGCAGGTGAAGCGCCCGATGCGCAAGCCCCTCATCGTGATGACCCCCAAGAGCCTGCTGCGGCGCAAGGAGTCGACCTCGCCCCTGCAGGACCTGGCGAGCGGCGGCTTCCAGTGCGTGATCGGCGACCCGGCCGGGCCCGCGCCGAAGAAGGTGAAGCGCGTCGTGTTCTGCTCCGGCAAGGTGTACTTCGACATCGCCGCCGAGCGCGACAAGCGCGCGGTCGAGGACGTCGCCCTGGTGCGGATCGAGCAGCTCTACCCGTTCCCGCACCAGGAGTTCGCCGAGCAGATCGCGCTCTACCCCAACGCGAAGAGCGTGGTGTGGGCGCAGGAGGAGCCGGCCAACCAGGGCGCCTGGCACCGCATCCAGCACTACCTGCTCGAGCACCTGCGGCCCGACCAGGTCCTCGACTCGGCGCTGCGCCGGTCGTCGGCCTCGCCCGCCGTGGGCTACCTCGCGCTCCACAACCAGCAGCAGAAGGAAATCATCGACACGGCGCTCACGCTGGGCGCCGCCACCAAGAAGGCCGCGGACTAGAGCGGCCCGGCGGTTCGATCACGGGAAGGATTCGACATGCAAGTGGAAGTGAAGGTCCCGCAACTCTCCGAGAGCGTCTCGGAG
The DNA here is from genome assembly GCA_003105245.1 of Betaproteobacteria bacterium. Lineage (GTDB taxonomy): Bacteria > Pseudomonadota > Gammaproteobacteria > Burkholderiales > Usitatibacteraceae > FEB-7. The sequence goes on along the minus strand of PQAI01000009.1, from coordinate 16,570 downwards.
GCCACGCTCGTCACCTGGCACAAGAAGGTCGGCGAGGCGGTCCGGCGCGACGAGAACCTGATCGACATCGAGACGGACAAGGTGGTCCTCGAGACCCCCGCGCCGGCCGACGGCGTGATCGCGCGGATCGTGAAGGCCGACGGCGAGACCGTCGCCTCCGGCGACGTGATCGCGGTGATCGACACCGCCGGTGCCGCCGCCACCGTGGCCCCGGCCGTGGATCCGGCGCTCGCCGCCAAGGCGCCCGCCCCGGCCGCACCAGCCGCCGGCAAGGCGGCATCGCCCTCGGCCGCCAAACTCGCGGCGGAGAAGGGCGTCGACGTGGCCGCGATCGCCGGCACCGGCCGCGACGGCCGCGTGACCAAGTCGGACGTGCTGGCCGCGCCGGCCTCCCAGGCTCCGGCCGCACCCGCACCCGCAGTCGCGGCGAAACCCGCTCCCGCGGCCGCGCCCGCGAGCATCCCCTCGGGCTCCCGCCCCGAGCAGCGCGTGCCGATGTCGCGCCTGCGCGCGCGCGTGGCCGAGCGCCTGGTGCAGTCGCAGTCCACGGCGGCCATCCTCACGACCTTCAACGAGGTCAACATGGCCCCGGTGATGGAGCTGCGCGCCCGCTACAAGGACCGCTTCGAGAAGGAGCACGGCGTGAAGCTGGGCTTCATGTCCTTCTTCGTGAAGGCGGCGGTGGCGGCGCTGCGCAAGTTCCCGGTGGTCAACGCCTCGATCGACGGCAACGACATCGTCTACCACGGCTACTACGACATCGGCATCGCGGTCGGCAGCGAGCGCGGCCTCGTGGTGCCCATCCTGCGCAACGCCGACCTCATGTCCATCGCCGACATCGAGAAGGCCATCGCGGACTTCGGCAAGCGCGCGAAGGAGGGCAAGCTCACCCTCGAGGAGCTCACCGGCGGCACCTTCTCCATCTCGAACGGCGGGGTCTTCGGCTCGATGCTCTCCACGCCGATCATCAACCCGCCGCAGAGCGCGATCCTCGGCATCCACGCCACGAAGGACCGCGCCGTCGTCGAGAACGGGCAGGTGGTCGTGCGGCCGATGAACTACCTGGCGCTCTCCTACGACCACCGGATCATCGACGGCCGCGAGGCGGTGCTGTCCCTCGTGGCCATGAAGGACGCCCTCGAGGACCCCGCCCGGCTCCTGCTGGACGTCTAGGAGGCGCCCCGCTTGGCGCGCCGCCGCAAGTGGAAGCCCGCGATCGTCCTGCGCCGGGCCTTCTTCTTCGTCCTGGGATCCCTCCTGGTAGGGTTCCTGGCCGTCCTCTTCCAGCAGTCGCTGGGCCTGTACCTGCCTCGGCACTTCTCGGTGTCGCTCGCCGTGGGGCTCGCGGTGGCGGCGACCTTCTGGGTGCTGCAGCTCGCCAAGCACCCGCCGATGTTCCTCARGAACGTGCATCCCCTCGCCGCRGGMCTYTGCGCGGGRYTGGGGGTCCACATYGCCCGSTTCTGGYTGCGGTAGGCGGGTCGGGGGMGAGTGATGCGGGCCAAAGACTAGGACACGGATGAACACGGATGAACACGGATRTKATYCTTSRGCTRGAARCGCCSTGCCARYRWGGRCGRCGYCGYCCWYRYTGGCASGGCGYTTCYAGCYSAAGGAAATATCMGTGTTCATCCGTGTTCATCCGTGTCCTAGTCTTTGGCCCGCATCACTCTCGACTGCCCAATTCACTCGATCGGAWCSMCCATGTCGCAAACCTATGACSTCGTCGTGATCGGCGCCGGCCCCGGCGGCTACATCGCCGCGGTGCGCGCCGCCCAGCTGGGACTGAAGACCGCCTGCATCGAGGGCTGGAAGAACGCGAAGGGCGAGCTCGCCCTGGGCGGCACCTGCCTCAACGTGGGCTGCATCCCCTCGAAGGCGCTGCTCGCCTCCTCGGAGGAGTTCGAGAAGGTGAACCACCACCTCGACGAGCACGGCATCACCGTCTCGGGCGCCAAGGTGGACGTGGGCCGCATGCAGGCGCGCAAGGAGGCGATCGTCTCCAAGATGACCAAGGGCATCGAGTTCCTCTTCAAGAAGAACAAGATCACCTGGCTGCAGGGCTTCGGGAAGCTCGTCTCCGGCGGCGACGCCTACACGATCGAGGTGGCCAACGGCGAGAAGCGGGAGACGGTGCAGGCGAGGCACGTCATCGTGGCCACCGGCTCCAAGGCCCGCCACCTGCCCAACGTGACGGTGGACAACGTGACCGTCTGCGACAACGAGGGCGCGCTCGCCTTCGCCTCGCCGCCCAAGCGCCTGGGCGTCATCGGCGCCGGCGTCATCGGGCTGGAGCTTGGCAGCGTGTGGCGCAGGCTGGGCTCGGAGGTCACGGTGCTGGAGGCGCTGCCGGCCTTCCTCGGCGCCTGCGACGAGGCGGTGCAGAAGGAGGCGTGGAAGGTCTTCACGAAGGGCCAGGGCCTCAACATCCGCCTGGGCGTGAAGATCGAGAAGGTGTCGATGCGCAAGAACGCGGTCCTCGTCGAGTACACCGACGACAAGGGGCTCGCGCAGAAGCTCGAGTGCGACAAGCTGGTGGTGAGCGTCGGGCGCATCCCCAACACGGACGGACTGGGCGCGGTGAACGTGGGCCTGAAGGTGGACGAGCGCGGCTTCGTCGAGGTGGACGGCCAGTGCCGCACCAACCTGCCCAACGTGTGGGCCATCGGCGACGTCGTTCGCGGTCCGATGCTCGCGCACAAGGCCGAGGACGAAGGGGTGATGGTGGCCGAGCTCATCGCCGGCCAGAAGCCGCACATCGACTACGACTGCATCCCCTGGATCATCTACACCTCGCCGGAGGTGGCCTGGGTGGGCATGACGGAGCAGAAGGCGAAGGCCGACGGCATCGCGGTGCGCACCGGGCAGTTCCCCTTCGCGATCAACGGGCGGGCGCTCGGCACCGGGCAGTCGCAGGGCTTCGTGAAGATCGTGGCCGACGCCGCCACCGACCGCGTGCTGGGCGTGCACATCATCCACGCCCACGCCTCCGACCTCATCCAGGAGGCGGTGACGGTGATGGAGTTCAAGGGCGCCAGCGAGGACATCGCGCGCATCTGCCACGGCCACCCCACGCTCTCGGAGGTGGTGCGCGAGGCCGCGCTCGCCGTCGACAAGCGCTCCCTCAACTCGTAGGTGGCTGGCGGAAGCGAAAGGCTTTGGAAACGCCGATGAACGCCGATGCCCCGCCGATTGCCGCCGATGAATCCGGGTGGGATCGGAAAATGGAGGGAGTTGTCGTACTGGCTGGAATCGACCCGCAAGCCCGTGAGCCATTGAATTGTCGGCGGCAATCGGCGGGGCATCGGCGTTCATCGGCGTTCCCGCTCTAGTTCGCGCATGCGACAAGAAGACCTGCCGGAAGGCCTGGACGAGGAAGATCTCGAGCCCGCGGACCCGAACCAGTTCTCGGGCCCGCTCGAGTGGTACTGGCACTTCCAGCAGCGACCCGACTTCGAGACCGACAGCGAGCAGCTGCGGGTCCTGGGCCGGCTCGAGCGCCTCTTCGGCGAGCTGGAGGAATACCGGCAGTACCGCGCCGGGAAGTTGAATCGCCTGGTGACCAACCTCGGCGCCGGGCGCCGGCCGCCGCGCGGCATGTACATCTGGGGCGGGGTGGGGCGCGGCAAGTCGCTGATGATGGACGCCTTCTACAAGGTGAGCCGCCACCGGCGCAAGCGCCGCGTGCACTTCCACGAGTTCATGCGCGAGATCCACGCGCGCATGCGCGATCTCGCCGGGACCGAGGACCCGCTCGAGGAGATCTCCACGCAAATCGCGCGCGAGCTGCGCCTGCTCTGCTTCGACGAGTTCCACGTGAGCGACATCGCCGACGCCATGATCCTCGGCCGGCTCCTGGAGCTCACCATCGCCAAGGGCGTGGTCTTCGTCATGACCTCCAACTACGAGCCCGACGGCCTGTACCCGAACGGCCTGCAGCGCGCGCGGTTCCTGCCGGCCATCGCGACCCTCAAGCGCGAGCTCGACGTGGTGCCCCTGGGCGGCGGCACGGACCACCGCCGGCGCATCCTCGAGGGCTTCCGGGTCTGGTACTCGCCGCCCGGCGAGGAAGCCGACCAGCACCTGGCGCAGTTCTTCGACGCCGTCACCAAGGCGGCCTTCGAGCGCGACGGCGCCATCGAGGTGGGCGCGCGCCCGCTCGCCTTCCGCCAGCGCGCCAAGGGCGTGGTCTGGGTCGACTTCGAGGCCCTGTGCGTGCAGCCGCGCTCGCAGAACGACTACCTCGAGATCGCGAGCGGCTACCACACCGTGCTCGTCTCGGGCGTGCCGCAGCTGCAGCCGGCGCAGACCGACGTGATCCGGCGCCTGACCTGGCTCGTCGACGTCTTCTACGACCAGCGCGTGCGCCTGGTGATGTCGGCCGAAGTCCAGCCGGAGGACCTCGTCGCGCCGGCGCAGGAGGACACGGGGCCGGGGCGCATGGTGCGAAACGAGTTCGCGCGCACGGCGAGCCGGCTTCGCGAGATGCAGTCCAGGGACTACTTCGCCCGCAAGCACGCCTCGGCCGAGAATCCGCAGGTGCTGCGGGCGAGGTAGCATCGGGAAGGGGCCCCGGCTCTCCCGGGGCAGTCCGCAGGCAACCATCGGGGACACCGCCGCCATGTTCAAGGCCATCCATCTCACACGCGAGGCCGACCGCTTCGACGCCCGCGTGGCCGATCTCGACGAGTCGGCGCTGCCGGACGGCGACGTCACGGTGCGCGTCGAGCACTCCACCGTGAACTACAAGGACGCGCTCGCGATCACGAACCGCTCGCCGGTGGTGCGCAAGTGGCCGATGGTGGCGGGCATCGACGGGGCGGGCGTGGTGGAAGCCTCCACGCATCCGGCGTGGAAGCCGGGCGATCGCGTGATCCTGAACGGCTGGGGCGTGGGCGAGACGCACTGGGGCTGCCTCGCGCAGAAGGCCCGKCTCAGGGGCGACTGGCTGGTGAGCCTTCCGGAGGCGCTCTCCGCGCGCCAGGCGATGGCGATCGGCACGGCCGGCTACACCGCGATGCTCTGCGCGCTCGCGCTCGCGAAGCAGGGGGTCGTCAAGGAGCATGGCGACATCCTCGTCACCGGTGCCACCGGCGGCGTGGGGAGCATCGCCGTCTCGATCCTTTCCGGCTGGGGCTACCGCGTAGTGGCCTCCACCGGCAAGGCCGCGGAGGCGGACTGGCTGCGCGCCCTGGGGGCGGCCGAGGTGATCGACCGCGCGGAGCTCGCGCAGCCGGGCAAGCCCCTGCAGAAGGAGCGCTGGGCGGGCGTGGTGGACGCGGTGGGCAGCCAGACGCTCGCCAACGCCTGCGCCCAGGCGAAGTACCGCGGGGTCGTGGCCGCCTGCGGGCTCGCCCAGGGGATGGACTTCCCCGCGAGCGTGGCCCCCTTCATCCTGCGCGGCGTGCGCCTCATCGGCATCGACAGCGTGATGGCGCCTCGCGCCGAGCGCGAGGAGGCCTGGGGGCGGCTCGCCGCCGACCTCGACCGCGGCAAGCTCGACGCCGTCACCACGGTCATCACGCTCGCRCAGGCGATCGAGCGCGCGCCGGACGTGCTGGCCGGGAGAGTCCGCGGCCGCCTCGTGGTSGACGTGAACTCCTGACCGGCCTAKTTTTTTCCCTTGACGGCTCGTTCCTCGACCACGACTAGGGAATACCCTGACSCGCGCACCTGATTCGTTGAGGCGGATCAACTAMGCTTCSGRCGGGGAAMCTAGGCTACAACCGCGCCGTCWCSMGRGAWGGGCGGCSSGMMSCGMTYGCCCGAGGAGAAGSRCCATGACGACCTACCAGGAATTCCACGCCCGTTCCATCCGCGACCCCGAGGGCTTCTGGGGCGAGCAGGCCCGCCTCATCGACTGGCACCGGCCCTACGGCAAGGTGCTCGAGGTCACGAAGCCCCCGTTCCGCAACTGGTTCGCGGGCGGGCTCACCAACCTCTGCCACAACGCCGTGGACCGGCACCTGGCCGCGCGCGGCTCGCAGAAGGCGCTGGTGTGGATCTCCACGGAGGTGAACGAGGAGAAGAGCTGGACCTACGCCCAGCTCGCCGACGAGGTGAACCGATTCGCGGCGATCCTGCAGTCCCTGGGCGTGGGCAAGGGCGACCGGGTGCTCATCTACATGCCGATGGTGCCGGAGGCGGTCTTCGCCATGCTCGCCACGGTTCGCATCGGCGCCATCCACTCGGTGGTGTTCGGCGGCTTCGCCGCGGCGAGCCTCGCCGCCCGCATCGACGACGCGCAGCCGAAGGTCATGGTCACTTCGGATGCCGGCTCGCGCGGCGGCAAGCCGATCGCGCTCAAGCCCCTCGTGGACGAGTCGATCAGGCTGTCGAAGGCGCCGCCGGCCCACGTGGTGATCGTGAACCGCGGCCTCGACGCCGCCATGACCCGCGTGGCCGGGCGCGACCTCGACTACGCCGAGCTGCACGCGAAGCACGCCGGCGCGAAGGTCCCGGTGACCTGGCTCGAGTCGAACGAGCCGTCCTACATCCTCTACACCAGCGGCACCACGGGCAAGCCCAAGGGCGTGCAGCGCGACACCGGCGGCTACGCCGTGGCGCTCGCGGCCTCGATGAAGCACATCTACTGCTCCAACCCCGGCGAGGCCTACTTCTCGACCTCCGACATCGGCTGGGTCGTGGGCCACTCCTACATCGTCTACGGGCCGCTCATCAACGGCTCGACCACGATCATGTACGAGGGCCTTCCCATCCGGCCCGATCCGGCCATCTGGTGGAAGATCGTGGCCGACTACCGGGTGACCTCGATGTTCACCTCGCCCACGGCGATCCGCGTGCTCAAGAAGCAGGACCCGGCCTACATGTCGAAGTACGACGTGAAGTGCCTCAAGTACCTGTTCCTCGCCGGCGAGCCGCTCGACGAGCCCACCGCGCGCTGGGTGGCCGACAACCTCGGCTGCCCCGTCGTCGACAACTACTGGCAGACGGAGACCGGCTGGCCGATCCTCTCGGCCTGCCTCGGCGTGGAGGACACGCCGCGCAAGTTCGGCTCGCCGTCCTTCGCCGTGTACGGCTACAACGTGAAGCTCAAGGACGAGGTCACGGGCAAGGAATCCGGCCCCGACGAGAAGGGCGTGCTGTGCATCGTGCCGCCGCTGCCGCCCGGGGCCATGACCACGGTCTGGGGCGACGACGAGCGCTACGTGAAGACCTATTACGGCACCTTCCGGGACGAGATGGTGTACTCGACCTTCGACTGGGCCACGCGCGACAAGGACGGCTACTACTTCGTGCTGGGCCGCACCGACGACGTGATCAACGTGGCGGGGCACCGCCTCGGCACCCGCGAGATCGAGGAGGCCGTGCAGGCGCACGCCGGCATCGCCGAGGTCGCGGTGGTGGGCGTGGCCGACTCCCTCAAGGGCCAGGTCCCGGTGGCCTTCGCGGTGGCGAAGGATCCCAACAAGACGGCCACGAAGGAACTCGCCGTCGCCTTCGAGAAGGAAGTCATGGCCACCGTGGACCGCGAGCTGGGCGCCATCGCGCGGCCGGCGCGCGTGCACTTCGTGACGCTGCTGCCCAAGACGCGCTCGGGCAAGCTCCTKCGCCGTTCCATCCAGGCCCTGTGCGAGGGGCGCGACCCCGGCGACCTCACCACCATCGAGGACCCGGGCGCGCTCGAGCAGATCAGGAATGCGCTGAAGGGGTGAGGGGGCACCTCGTCCCCGACGTCCTCGCGCCGGGCCTTCGCCTCGTCTTCTGCGGCACCGCGCCGTCGCGGGCTTCGGCCGCCGCGCGSGCCTACTACGCCAAGCCGGGCAACCGCTTCTGGCCCGCGCTGCACGCCGCGGGCTTCACGCCTCGTCGCTTCCAGCCCGCCGAGTACGCGCTKCTCCCCGGGCTGGGCATCGGGCTCACGGACCTGTGCAAGGCCCACTCGGGCAACGACGACGAGCTGCCGCACGGAGCCCTCGACGCGGGCGCCCTGCGCGCGAAGATCTCGAGGTACCGCCCCGGGGTGGTGGCCTTCACGAGCAAGAACGCCGCGAAGGCCTTCCTGGGCCGCGATGTCGCCTACGGCTGGCAGGCCGAGCGGGTGGGGGAGACGCGGCTCTACGTGCTGCCGTCGCCCTCGGGCCAGGCCACGCGCTTCTGGGACGAGCGCTGGTGGCGGGAGCTCGCGGCGGCGCTCGCGCCGCCGGGCCGGGTTCGCGTTCGGGGCCCCTGAGCCCGAAGCGTCACTTCTTGCAGGCGCCCAGGTACTTCGCCTGGCTGTTGTGCGTCATGTTCATGACCTGGCCGCCGTGGTTCATCTGCATCTTCGAGACCATGTGGTAGCCGTCCGGCACGAAGGTGATGGTGTTGTCGGAGGTCATCTGCATCTCGCCCTTGCAGACGAACTTGTAGCTGGCGGTGTTGCCGGACATCTTCATGTCCTTCATCTGGCAGTCCACCTTGCTGTTGGGGTCCTTGCGGCCGAGCTGGCCGTCCTGGATGTCCTTTTCCGTCAGGCAATGCTGGATGCTCATCGTCTGCTTGCCCATGCCCTTCGGCGCGCCCGGGATCGCGCCCATGTCCATCTCCATCTTGTATTCGTAGAGGCCGGGCTTGATCCGCGAGGCGAAGGCCTTCATGTCGGCCTGGGCGAAGGCGGTCGTGGCGGCGAGGGCGGCGGCGAGGGCGATGGCGGTTTTCATGGCTGTCCCGGGGTGGATGGAAAATCGACGCGGGGAGCATACCACCGGGCGCGGGGAGGGGGCGGGCGGATAGAATGGCGGGATGGCGCGCACGCTAGAGCTCCCCTACGACGCCTCCACGGGCTGCGCCGAGCGCCACGCGTGGTTCGAGCGACTGCGGCCGCTCGGATGGGCCGTCTTCCTGGACAGCGGCGACAGGGCGCGAACCGGCGGCCGCTACGACATCCTGGCGGCGGGTCCCGTCGCGAGCCTGGTCTGCCGGGACGGCCGCGCCGAGGTCCTGCGAGAGGGCCAGGATGCGACGCCTGCCGCGGGAGCCTTCGGCGGGCTGCGCGCCCTCCTCGAGGGCACCGCGTCCGGCGATGCCGGCTGGCCCATCGCCGGCGGCGCCATCGGCTACTACGGCTACGAGCTGGGGCGCGGCGAGGCGAAGCTTCCGCCACGCAAGGCGGGCACGCAGGCCTTCATGCCCGAGGCGGCGGTGGGCCTGTACGCCTGGACGGTGGTCGTCGACCACGCGCGGAGGCGGGCGGCGCTCACCTCCCTCGCCTCGCTTCCTGAAGGGGAGGCGGCAGCGATCCGCGAAAGGCTCCTCACGGGAGAGCCTCCGGCGCGCGAGCCCTTCCGCGTGCAGGGGGAGGTCGCCTCGAGCCTCGAGCGCGGGGACTACCTGCCGCGCGCGGCGAGGATCATCGACTACATCCGGGCCGGCGACGCCTACCAGGTGAACCTGACGCGGGAATTCCGCCTCGCCTTCCGCGGCGACGCCTGGGAGTTCTACCGCCACCTGCACGACATCAACCCGGCCCCCATGGGCGCCTTCCTCGAGTATCCCTTCGGCTCGGTCCTGTCGAGCTCGCCGGAGCGGCTGATGACGGTCGAGGCCGGGCAGGCGGTGACGCAGCCGATCAAGGGCACGCGCCGCCGCCGCGCCGATCCGGCGGAGGACGCGCGCGTGCGCGCCGAGCTCGAGGCCTCCGCCAAGGACCGCGCCGAGAACGTCATGATCGTGGACCTGCTGCGCAACGACTTCGGGCGCGTCTGCGAGCCGGGAAGCGTCGAGGCGCCGCGCCTCTGCGAGCTGGAGAGCTTCGCCACCGTGCACCACCTCGTGAGCACGGTGACCGGGCGGCTCGCGCCCGGGCGCGACGCGGTGGACCTGATGGAGGCGTGCTTTCCGGGCGGCTCCGTCACCGGCGCGCCCAAGCGCCGCGCCATGGAGATCATCGACGAGCTGGAGCCGCACCGGCGCGAGGTCTACTGCGGCGCCATCGGCTACGCCACGCCCGCGGGACGCGTGGACATGAACATCCCGATCCGCACCACGCTCGCGGCCGAGGGCGAGCTGCGCTTCTACGCCGGCGGCGGCATCGTGGCCGACTCCTCGCCGGAGGCGGAGTTCGAGGAGACGGAGGTGAAGATCGCCGCCATCCGGCGCGCGCTCTCGCGCTTTTCCGCCGGGGCGGCGCCGCCGCCGGCCAAGGTCGCGATGCGACGCGAGCTCCTCTCGGCCCGCGACGCGCTCTTCTCGGGCGGAAGCGCGGAGTTCTCGACGGGGATCACCGCGCGGCTTCGCGCGCTCCCGGAGTACCGCCGGGCGCGCACGGTGCTCTCGACGCTCAGCTTCGGCACCGAGTGGGACACGCGCGCCTTCGCCGAGGGCGTGCTCGCCGACGGCAAGGTGCTCGCCCTGCCGCGCGTGGTGCGCGATCCGCGCTCGCTCGTGCTGCACGCCGTGGCCGACCTCGGCGCCGACCTCGTGCCCGGCGTCTGGGGCATCGAGGAGCCCGATCCCGCGCGCTGCCGCAAGGTGGCGCTCTCGGAGGTCGACTTCGCCCTCGTGCCTGCGCTATCTTGCGACGAGCAGGGCGTGCGCCTGGGATACGGCGCCGGCTACTTCGACCGCCTGCTCTCGGGCGCAGGCACCCGCACCTTCCGCGTGGTGGCGCTGCCCGAGGCGCTGGTCCGCCCGGCCGTTCCCCGCGAGGCGCACGACGTCGCGGTGGACGCCCTGCTCACCGAACGACGATTTCTCCGGATGAAGGCCTCCCCATGAACGCCAGGATCATCGACGGCAAGGCGATCGCCGCCGACATCGCCATCGAGAACGCCCTTCGCGCGGCCCGCCTGCGCGACGCCGGCACCGTGCCCGGGCTCGCCGTCGTGATCGTCGGCGACGACCCCGCCAGCAAGGTCTACGTGCGCAACAAGGCGCTCGCCTGCGAGAAGGCGGGCCTGAACTCCTGGGTGCACGCGCTTCCCGCCAACACGCCGCAGGAGCGCCTCATCGCCTTCCTGCGCAGCCTCAACGCGGACCCCACGGTCCACGGCATCCTCGTGCAGCTGCCGCTGCCCAGGCCGCTGGACGCGCGCGCGGTGATCGAGGCCATCGACCCGGCCAAGGACGTGGACGGCTTCCACTACCAGAACGTGGGCGCGCTGGTGGTCGGAGATCCCGCCTTCTACCCGTGCACGCCCTGGGGCGTCATGAAGATGCTCGAGCACGAGGGTGTCGAGGTCGAGGGGATGCACGCGGTGATCGTCGGGCGCTCCACCATCGTCGGCAAGCCCATGGCGCTCATGCTCGTGAACGCCGGCGCGACCGTCACGGTGTGCCACTCGAAGACGCGCGACCTGCCGGCGGTCACGCGGCAGGCCGACCTCCTGGTCGCGGCCGTGGGCAAGGCGCGCATGATCGGCGCCGACATGGTCAAGCCCGGCGCGGTGGTGATCGACGTGGGCATCAACCGCCTGCCCGACGGCAAGCTCTGCGGGGACGTCGACTACGCGGCGGTGGCGAAGGTCGCCTCGCGGATCACGCCGGTTCCGGGGGGCGTGGGGCCCATGACGATCGCCATGCTGGTGGCCAACACCGTGCGCGGCGCGGAGAAGGCGGCGGGGCTCGCCGCCCCCATGCCCACGCGCATCGCCTGAACACTCCCGGAGAAGGAGAGAGAGATGACCCAGCCCTACGCGTCCGGACTCGACCGCAACGAGGCCAACTACACGCCGCTCACGCCCGTGTCCTTCCTCGCGAAGGCGGCCTACGTGTATCCCGATCGGGTCGCGGTGATCCACGGCGGCCTGCGCCGGACCTGGAGGGAGGTCTACGCGCGCTGCCGGCGGCTCGCCTCGGCGCTCGAGCGGCGCGGCATCGGGCGCGGCGACACCGTGGCGGCGATGCTGCCCAACATCCCGGAGATGGTCGAGCTGCACTTCGGGCCGGCCATGATCGGCGCGGTCGTCAACACGCTGAACACGCGCCTGGACGCGGAAGCCATCGCCTTCATGCTCGACCACGGCGAGGCGAAGGTTCTCTTCACCGACCGCGAGTTCTCGGCCACGATCGAGAAGGCGCTCACCCTCGTGAAGTCGAGACCCCTGGTGATCGACGTCGACGACCCGATGCACGAGGGCGGCAAGCTCCTCGGCGAGAAGGACTACGAGGCCTTCCTGGCCGAGGGGGACCAGGGCTTCGAGTGGACCTTCCCGCCCGACGAGTGGGACGCCATCGCGCTCAACTACACCTCCGGCACCACGGGCAACCCCAAGGGCGTGGTCTACCACTACCGGGGCGCGTACCTCAACGCGATCAACAACATCCTGGACTGGTCGATGCCCAAGCACGCCGTCTACCTGTGGACGCTGCCGATGTTCCACTGCAACGGCTGGTGCTTCAACTGGACGATGGCGGCGGCGGCCGGCACCAACGTGTGCCTGCGCAAGGTCGACGCGAGGCTCATCCTTTCCCTCATCGCCGAGCACAAGGTCACCCACTATTGCGGAGCGCCCATCGTGCACTCGATGCTGCTCAACGCGCCGGCCGAGTGGCGCCGCGGCATCGACCACGAGGTGCACTGCCTCGTCGCGGCCGCCCCGCCGCCGGCTGCCGTCATCGAGGGCATGGGGCGCATCGGCTTCGACATCACGCACGTCTACGGGCTCACCGAGACCTACGGGCCGGCCGCCGTGTGCGCCAAGCACCCGGAGTGGTCGTCGCTTCCCCTCGACGAGCAGGTGCGCCGCAACGGCCGCCAGGGCGTGGCCTACCTCCTGGAGGAGGGCATGACGGTGCTGGACCCGCTCACCCTGCAGCCGGTGCCCTGGGACGGCGAGACGATGGGCGAGATCATGTTCCGCGGCAACATCACGATGAAGGGCTACCTCAAGAACCCGAAGGCGACCGAGGAAGCGTTTCGGGGAGGGTGGTTCCACTCCGGCGACCTCGCGGTGATGCAGCCCGACGGCTACGTGAAGATCAAGGACCGCTCCAAGGACGTCATCATCTCGGGCGGCGAGAACATCTCCTCGCAGGAGGTGGAGGACGTCCTCTACGGCCACCCCGCGGTGATGCTCGCGGCGGTCGTGGCGCAACCGGACCCGAAGTGGGGCGAGACGCCCTGCGCCTTCATCGAGCTGAAGGACGGGGCGAGCACCACGGAGGAGGAGATCATCGAGTACTGCAAGTCGCGCATGGCGCGCTTCAAGATCCCGAAGAAGGTGGTCTTCGGGCCGCTGCCCAAGACCTCGACGGGCAAGATCCAGAAGTTCCTGCTGCGCGAGCGGGCGAAGTCCCGCAGCGCCATCGAGTGACGCGGATGCAAATCTCTGGAACGCCGATGAACGCCGATGCCACGCCGATTGCCGCCGACAAGAGGAATATGGCACTGGTGATCGGAGGGACGAATCGAGTCATGGGGACCATTCCTCAGTCGCAGGATATCAATGAGTCATCGGCGGCAATCGGCGTGGCATCGGCGTTCATCGGCGTTTCCAAAGACTTTCGCCTGCCATGACCACCATGCGTGAAGGATCGGTGAAGTGCCTGGGCAGCCGCGGGTTCCACCGCATGCGCTGGGTGGAGTGGGGCGATCGCGCCAACCCGCGCGTGCTCGTGTGCGTGCACGGCCTCACGCGCTGCGGGCGCGACTTCGACTACCTCGCCGAGCGCCTGGCCGACGACTACCGCGTGCTCTGTCCCGACATCGTCGGGCGCGGGCGAAGCGACTGGCTTCCCGACAAGAACGACTACGGCTACCCGCAGTACCTCCCGGACCTCGCCGCCATGCTCGCGGCCGCCGGCACCGAGTCCATCGACTGGCTGGGAACCTCGATGGGCGGCATCCTCGGCATGATGCTCGCCGCCCAGCCGCGAACTCCGGTGGGCAGGCTGGTGCTGAACGACGTGGGCTGCGTCGTTCCCAAGGCGGCGCTCGAGCGCATCGCGACCTACGTGGGGCGCGACGTCGCCTTCGAGTCCCTCGACGCGCTCGAGGCGGCGATGCGCTCGGTGAGCCCCTTCGGCAAGCTCACGCCCGCGCAGTGGGGGCACCTCGCCATCCACGTGGCGCGCCGCGACGGGGCCGGCCTGTGGCGCTTCCGCTACGACCCCGGGATCGCGGTTCCCTTCAAGGCGGCGGCGCCGTACGCGGACGTCGACCTGCGGCCGATCTGGCAGGCGGTGCGCGGCCCSGTGCTGGTGCTGCACGGCGAGCAGTCGGACCTCCTCACCGCCGACATCTACCGCGAGATGCTCGCGCGCCCGGGCACGGAGGGCATCGTCGTCCCCGACACGGGCCACGCCCCGGCGCTGATGGACGCGGCGCTCGTGGCCGCGGTGCGCTCCTTCCTGCTGGCCTGAGGGCGCGTCGTTGGCGCAGGCGCGCGACTTCGACGCGGTCATCGTGGGGGCGGGCCACAACGGCCTCGCCTGCGCCTGCTACCTCGCCGCCGCGGGGCTCAAGGTCGGCGTGTTCGAGCGCCGCGAGGTGGTGGGCGGCGCCGCGGTGACGGAGGAGTTCCACCCGGGATTCCGCAACTCGGCCGCGGCCTACACGGTGAGCCTGCTCAATCCGAAGGTGATCGCGGACCTGCGCCTGGCCGAACGCGGGCTTCGCGTCGTCGAGCGCCCTTTCTCGAACTTCCTTCCCACCGCGGACGGCGGCTACCTCAAGGCCGGCGGCGGGCTGGAGGCCACGCAGCGCGAGATCGAGAAGTTCTCGGCGCGCGACGCCGCGCGGCTTCCCGACTATCACGAGCGGCTCGAGCGAGTGGCCGACGTCCTGCGCGACCTGCTCCTCGAGACTCCGCCGAACGTGGGCGGGGGCATCGCGGAGCTCCCCGGGGCCTGGAAGGCGGCCCGGCGCGTCGATCGCCTTCCCGTCGAGGCGAAGCGCGACGTGCTGGACCTCTTCACGATATCCGCGGCCGACTGGCTGGAGCGCTGGTTCGAGTCCGATCCCATCAAGGCCTGCTTCGGGTTCGACAGCGTCGTGGGCAACTTCGCGAGCCCGTGGTCGCCGGGAACGGCCTACGTCCTGCTGCACCACGTCTTCGGCGAGGTGAACGGGAAGAAGGGGACCTGGGGGCACGCGGTGGGCGGCATGGGGGCGATCTCGCAGGCGCTGGCCGACGAGGCGAGGGCGCGTGGCGTGGAGATCCGGACGGGTGTCGCGGTCGAGCGCATCCTCGAGGGCGGCGGGCGGGCGGCCGGCCTCGCCCTCTCCGACGGCACCGAGGTGGCGGCGCGCTGCGTGGTGGCGAACGCCAACCCGAGGCTCGTCGCGAAGCTCGCGGGCGGGGACGGCTGGCCCGAGGCGTTCGCGAACTACCAGTGCGAGAGCGCCACCTTCCGCATGAACGTTGCGCTCTCGGAGCTGCCGGACTTCTCCTGCCTGCCGGGCAAGGCGGCCGCGCCGCACCACTCGTCGGGGATCATCCTCGCGCCGTCGCTCGCCTACATGGACCGGGCCCACTCCTCGGCGCGCGAGGACGGATGGTCGCGCGAGCCCATCGTGGAGGTGCTGATCCCGAGCACGGTGGACGATTCCCTGGCGCCGCGCGGCGCCCACGTCGCGAGCCTCTTCTGCCAGCACTTCCGCTACGCGCTGCCGGACGGGCGCCGGTGGGACGACGAGCGCGAGAGGGCGGCCGACGCGGTGATCGACCTCGTCACGCGGCACGCGCCCAACTTCCGGGCGAGCGTGATCGCGCGGCGAATCCTGTCGCCGCTGGACCTGGAGCGCGAGTTCGGGCTGTTGGGGGGCGACATCTTCCACGGCAAGCTCGCGCTGAACCAGCTCTTCAGCGCGCGCCCCGTCCTGGGGCACGGCAACTATCGCCTGCCGCTGCGCGGGCTCTACCTCTGCGGTTCCGGCGCGCACCCCGGCGGGGGCGTCACGGGGGTGCCGGGGCACAACGCCGCGCGCGAGGTGCTGCGCGACTGGCCGCGCGCCCGCCGCTGGCCCGGTGCCTGACGCGGTGTCGGACACCGCGAGGCGTCACTTCCAGTCGGGCGGGCGCTTTTCCAGGAAGGCGGCCACGCCTTCCTTTGCCGACGGCGTGGCGAAATTGCAGGAGATGGTCCGGGAGGCGTCGGCGTAGGCCGCGGCCAGGCCCGCCTCGAGCTGGCGGTAGAAGAGGGCCTTGCCCATCGCGAGCGAGTCGCGGGGCTTGGCGAGCAGCTTGTTGGCCAGGTCGCGCGCGGACTCCATGACGCGATCGGGGGGGACGACCCGGTTCACGAGGCCCCAGTCGAGCGCCGTCTCCGCGTCGATGAAATCGCCCGTGAACAGCATCTCCGCCGCGCGCTTGCGGCCGACGTTGCGGGTGAGGGGCACCGCGGGCGTCGAGCAGAAGAGGCCGAGGTTGATCCCGGAGACGGCGAAGCGCGCGTCGGCGCTCGCCACCGCCAGGTCGCACTGGGCGACCATCTGGCAGCCGGCCGCCGTCGCGAGGCCGTTCACGGCGGCGATCACCGGCTGCGGCAGCGAAACCAGGCGCTGCATCACGGCGCTGCAGCGTCCGAAGAGGGCCTCGACCTCCGCCTGCGAGGGCAGGGCGCGCATCTCCTTGAGGTCGTGGCCGGCGCAGAAGGCGGGCCCGGCGCCGGTGATCACCACCACCCG
>PQAI01000008.1 GCA_003105245.1 Betaproteobacteria bacterium | reverse complement strand
CCCGACGGGAGCTGGACCGGGTTCGGCTACGACGACGCCCGGCGGCTCGTGAGCGTGACCGACAACCTGGGGAATTCCATCACCTACGTGCTGGACGCCATCGGAAACCGCAGGCAGGAGCAGGTGCGAGACCCCGGCGGGGTGCTGCGCGAGCTTCGCCAGCGCGAGTTCAACGCCCTGAACCGCCTGTGGAAGGAGATCGGCGCGGCGGGCCAGACCACCACGTWCCAGCACGACGTGRTGGGGAACCTGCGCACGATCGCSGCGCCSSCGAGCCTCGCMCGRCCCCTGGCCACCCAGGTYTTCGATGCRRTSGGGMGSCTGGTGCAGGCGACCGACCCCGACGGCGGGGTGGTGAAGATGGARTTCGACGGCCTYGACCAGCTCACCAAGGTGACGGAYCCGCGMAACCTCGCCACCACCTACACCGTGGACGGGCTCGGGAACCAGTCCGCCTTGGCTAGCCCCGACACCGGGACCACCTCGAACACGCTCTTCGACGAGGCGGGAAACCTCAAGCAATCGACGGATGCGCGCGGGAAGACCGTGACCCACACGTTCGACGCGCTCAGCCGCCTGACGAGCTCCACCTGGGCCGGCGAGAGCGTGACTTACACGCACGACCAGGGCACCCATGGACTGGGGCGGCTCACCGGGATTGCGGACGCCACGGGGAGCACGCAGTACACGTTCGATGCCGCGGGAAGGGTGCTCACAGACACGCGAAACGTGAGTGGGGTGATCCTCGCCACGAGCTATGGCTGGGATGCCGCCGGAAGACTTTCCTCCATCACCTACCCCAGCGGCAAGGTTGTGAACTACACGTTCGATGCGGCCGGGCGCATCGCCGGGGCGAGTGTGACCTCCGGGACCACCACGCAAGTCGCATCAAACGCCACCTATCACCCCTTCGGCACTCTCACGGGCTTCACCTTCGGCTCCGGCGGCATGACTTACACGCGCACCATCGATCAGGACGGGCGGATCGCTGCCTACACCCTGGGGGCCACCCTCTACAATCTTTCGTTCGATGACGCCGGCAACATCACGCGGATCAGCGACCCCGCCAACACCGTGCTCGACAAGGTGTTCGGCTACGACCGCATCGATCGGCTGCTCTCCCTCACCACGAACCCCACCACGCTCAACCAAAGCCTCACCTATGACAAGGTCGGAAACCGCCTCACGCGGGTGCTGAACGGCCTCACCACCAATTACACGCTCGCCACCACCAGCAATCGCCTCACCGCGGTGGGCGGCATCGCGCGAACCAGTGACGCGGCCGGCAACCAGACCGCCGACGGGATAAGCGCCTTCACGTACAGCGATCGGGGGAGACTCTCCGGGGCCACCACGCCGCTGGGGAGCGTCGCCTATGCGGTCAACGCCCTCGGGCAGCGGGTGAAGAAGACCGTGGGCACCGTCAGCACGCACTACGCCTTCGATCTCGAAGGCAGGCTGCTGGGGGAATACGATGGCACCGGCAGTCCGATCCAGGAAGTGGTGTGGCTTCAAAACACCCCCGTGGCCACGATCCGGCCCGATGGGGGGACGTACCAGGTCTTCCACGTGTGGGCGGATCACCTCGACACCCCGCGTCTGGTGACCGATGCGGCAGGGCAGGTGCGCTGGGAGTGGGCCAACACGGATCCCTTCGGGGCGAATCCTGCGAACGAGAACCCGGCGGGGCTGGGAGCGTTCGCCTTCAACCTGCGCTTCCCCGGCCAGCTCTTCGATGCGGAGACCGGGACGCACTACAACTACCACAGAGACTACGACTCTGCGCTCGGCAGATACATTCAAAGCGATCCTCTAGGAGTCACGCCCTTCCAGCAGCCATGGCGACGGTTGAACCAAAGTTATGGCTACGCCGACGGCAATCCGCTCATCAATAGTGATCGATTAGGGCTCTGCCCATGTGCTGGTGGAACTTGGGACCAGGACCGAGGCGACTGGCAGCTATCCGGTGGGTTTGGCGCGTATGGAAGCATGGGCCGTGTGAACTTCACCTGCCGAAGCAACTCCGCGCTGAAATGCACGGCAAAGCAGGTTTGCATCGGTGGCGGTGGATTCGCGGGAGCCGGGCTCAGCTGGAGTGTCGCGGGAGCTGCTTACAACGCATTCGATTCCAACGATCTCGCGGGATGGAGCGGTGCTCAGGGAGGGGGAGGTGCTGGCCCTGGGAGCGGCCAAGGGGGATACAGCGGGTCGGGTGGAAGCGTGGGAGTGGGGCCAGGAGTCGGCGGCGGCGTCCTCATTTATGTTCGCTGCAAGACCTTTGAGCTCAAGTGCACGTGCCCGGACTGTCCCAAATGACGGACCTTCTAGGTGGATATTGGTGGTTGCTCTTGGGCCTTGTACTTGCCGTCCTGCTTGCCCTTCTTTCAATGGCCTTTCGGGGTCGCAGTGAATCGGGTTGGACAACAAGAGTGGCCAGAGCATTCTTGGTATGGCCGCTGTTGCTCGATCGCGAAGAGCAAAAGGGGTCGAGGCTGGGATGGCTCATTGCGGTCATGCTCGCCATTGCTGCCTTGGCAATTTGGCTCACGCCTCCTTCTCGGTAAGCCTTCAATCTGAGATTCCCGGGGCAGTACTTCGACCAGGAGACGGGGACGCACTACAACTTCCATCGCGATTACGACCCGGCCGTTGGCCGATATTCCCAAAGTGATCCAATCGGCTTGGCTGGTGGAATTAATTCGTACGCATACGTCGGCGGAAGCCCGACCAGATTCACGGACATCTTCGGCCTTAGCAAGACCGACAAATGGTTCGGTTTTGGCAATAGAGACTTTCAGTGGTGGTTTCACAATTGCTACAAGCAGAAGGGAGATCCAGACGTTTCCTCGCGAAAGGACATGGCGGAGGCATTTGCCGAGTATCAGGCGGCGGGTTCTCCACCTCGCGGGAAGTGCTCGAACAATAAGCCGCAATCATGTCCGACCCCTGCTGCCGCTCCGACCCCCGCACCGGAGAATCCGATCGATAACAACACTGTCAAAAGTATCAGCGCGCTCGTGATCTTGTACTGGGTCATAAGCGAGGGATCTCGCTTATTCCCTCCACGAAATCTCATCCCCGTGCCATGAGGCGGAGGTTTCAATGCATTCCTACTCTGTGCAGCTCAGAATCATCGGAAAAGAACTAGATCCCGACGAAGTAACGCGCCGATTGGGCCTTCGCCCGAATCAGGTGCGAATCGCTGGAGAGAGACGGAGCGCGAACCAGGTTTGGCGTGAGTCGCTCTGGTCCTATGACGGCGACTCAGCGTCCGCGGAAGCGGCTACCGAATGGACATCATTGGAGGATGGGCTCCGGTTCGTACTTGAGAAGATTTGGCCAAAGAAGGAACTGATCCAAGAATATGCAAGATCCCACGAAGTGGTGTGGTGGTGTGGTCACTATCAGTCGGGATTTGATGGCGGTCCAACGCTCTCCGCGTCTGTTCTGAAGCTTCTAGGGGATCTCGGCATCCCTTTGTTCATTGATAACTATTTCAGGGAAGCGGAATGACCTGATTTTTCGGACAAAAAGACGGACGTAGTCGAACACGTCTGAAAAGGGATTGATGGGAGCGACTCCGGAAGCGATGTTTACGGCCGATTCTCGCACCCGTGCCCTGAGAGCGATGCGGTGAATCGCTACCGCTTGCGGATTCAGGAGCTGCTGTTGGAACGCATCGTTCTGCGCATGGAAGTGCGGACCAAGCCCGAGCGCGAGATTGTCGATGGGCGAGCGGGTGGGACCTTGGGCGTCGTGCGCTCGAAGTGTGGGCGCTCAATCTCTAAGGTGAGCGACGCCGCGCGGACGTCACGCCCGGGCGAGGGCACCGGGCTTCGCGAGATAGGCCCGCACGCGGTCGGCCAGGCGCTTGACGCGCGCGTCGAGGATGCCGTGCGATTCCAGCGTGGCCTGGGTCTGGAAGAGGTACTCCGCGCTCGATCCGTACTTGCCGCGCGCCGTGGCGATCGCGTGCACGGTGGCTTCCATCGGCAGGCGCCCGGCGTAGCCCGAGCAGGCGCGGTTCACGATGAACGCGAGGACGGGAATGCGGTCGCCGCCCGCGTGGCAATCGAGCCATCGCGGCCGGTAGGAGCCCAGCGACATTTCGCGCTTCCAGAGCGCGCGAAGCTCGTCGCGCGAGGTCGATCCCGTCAGCCGGAAGGCGAGCCCGCGGCAGCTGCCGCCGCGCTCGAGCGTGAGCACGAGGCCCGGCCGCTCCGGCGTCCCGCGGTTGACGCGCGACCAGAGGCAGAAGTCGCGGTGGTAGCCGTAGATCGTGCCCACGCGCTTGGCGACGAAGGCGAGCCCCGGGTTCCACATGAGAGAACCGTAGGCGAAGATCCACAGCGGTTCGCGCGGCCCGCGGCCCGCGAGCGCCTCGTCGAGCGAGCGCTCCAGCGCCTCGGCCGAGAGCCTCTCGGCCTCGAGCGTGACGGGGTCGTGGCAGCCGGGGGGACTTCGCACCGCTAGGGCGAGAGCCTCGAGATCGTCCAGCCGCCGGCCGCGCGCGTGTACGCGATGCGGTCGTGCAGGCGGCTGCGCCGCCCCTGCCAGAACTCCAGCCACTCGGGGATCACGCGGTAGCCGCCCCAGTGCGGCGGGCGCGGCGGGTGGTCGCCGTACTGCGCCTCGGCGGCCTTCATCCGCGCCTCCAGCCACTGCCGGCTCTCGATGGTAGCGCTCTGCGTGCTGGCCCAGGCGCCGATGCGCGAGCCCAGGGGGCGGATCGCGAAGTACTCGTCGCTCTCGGCGGCGCTCACCTTCTCGACCGTGCCCTCCACGCGCACCTGGCGCTCCAGCTCCTTCCAGAGGAAGGTGAGGGCGGCTCGCGGGCGCGCGGCGAGCTCCTCGCCCTTGCGGCTAGCGTAGTTGGTGTAGAAGACGAAACCGCGCTCGTCGAGGGCCTTGAGGAGCACGATGCGCGCCGAGGGGCTCCCGGCGGCGCTCACCGTGGCGAGCGTCATCGCGGTGGGCTCGGGAACCTCGGCCGCGAGCGCCTCCTTGAGCCAGGCGTGGAACTGCCTGAAGGGATCGGCGTCGACGTCGGATTCGTCCAGTCGCTCGAGCGCGTAGTCCTTGCGAATGTCGGCGATGTTCATGGCGTGCCGGGACGGGAACGGTTCCCTTTTCCTGCGGAGACCCTATTATCGCGGAAATCCGACTGGCCCTCGCCGAYCCATGAACTCCGGCATGCCCGCATGACGCGCCCCTGGCTCGAGCACTATCCCCCGGGGGTGCCGGCGGAGATCGACATCTCGGCCACGCCGACGCTCGTGCACCTGATCGACGAGGCCGTGGCTCGCCATGGAGGCGCCGACCAGGCGGTGTTCCTCGGCCGTCGCTACACCTACGGGCGCGTCGACCGCACCGGGCGCCACTTCGCGGCCTGGCTGGCTGGGCAGGGGATCGGGCCGGGCGCGCGGGTGGCGATCATGATGCCCAACGTCCCGCAGTACGCCGCCGCCGTCTTCGGCATCCTGCGCGCGGGCGCCACGGTGGTGAACGTGAACCCGCTCTTCACCGCGCGCGAGCTGCGCTCGCAGCTCGCCGACGCGCAGGTGTCGGCCATCGTCGTCCTCGAGAACTTCGCCGCCACGCTCGCCGAGGCGATGGCGGAGCTGCCGCCGCTTCGCGTGCTGGTGGCGGCCGTGGGCGACTGGCTGGGGCCGGTGAAAGGGCCCGTGGCCAACTTCGTCGTGCGGCGCGTGAAGAAGGCGGTGCGGCCATGGAAGATCGCGGGGGCGCTTCGCCTCGACGCCGCGCTCGCGCAGGGAGCGCGACTTGCATTCGAGCCTCCGGCGATCGCCTCCGGCGACGTGGCGCTCCTGCAATACACGGGTGGCACGACGGGAGTTTCCAAGGGCGCGATGCTCACGCACGCCAACGTGGTCCACGCGGTGCTCGCGCCGCAGGCGTGGCTCGCGTCCGCGCTCGAACGCGAGCCTCGCATCGCGAACCCCGTGATCGTGTGCGCGCTGCCGCTCTACCACATCTACGCGCTGGTGGCCTGCCTCTTCCTGGGGCTTCG
>PQAI01000007.1 GCA_003105245.1 Betaproteobacteria bacterium | reverse complement strand
GCGAGCTTCAGCGCACAGGGCAGCAGCGCGTACACCGCCGCGAGGACGAGCAGGGATTCCGGGGAGCTCTCGGCCCCCGGCGCGTAGCCGAAGGCCTGCAGCAGCGGCAGGGCGATGCCGGCCGCGAGCGCGAGGTTGAGCTTCGTCACGAGGCTCCACAGCCCGAAGTAGGCGCCCTCGTGGCGCCCCGCCCCGCGCGCCTCGTCCCCGTCGATCACGTCGGCGAGGAGCGAGGGCGGGATCGCGAGGTCGGCCCCCAGCCCGATGCCCGACAGCACGCAGATGGCGAGGTAGGCCGCCACGTCCCCGGGCCCCAGCAGGAAGGCCCACGCGAAGGCGGCGATGGACATCCCCATCGCGACGAGCCACGAGCGTCCCTTGCCGATGCGCCGCGCGAGCCACACCCAGAACGGCAGCCCCGCCGCGCCGGCCGCGAAGTAGGCGATGAGGAAGGCGGGGCCGAGGTCGGGGCGGCGCACGACGTCCTCGATGAAGAAGAGCACGAGGGTGGCGGGGATCGAGGCCGCGATGCCGTTCAGCACGAAGATCGCGAGCAGGCGCCGGAAGGCGGCGTTGGCCAGGGGAATCGTGAACGTCCCCAGCGCGGTCGTTCCCGCGGGCGGGCGCCGCGGGTGGGCGGGCGGCGAGCCGAGGATCGTGATCGCGGCCGCCAGCAGCACGAGCGGCGCGAAGACGAGCGCGAAACGCGCGAATCCCTCGCGTTCTCCCAGCGACTGGCGCAGCGCCTCCGGCAGCGCCGCGGCGAGGAAGACGCCCACGAGGGCGAAGCCCTCGCGCCAGGCCGTCACCCGCGTGCGCCCCGCGACGTCGTCGGTGATCTCCGCGCCGTGGGCCTGGTAGCTCACCGTGACGAGGCTGAAGGCCGTGTAGACCAGCACGAGGTTCGCGACGAGCCACCACGAGAGCCCCCCGGAGCCCGCCGCGGGCGGATTGAAGAGCCCGGCCATGCCCAGGGCCAGCAGCGGCGCGCCCGCCGCCACGAAGGCCCAGCGGCTCGAGCCCCGCGCCCGCGCCCGGTCGCTCCACCAGCCGAAGAAGGGATCCTGCACCGCATCCACGATCCGGGCCGCGAGCAGGATCGCGCCCACGCCCGCGAGCGACAGGCCCAGCGTGTCGGCGTAGAACTTCGGCACGTGCACGTAGATGGGCAGCGCCGCCATGGCGAGCGGCAGCCCCAGCGCGCCGTAGGCCGCGAGCCCGAGGCTCGTGGGTCGCGCGGACACGGGCGGTCCCTACTCGGCGAGCCGGAGCATCCGCGCGCGCAGCTTCGGCTCGCTCGTGCGCTCGTCCAGCCAGATGGCGAAGAAGGCGCGCGCGAACTCCGGGTCCGGCACCGCGCCCAGCAGCCGGTCCTGGCTGTAGAAGCGCGCCTCGCGCCCCGGGATGCTCACCCCCACCAGCCGGTCGCCGGGCCGGATGTCGGGAAAGACGCGGTCCATCGCCTCCTCCCAGCGCCTGAGCTTCGCCGGATCGGTGAACCCCAGCCGCCGCATCTCCTCGAGGCTTCGCTGCGTGAGGTCGCGTCCCCTGATGTTCATCGCGTAGCGGATGTCGAGGGCGAAGACGCGGTCGAGGGACCACGCCTCGCCCGGCACCCACAGCGACGAGTCGTAGACGTGCAGACCGAACCAGCGCAGCCGGCCCTCGCCCAGGGGCCTGAGCATCGGCATCTCCGAGGCGAGCGCCCTCGGCAGCGGCGGGGAGGCCTGCGCGGGCTGCGCCTGCGCGAGCGCCGCGGCGAGGGCGAGGGCCGCGAGGAGCGATCGCCTCACGCCGGCCTCTCCATCTCCAGGTGCACCACGTCGATGCGCCCGGCGTCGAATCCCACCTCGCAGTAGTGCAGGTAGAAGCGCCAGATCGCGAGGAACCGGTCGTCGAAGCCCAGCGCCTTGATCCCGCGCTCCTTCGCGTCGACGGCCTCGCGCCAGCGGCGAAGCGTCTCGGCGTAGTGCCGYCCGAAGCGGAAGGGCTCGTGCACGCGCAGCCCCGAGCCGCGCGCGAGGGCGGCCAGCCGCTCCACGGGCGCGAGCATTCCGCCCGGAAAGACGTACTCGCGGATGAAGTCGCTCGTGACCCGGTACTTCGGGAATGCGGCCGCGTCGATGGTGATCGCCTGGATGGCGGCCTTGCCGCCCGGCACGAGGCGCTCGCGCAGCTGGCGGAAGTACGCGGGCCACCAGCGCTCGCCGACCGCCTCGATCATCTCCACGGAGACGATGCGGTCCCAGGTCCCGTCGAGGTCGCGGTAGTCCTGGAAGCGCAGCTCGACGCGGTCCTCGAGCCCGGCCTTGCGGATGCGCTCGCGCGCGTAGTCGAGCTGCGCCCGCGAGATCGTGATGCCGGTCCAATGGCAGCCGCGGGTTCGCGCGGCGTATTCCGCGAAGCCGCCCCAGCCGCAGCCGATCTCGAGCACGCGGTGCCCCGCCTGGACGCCCAGCGCGTCCAGCAGGCGCTCGTACTTGGCCTCCTGCGCCCGCTCCAGCGAGCCGTCGAGCCCCGGGCCGAAGAGCGCCGAGGAGTAGGTCATCGTGCGGTCCAGCCACAGCGCGTAGAAGTCGTTGCCGAGGTCGTAGTGGGCGTGGATGTTCTTCCGGGAGCCCGCGCGGGTATTCGGGCGGAGCAGGTGCGCCAGCCGGTAGAGGAAGGCCACGACGGGATTTCCGTAGAAGACGGATTCGAGAGCCGCCTGGTTGGCCTCGCACAGGGCGAGCAGCGCCGTCATGTCGCGCGTCGCGATGAGGCCGTCGCGCCAGCACTCGGCCACGCCGATGTCGGCGGCGCGGACCATGCGGCCCACGGCCTTCCAGTCGCGGATCTCGAGGTCGGCCGATGGGCCGTCCCCCGCCCCGGCGAACACGCGCCGGACGCCCTCGGGCGTGGTGACCTCGAGGCGGCCCTTGCGCAGGCGCGAGAGCACCCCGAAGAGGATGCGGGCCGAATAGGTGGGGGCGGGAAGCTGCGCGGCGTGCTGGGCGGAATTCACCGGGTCGTCTCCTGGAGCGGCGGCTCGGGCTTGGAAAAGAAGGGCACGCGCCTGAGCCAGAGCCGCAGCGCCTGCCAGTGGATGCGGGYGATCACGCCCGCGGTGAGGAASGGGTAGCCGAGGAAGGCCCTGGCGAGCGAGCGGGCCCCGATCGCCTCGGCGCGCCCGTCGATGCAGGTGGCGAGGAGCTTGCCSTCCCGGTCGTGGTAGTCGATGTGCGCGAGCTGGCCCGCGGCGTCGCCGGCGAAGCGGAAGCGGTAGAAGCCTTCCACCTCGCAGAAGGGCGAGACGTGGAAGACCTTCCGCGCGCGCAGCCAGTCG
>PQAI01000006.1 GCA_003105245.1 Betaproteobacteria bacterium | reverse complement strand
CGGAAGCGCGGGTCCTGCGGCAGGGGCTCGATGCAGTGCTCGCAGGTCTCGCCCTGCGCGTGCATCAGCAGGTGGCCGAGGCGCTCCCACTGGCGAACGCCCATCTCGACGATTTCCGCCTGCTTGCTGGGAGAGGCCGCGAGGTGCATGCCCCAGTCGATCCAGGCGGCGGAGATCGCGGCCGGCGACAGGCCGCCGGTGAACTTCCCGATGGTCGCGTGCAGCAGGCGGTCGGCGTTGCCGGAAACGAAATTGGGCAGCAGCGATTGGGGCTGGGCATACATGGTCGCCTCCCGGGGGGGCGGGGGATGTAAGTCCAAGATACGCTTGGGAAAAMCCCCCGGATTGACCTGTCTCAACGGAACGGTCCCCCCCGGGCCTGGGGTGGGGGTCAGGGCTTCAGCCGGTACGCCTCGTCGAAGATCCTCTCCAGCCCCGGGTGCACTCCCCGCAGGCCGTCGATCACCGCCCTGGCCCACTCGAAGTAGGCGCGGCGGCGCTCCAGCGGCCAGTGCGCGGGCGGCGAATCCACCACGTCGCGCAGGTTGCAGATCTTGTCCGCGAGCTTCACGAGCTTCGCCCCGGGGGAAAGGTGCGGCGCGTGTTCGACCTGCAGGCGCTTTCGCTCGGGCTTGGGAAGGCTCTTGTCGTCGGTGACCTCGGCCACGATCCCCGCGACGGCCTTGCCGAACTCGCGCTCGAGCTCCTCGACGGTGGTCTGCGTGTCCTCCACCGTGTCGTGCAGGATCGCGGCGGCGAGCACGTCGACGTCCTCCACGCCCGCCTCGAGCTTGAGCACCCGCGCGAGAGCCAGCGGGTGATTGATGTAGGGCGAGGCCTCCGCGTCCTTGCGCCGCTGGCGGCGGTGCTTGAGGGCGGCGAAATCGACGGCCTTGATGAGGCGGGCGACGGGGTCCATGCGGCCAGTATGACCCGGTTATCATTTCGCCATGTCCTCTCCCTCCGATCTCACCGACCGGTTCCTCCTCGAGAACCTCGACATCCGCGGCCAGGTCGTCCGCCTCGGCCCGCTGTGGCGCACGATCCTCGCCCGCCGCGACTACCCGGAAGCCTATCGCCAGCTCCTGGGCGAATTCGCCGCAATCGCCGTCCTCATCGGCTCCGGCCTCAAGCATCCCGGACGTGCGGTGCTGCAAGTGATGGGCCACGGTCCGGTGTCGCTCGCGGTGGCCGACTGCACGCACGACCTCGCATTGCGGGCGATGCTGAAGATCGACGAGAAGAAGACCCTCGCCGCGGGCGGGGGTGAGGGTCCCAACATCCACGACTTCTTCCCCACCGGCCGCCTCGTCCTGACGATCGAGAACACCCAGACGGCCCGCCACTTCCAGTCCATCGTGCCGCTGGAGGGCGCCACGCTGGCCGAGTGCTTCGAGCGCTACTTCGACCGCAGCGAGCAGGTGCCCACCCACCTCTGGGTGCAAGCGACGCCGGAGAGCGTGGGCGCCCTCATCCTGCAGAAGCTCCCCAAGGCCGACGAGAAGGATCCCAACGGCTGGGCACGGGTCCAGCAGCAGGCCGCCCGGAACGCTCCCCATTGCCTTTCTACCCTCTCCCCCGGGGTCCCCAACTTGCCGGGGCCAACCAATGGCAGAGGGGCAGGGGGTGAGGGTGACGACGTGTCTTCCTTGCTCACTGTCTTCTTCCCCCACGACGACATCCGCCTCTTCAAGGCCCACCCCGTGAAGGACGGCTGCAGCCGCAGCGAGGAAAAGGTGGTCGCCATGCTGAAGGGCCTGGGCCGCACGGAGGTGGAGGCGGCGCTGGCCGAGCAGGGCGTGATGAAGGTGCACGACGAGATCTGCAACCAGGAATACCGGTTCACCCCCGCCGACGTCGCCCGCATCTTCGAAGGCTAGGGCTACTTTCCCCTCATCCCCGACCCTTCTCCCGAGGGAGAAGGGAGACTCTTGCTTCCCTCTCCCCGGGGGTCCCCAACTCGTTGGGGCCAGCCAATGGCAGAGGGGTCGGGGGTGAGGGTTGGAGGTATGGGTTGCCGGCAACTGTTGGGCCCCGGCACCGCCGTGCGTAGAATCCCCCCATGCCCCCGCCCACCGCCTGCCAGGCCCTCGTCGACAAGGCCTGGAACGCCCAGTACTCCAGCCCGCGCGATTCATTCGCCTGGGCACGGGAGGCCATGGCCGAGGCGGAAAGGTGCGGCGACGCCGCCTGCAAGGCGCTGGCCCACCTCACCATCGGGAACTTCCAGCTTCGCTACGAAGGTCCCGCCCAGGCGCAGCAGTCCCTGAAGGAGGCGGAGAGGGAATTCACCACCCTGAAGGACCAGCGCGGCGCCACCCTCGCCCGCACGGGGCTGGCCCGCGTGCGCATGATGGAGGGCGACGCGAAGAGCGCCTACGACATGTACCGCGCCATCCTCGAGGACGAGGCGGGAAGCCTCGCGCCGCTGGACCGCTTCTACGTGCTCAACGGCATCGCCGGCTCCTGCGCCGCCCTGGGCGACGCCCCGCAGTCCATCGGCTACCTCTTCGAGGCGCTGGGCCAGGTGCGCACGCACAACGCCCGCCCGCAGACCGCGACGCTCCTGTCGAACCTGGGCGGCGAGCTCGTGGCCGTGGGCGATTACGAGGAGGCGCTCACGGTGCTGCAGGAGGCCGAGACCCTGGTGGCGGAGCTGAAGCACCCGCGGCTTCGCGTGGGCATCGTCGCCAACATGGTCGATTGCCTCGTGCACCTGGGGCGCGCCGCCGACGCCTTGCCACGCGCGCGCCAGCTGATGGCGGACCCGGAGGCGCCCTTCATTTCGGCACCTGAAGGAAACGTCTACACGACGGCCGCCCTCACCTTCCTCGAGAACGACTGCGACACCGAGGCGGAAGCCGCGCTCTCCATCGCGGAAGCCGAGGCGGCC
>PQAI01000005.1 GCA_003105245.1 Betaproteobacteria bacterium | reverse complement strand
ACGCGGATCTCGATGCCCGCGGCGGTCTCGCGCGCGACCACCTCGATGCTGCCGGGGCCGACCTTGGGCTCCAGCCCGTGCTTGATCGCGTTTTCCACCAGCGGCTGCAGGATCATGGGCGGGATCGCCGTTTCCTCCAGCGAGGCCGGCAGTTCCAGCCGGAACGCGAGGCGCGGCCCCATGCGAAGCGCCATGATTTCCAGGTAGGCGCGAAGCTGCGCGAACTCCCGGGCCAGGGCCACCGATTCGGTCCGCGAGGCCGCCAGCGCGCCGCGCAGGTACACGATCAGCTGGTCGATCATGGCCTCGGCGCGCTCGACGTCCTCCCTCAGCAGCGAGCGCAGGTTGGCCAGGGTGTTGAAGAGCATGTGCGGCTCGAGCTGCGCCCGCAGCAGGCGCAGCTGGGATTCGAGCGCCAGGCGCTGCGCCTCCGAGCGGGCGGCGGCCTCCTTGGCGAGCTGCTCGCGCGTGGCGTAGTAGTGCAGCCCCACGCCGCCCACGAGCACGGTGAAGACGATCGGGATCAGGCTGACGTAATCGCGCCCGACGATGCGCGTCGGCTCGCCCAGCAGCACGAAGGCGATGTGGTGCCCGACCAGGTAGCCCACCGGGATGGCGATGACTCCCGTGAGGATCCACCGGGTCTTCGGTTCCAGCCGCGCGAACTGGCGCGTGCGCCTGAGCAGCAGCACGCAGGCCACCATCGTGAGGCCCACGCACTCGGCGATCACCAGCAGCCGGGGATAGGTCTCGAGCCCGGGCGCCAGGAAGAACAGGATCGTCGCCGCGATGGCCCAGAAGACGGCCGCGACGACGATGACCGGCAGCGCACTCCTCAGCGCGTCGGACCACGGCACGGCGGTGCGGGTTGTCGAAGGAGACATGGTGGGTGGGGTGGAAGTGGGGCCACTCTAGGGCCAGGATCGCCGGCCGCCAAGGGGCCCGCTAGAAAGCCGAGCCCGCCGCGATGACGGCGCCCACGCCGAAACCGTAGGGGATATGGGAAAGCGGGCTCGCGAGCAACGCATTCGAGCCTTGCGGTCCGCGCTGCCCGAACCAGCCCCAGCCGAAGGAAGGCAGGAGGATGAACCAGGGAAGCGCCGAGGTGGCCAGGCCGAAGAGCACCCCGCCAAGCACGTGATGGGCGGCCAGCATGGGGCCTGCGAATTGAAGAAGGGCCGGGTAGATGAGCGCCACCCCGCCGCCGCCCACGAGGATGTGGAATGCCCAGCCTGCGCGCACCTCTCCCGGCAGGGGCTGGGAGTCGCGGATGTCGGCATGGGCAAGCCGTCCCCGGGTCAGCCCGAGGAACCAGCGGCCGACCAGGGCGACGTTGACGCCGCTCGAGATGCCGGCCCGGGCCGCGACCGTCTCGGTGACGTCCATGAGGACGGCGCCAAGGATGCCGCCGAGAAATGCCAGGACGAACAGGTTCATTTGCTGCCTCCGTGGGATCGAGGATTGCGTTGTGGTTCGATCCCCGGACTATCCGGGGGGCAGCCGCGCCCCGACAGCCGAATGCGACGGGCGGCTTTCGCACGTGCCGGAGCGGTCCCGCCTGCCGACCGAACGGTAGCCGCCGGGAACCGTCGAGGGACGGAACCCGACGGCTCGTCGCAACCCGCTGCCGTCCGGCGGCCCTGCCTGCGAGAGTGCACTCCAGCGAAGGCATGTCGCCTTCGCAGGCCCGGAGGACGGAATCGTGCTGGAWRCGTATGAAAGGGAAGTCTCGTTGGCCCGTCGCGCACTGCAATGCCGCGACTTCGAMGCCTGCTTCGCCCACCTCGAGCGGGCGCACGTGCTGTCGCAGCGCATGACGATCCGCCACRCCCATGTYCACTGGYTGATGCTGGTGGCGGGGTTGCGCCGGCGCGACTGCCGCGAGGTCGCCGGCCAGGTGCCGCGAATGCTCGCCTCGGTCCTCTTCTCGCGGCTGTGGGTGCCGCGCGGCAACACCGGAAGGGCCCGCGTCAGTGCCCTGAAGCCGATGCCGGTCCCCGAGGACTTGCGTCACCTGGTCCCGTAGATCGGGCGCTGCCCGGCCGACGGCCCCCTCCTCCACCGAAACCGAAAGGAAACCGAGACATGGAATTCATCGTGGGCACCGCACTCGCGCTCTTCGTCTGCGGCGGCACCGCCTGGCTGGGGATGCACCGTGACCGCGCGTTCTACCCCACCGTCGTCATCGTCGTCGCGTCCTACTACGTGCTGTTCGCCGTGCTGGGTGGCAGCGATGGCGCGCTGTTGTCCGAGATCGCCATCGCGGCCGTGTTCACGGGTTTCGCCGTGGCCGGGTTCAAGCGCAACCCGTGGCTCGTCGTCGTGGCGCTCGCGGGGCATGGCCTCATGGACTTCGTCCACCACGGCCTCGTGGACAACGCCGGGGTGCCGGCGACCTGGCCCGGGTTCTGCGCGGCATTCGATCTGACCGCGGCCGCGTTCGTGGGCTGGGTCCTGGCGTTTCGCGGCGACTACAAGGGCAAATTGCCTGAGCCTGGCAGGCCCTAAGGCGACCCTCACCCCCGACCCCTCTCCCAAGGGAGAGGGGAGAAAT
The DNA here is from genome assembly GCA_003105245.1 of Betaproteobacteria bacterium. Lineage (GTDB taxonomy): Bacteria > Pseudomonadota > Gammaproteobacteria > Burkholderiales > Usitatibacteraceae > FEB-7. The sequence continues at coordinate 811 of PQAI01000005.1, read as the reverse complement.
GCACCCTCACCCCCGGCTCCTCTCCCAAGGGAGAGGGGAGATTTCTGGCCTTCAGCCCCGGCCCCATTCCCAAGTGAGAGGGGAGAATTCGAGAGAGAGGGGAGCGAGGGGATCGTCGCGGCGCCACACGACCCGCTCGCGGAAGACGGAGAGGTGCCAGGTCTGCGTGGCGATGGGCTCCTTGCGGGCGAAGGCGGCGGGGGTCATCACGGCCACGCAGCCGCGATGCCCGGGATCGCGCACCGACTCGTAGCGGATGAGTCCCAACCCGGCCTTGCGCGCCTCGCGCCCCAGCTTCTGCGTCGCGGAGTAATCGTCGGGGCTCGTCCACTTGGCCCGCGACCGCAGGAAGGGCTCCGTGCGCAGGTCGATGCCCCTGGCCCTTACGGCCACCTGGAAGACGGTCTGCGCGCGCGTCGGGATGTGGTCCATCGCGGGGGATTCCCGCAAGTGCCGCCAGCGCCAGTAGCCCAGTTCCGCGCAGGCGGTCTCGAGCGAATCGGCGGCGTAGAACACGCCCGCGTCGTGCTCGCCGCGGAAGCGGCTGCCCCCGGACGGCGGTGGATAGCGGAAGGGCGTGAAGAGAAGCCAGTGCAGCCCCTCGGCCTCCTTGGGCAGCGGCGGCTTCGACTCCTCGAGGAGCTTCTCCAGCACGAGCTGCTCCTCGAGCGAATCGACGAGCGGCATGGTGGCGACCCGGTGCTGTGCCTCCACCGCGCGCCAGGGCTTGAGCGAGAAGGTCCTCGCGCTAGAGGCGACCGCGCGCACTGTCCAGGTAGCCCACCACGCGCACGAGGCCCTGGATGGAGCC
>PQAI01000004.1 GCA_003105245.1 Betaproteobacteria bacterium | reverse complement strand
GCGGCGATGGCGGCGGTCGCGCGGATCGAGGCGGGCGCGGCCCTTTCCCCCGCGGGCATGCGCAGGAACGCGGTCGCGGCGGCGAGGAGGTCGCGCATCGCGGCCTCAGAAGCGCCAGCTCGCCGAGACGCCGTAGGCTTCCGGCACGTCCTTCTTGAACAGGTTGAAGGCGAAGGCCTCGACCGACCAGCGCTTGTCGGCGCTCTCCACGAAGACTCGCGCCTGCGCGTCCCAGCCGGCGCGCACCAGCGCGACGTTCGCTTCGTCCGCGTAGCGCTCGCTGCGCCACGCTCCGGAGACGGTCACGAAGGTGTTCCAGCCTGGCGCCCAGGTGGCACCCAGGTCGGCGTGGTGGCGCGGCAGCCACGGGATGTGGCGCCCCGCGTAGGCGGAGGCCGTGTTCTCGCTGTCGGCGTACTGGTAGTGCAGCCGCAGGCCGAGGCCGCTGCCGACGATGCGCTCGTAGGCCACCGAGCCGCGCCGGAACTTCGCCTCGCCGAAGACCGGCACGTCCTCCAGCTCGTCGGGCCGCGAGGGCGGCGTGAGCACGCGGTTGCGCAGGCGGTCGAGGTTGGTCACGTCGGTGCGCGTGTTGAGCACGCCGTCGAGCGGCGAGACTAGGTTGGCCACGCGCACGTCCTGGTAGGACGCCGTGGCGAACCAGGCCTGCGGGCCCGTCCACTCCCAGCGCGCGCCGCACTGGCGCAGCTCGCCCCCCGCGAAGACGAACTGGTCCTCCGCGGGAAGGCCCGCCACGGCGACGGGCTGCAGCGTGTCGAGCGAAGTCGGCCGGGTCCACTTGAGGCAGGCCGCGCGCCCCGTGTGGCCCGCGGCGGGCTTCCACACGATCCCGGCGAGCGGCTGCGTCGCGCGCTTGCGGTATTCCTCGGCGAGCGTCACCGTCTGCGCGGGCAGCGTGACGAGGATGTCGCGGTCCTTGCGGTAGTCGCGCCAGGCCGCGCCCAGCTCGGCGACGAGCGCCGGGGACCCGATCCGGACGATGGCGCTCAGCGCCTGCGAGCGGTCCACGTCCTCCTGGTCGAGCGATTCCTGCGACGGCGTGGATCCCGGCGCGTGCAGCGAGGCATCCTGCGCCAGCGTTCGCGGGGACTCGAGCCGCGCGTAATCGGCGCCCAAGGTGACTTCCAGTGAGCCCGAGAGGCGCCCGGTGTAGCGCGCGGCGGCGTCGCGGCTTTCGGGACGCGTGTTGAACGCGGAGTTGCGCGTGAGGGCCGTGCCGGGCAGGAGGACGCTCGTCACCTGCGCGAGGTCGGAATCCTCGCGGCCCGCCCCGGCCTTGAGCCAGACCGCCTCCCGGCCCGAGATCGCGTAGCGCGCGCCCGCGTCCACGCGCTGCGCGTAGCCGTCGATGCGGCTGAAGAGCCCCGTCTCGCCCGGCTTGCCCAGGTCCACGTCCGCCGAAAGCCGGTTGGCGTAGAGGAAGAACGAGAGGTCGTGCGAGGGCTTGGCGCCGAGCGCGGCGGTGTAGGTGCGCGCGGTGCCGTCGAAGGCCAGGTCGCGCGGGTCGATGCGGGTGTCGATGGCCTCGAAGAACCAGGCGACGGGGACGCCAGAGGTGGACAGGCCGTTCACCGTTAGCACCGGCTCGGTGAGCGAGACGTCGTCGCTTCGCGAATAGTGCAGGGCCGCGGTCGCGTGGCTGCCGGGCGCGGGCACCAGCGACTGGAAGCGATTGGACGCGCCGAAGGCTAGCGAGTCGGTGATGAAGCCCTGCATGAGCTCCGAGCGGCGGTTGAACTCGCCCGGGTAGCGGTCGGCGAGGAAGAGGTGGCTTCCTCCCCAGAACGGCAGGTAGGAGTCCTGCGCGGCGCTCCTCGCCCAGGCCTCCAGTCCCATGAATCCGAGGGCGCTGCCCATGTTGGCCACGCCCTTCTGGTTGTCGGCCACGGCGTCGAGCGACTTGAGGAACGGGATGCGCGCGAGCGCCTCGCGGGAGGCGGAGGCGGCCGCGACCGGATCGATCGCGTCGAGGCTCACGATCGAGGCCAGCACGTGCGGCAGCGGGTCCTTGGGATCGACCTGCATCGCGCGCGAGAGCATGTCGGAGGCGGCCTGGCGGCGCCCGTCCTGGTAGTAGGCCGCGGCGAGGTACGCGTAGGCCCGCGCGTAGCGCGGCTCGACGAGCGTCGCCTTGAGGAGCGCCTCGGTGGCCGCCTCGCGGTTGCCGAGCCTGAGCTCCAGGATGCCCAGGCCCGTCCAGGCGACGTAGTCGTCCGGCTGCAGCTCCAGCGCGCGGGCAAAGCGCTCGCGGGCCTGCGCGAGGTCGCCGTCCATCGTGGCGGCCGTGCCTTCCTCCGAGAGCGCGCGGGCGTTCTTCGGTTCGAGCGCCACCGCCTTGCCCAGCAGCACGCGCGCGCGCCGCACGTTGTCGCGCTCGGATTCCACCGTTCCGAGCCCGAGCCAGCCGCGCGCGTCGCCCGCGGCGATGTCGATCGCGCGCTGGCAGCCCAAGGCCGCCTCGTCGGCCAGGCCCTCGATCCGGGCGGCCTCGCAGAGCGCGATCCAGGCGTCGAGGGATGCGGGGGCGCGCGCCGCGGCCTCGCGCGCGATGGCGAGCGCCTTCGCGCCCTCGCCCTCCAGCAGCGCGTAGCGCGAGAGTGCGGCGGCGAAGCGCTCGTCCTTCGGATTGCGCGCCTGGCCGCGGGCGATGGCCTCGCGCGCGGCGCGCAGGTCGCCGCGATAGGCCTCGAAGTCCGCGAGCAGCAGGTCGGCCTCGGCGGGGCGCGTCGCGCCTGCGTCCGCATCACGCCTGAGCTTCGCGTACGCCTCGGCCATGCCCAGGCCGCGCGTGCCCTCGTAGCGCTCCGGGTCGGCCCGCACCGACGAGACCCACTGCACGCGGTCGCGCGAGACGGTCACGCGAAGCTTCACGGGTGCCTTGCCCTTCTCGGCCAGGGCCTGTTCGCCGCGTTGCACGACGACCGCGCCGAGGGCGTTGGAGAACTCCACCTCGCCGCTCAGGACCGAGAGCGTGGCGCGCCCTTCGCCGTCCACCGCCATCTCCCAGTCCGTGCCGCGAATGGCGGCCACCGCCGAGGGCGTTTCCATGACGAGGCCGCGCGGCGCGACCTTCGACTGCACCCAGCTTCGCCCCGAGTTGAGGTTCAGGATGGTCTTCGCGTCCGTGCCGCGGGCCGTTTCCTTGATCTGAAGCTGGCTGTTGGGGGCGAGCCTGACCTGCGTGCCGTCGACGAGCAGCACCCCCATGCGCGAGAGATCGAGGGTGCGGACGAAATTGGAGGGGAAAAGCCGCTGCCGGATCTTCGCCGGGCTCCAGGACGTCTGCTGCGCCTCGCGCGCCTCGCCCTTGCCGTCCAGGCTCACGATTTCGGCGGCCGGGTCGGCCGCGCCCGCCGCCAGGGAAACGCCCATCGCCAGGGCGACGGCGCAGACACGCGGGAGGAACGGGAGGGACATGATGGCTACAGCTTATTCCCCCCGCGCCCTGCCTTCAAATGACCGGGCTCGAGGAGCCGCTAGAA
>PQAI01000003.1 GCA_003105245.1 Betaproteobacteria bacterium | reverse complement strand
GGCGCGTGGCCGGCGTCCGCCGCCAGCGCGAGGAGATCCGCGCGGCCGCCGACTGGGAGCAGTCCTCGATGCGGGCGCGCCTTGCGGGTTTCGAGGCGGAACTGGCCCAGCTCGACGGCGAGACCGGGGCAATCGCGTCGCGGGAAGCCCTGTCCCGCCGGTCGATGGCGCGGATCGAGGAGCTCGAACGGCGCGGCTTCGCCTCTGCGGCCCAGCGCCAGCAGAAGGAGGATGAAGTCCTCGACCTGCGATCCCGCGCCCACGCGGCCGCCCGCGCCCGGCTCGCGCTCGAGCGGGAGATCGCCGGGCTGCGGGCCGCGTCGGACGAGTCGAAGTCTCGTGCCCGGGCGCAACTCTCCGCCCTGGACGCGCAAGTAGCCGCGCTCGAGCAGGAGCGGATCGAACGCCTGACCCAGGCCGACGCGATCGTGAGCGCGCCCGCCTCCGGCACCGTGGCCGCCGTGCTCGTCGAGGCGGGCCAATTGGTTGCGCCGGGAACGACCCTTCTCACGCTGCTTCCCGCGGACTCGCCCCTCCAGGCGCACCTCTTCGCGCCCTCGCGATCGGTCGGGTTCATCCGCGCGGGCCAGGAGGTGCTGCTGCGCTATCCGGCCTTCCCCTTCCAGAAGTTCGGCAGCCACCGGGCGCGCGTGATTTCCGTCTCGCGGGCCGCGATCGCGCCGGCCGAGCTGGGCTTTTCTCCCCCCGACGGCTCGCGCGAGTCCCTCTACCGCATCAAGGTCGCGCTCGACTCCCAGACGGTGGCCGCCTACGGGCGCGCCGAGCCGCTTCAGGCCGGGATGCAGGTCGAGGCCGACATCCTCCTCGACCGCCGCCGGCTCATCGAGTGGGTCTTCGAGCCGGTCCTGAGCCTCGCGGGAAGGGCGTGAGGTGGCCGCGATCGACGGGCTCGACTTCGGCGGGCGCCGGAAGCTTCCCGTCTTCCTGCAGACGGAGGCCGCCGAGTGCGGACTCGCGAGCCTCGGCATGGTCGCGAGCTACCACGGGCACCGCACCGACCTCGCGGGCCTTCGGCGCCGGTTCACGCTCTCGCTCAAGGGGGCCACGCTCGCCTACCTGATGCAGGCCGCCTCCCGGCTGAGCCTCGCGCCGCGCGCGTTGCGGCTCGAGCTCGAGGAGCTTCCGAGGCTCAGGACGCCGTGCATCCTGCACTGGGACCTCAACCACTTCGTCGTGCTCGCCAGCGCCGGGCCGCGCGAGGCCACGATCCACGATCCCGCCTTCGGCGTGCGCCACATGCCGCTCGCGGAAGTCTCGAAGCACTTCACGGGGATCGCCCTCGAGCTCGCGCCCACGGCCGACTTCCACCCGGCCGACGAGCGACGCCGCGTGCGCCTTCGCGATCTCACCGGTCCCGTCTCCGGTCTCGCGTCCTCCCTCGCGCAGGTGCTGCTTCTCGCGCTCGTGCTGCAGGCCTTCGCGCTCCTGGCGCCGTTCTACATGCAGTGGGTCGTCGATGGCGCCGTGGTCGCGGCCGATCGCGACCTGCTCTCGGTGCTGGGGCTGGGCTTTCTCCTGCTCGCCGTCGTGCAGGTGGCCGTTGGCGCGTTGCGCTCGTGGGTCGTGCTCTACCTGGGAACGACGCTCAACCTGCAGTGGCTGGCCAACGTCTTCTCGCACCTCCTGCGCCTGCCCGTGGCCTGGTTCGAGCGCCGCCACCTGGGCGATGTCGTGTCCCGCTTCGGGGCGGTGACGACGATCCAGCGCACGATCACCTCGAGCTTCGTCGAGGCGCTGATCGACGGGATCATGGCGCTCGCCACCCTCGCGATGATGCTGGTGTACAGCAGCGCGCTCACGGGGCTGGCCGTCGCGGCCGTGGTCGCCTATGCCGCGTCGCGCGCCGCGTTCTACTCGCCCCTTCGCCGCGCCACCGAGGAGCACATCGTCCACGCCGCGCGCCAGCAGAGCCACTTCCTGGAGACGGTGCGCGGCGTTCAGTCCATCAAGCTCTTCGGTCGCCAGGAGGAGCGGCGCTCGCGGTGGCTCAACCTCGTCGTCGACGCCGTGAACCGCGACCTCGTGGTGCAGAAGCTCTCGCTGGGCTTTCGCAGCGCCAACGGGCTCGTCTTCGGCGTCGAGCGCATCGCCGTCGTGTGGGTGGGCGCCCTCCTGGTGCTCGACTCCGCGTTTTCCGTGGGAATGCTCTTCGCCTTCATGGCCTACAAGGAGCAGTTCTCCGCGCGGGTGGCCGGGCTCATCGACAAGCTGATCGAGTTGAAAATGCTGCAACTCCAGGGCGAGCGCCTGGCCGACATCGTGCTCACGCAGCCCGAGGAGGAGGCGCCGTCGCCCGCCCCGGCCGTCGACGAGGCCTCGATCGAGGTCCGGAACCTCTCCTTCCGCTATTCCGACACGGAGCCCTTCGTCCTGCAGAACTGCTCGTTTCGCATCGGGCCCGGGGAATCGGTCGCGATCGTCGGTCCCTCCGGCGGCGGCAAGACCACGCTCGTGAAGATCATGCTGGGGCTCCTCGCGCCCACCGACGGGCAGGTGCTCGTGGGCGGCATCGACCTGCAGAAGCTGGGCGTGGACGCCTACCGGCGACTCGTGGGCACCGTCATGCAGGACGATCCCCTCTTCGCCGGTTCGATCGCGGACAACGTGAGCTTCTTCGACGCGAGTCCCTGCCAGGAGGACATCGAGCGCTGCACGCGGCTCGCGGCGGTGCACGACGACATCGCCGCCAT
>PQAI01000002.1 GCA_003105245.1 Betaproteobacteria bacterium | reverse complement strand
CTTCGTGTTGCGCACGTCGGAGACGCCGGCCGCGCGCAGCGCCGCGGCGCCGGCCGCGAGGAGCGTCGCCGCGGCCACGGCCGCGAGCAGCGCGCCGCGCCAGTCACGGCTGGCCATGGACGTCTCCCCCCAGGAACTGGAGCACCACCACGCGGCCGTTGAACATGTCGGCGACGTACACGCGGTCGCGCTCGTCGGTCCAGACTCCCGAGGGCAGGTAGAACTGCCCGGCCTCCTGGCCCAGGCCGCCGATGGGCAGCAGGAAGCGGCCCGCCCGGTCGTACACGAGCAGGTGGTCGTAGTACGACTCCACGACGTAGATGTTGCCCGCGGAATCGGTGGCCACGCCCTTGGGCCGGACGAGCTGCCCGACGTAGAGCCCCCGCCCGCCGACTATCAGGCGCGGCATCGACGCGCCACGCGCGAAGACCTGCACGCGCCCGTTCATCGTGTCGGCCACGTAGAGCTCGCCGGCGCGGAACCAGAGGTGCGTGGGGAAGTTGAACTCGCCCTCTCCCTCCCCCCGCCGGCCGATGCGGCGCGCGAGCCTTCCTCCGAGGTCGAAGACCGCGACCTGGTGCGTGTCGGTGTCTGCCACGTAGATCTCGCCGCCCTCGCGGTCGAGCGCGAGCCCCGTCGGGCGCCCGAGCTCGCCCGCGCCGATCGTGCGCCGAACGGTGCCCTTCGCGTCGAGTTCCACGACGAGTCGGAGCGTGGAATCGGCCACGAGGATCGCGCCGTCGGCGCCGCAGGCGATGCCCGCGGGCGCGCCGAAGCGCCGCGATCCCGAGGCGTTCTCGAGGACTTCCGGACCGCCCTCGGAGGGGAAGGCGAAGACCGCGCCGCGTCCCGGGTCGCTCACCACGATGCGCCCGCACCCCTCCGAGGTGCCGGCCGTCGGGCGGAGCAACTCGTCGATGGGTGCGCGGTCATCGCCCAGTCCGGCGAGCCACTCCAGGGCGCCGCGCCACGCGGGCTTCGCGGCTTCCCCGGGCGCGACGTAGTTCTGCTCGCCCAGGAGCGTGCCCTCGAGTCGGAAGCGGGGCACCTCCGGCGCGTGCGGCCAGGTGCGCATCGCGCGCGCGGGATCGGCCTCGAGCCGCAGCTGGCGCGGCGGTCCCGAGGCGCAGCCGGAGGCGGCGAGCGCTGCCGCGAGGACGGCGCCGGCGAGCGAGGAAGCGGCGCGCGCGTTCACCAGACCCCCGGACCGAGCGTGGCGTGGCCGCCCTGGATGCCGCTTCGCAGCCCCGGCTTGCCCGAGTGGCACAGGTCGCAGCGGTCCGCGGCCCATGCGACCTGCCCGTTGTGGCACATGCCGCAGAACTTGCCATCGGCGATCTCGCGCATCGTGACGGTGTTGGCGCCCGCGCGCATCTTGAAGCCGAGCTCCGAGTGGCACACCTTGCAGCGGAAGCGGATGCGGTGGAACCAGTGCGGGAAGACCACCGGGCGCGCTCCCTCGGCCTCGGAGCGCTTGTTGAGCACGACGTCGCCGTACTCCGCGGCCGCCGGCAGGGCGAGCATCGCGGCCAGCGCCACGACCGCGAGCGCGAGGTTTCCGCGCCGTGCGCTCATGGCCGTGGCGCTCCCGGCGAAACGGTGGGCACGGGGACGGCGGCGGCCGGCCCGGTGCCGCTGCGGGCCCGCGCGACGCTGTGGCAGCGCGAGCACTCGGTGAGCGGAAAGGCGACCGCCCCGTGGCAGACGCCACACTGCTGCCCCTGCAGCATCTTCCTCATGTCGAGCTTGTTCGCGCCCGCGCGCGAGACGAAGATCTCCTCGTGGCAGTTGGAGCAGTCGAGCCAGAGCGTGTGCGCGCGGTGCGGGAAGCGCACGATGGGCGTTCCGCCGTGGAGGTTCAGCAGGATGTCGTCCTCGCGCAGCCGCACCGGCGTGCCGGCGTTGATGGCGGCGCGGGGAATGATCTGGCCGCGGTCGAGCGCCTCGACCCAGCGGACCTGGTTGCCCGCGGTGTCGGGCGCGAGCACCGAGAGCGCGTCCCGGGGCTCCTGCAGCTGCCGCGTGCCGGGACTCGCGGGATCGTGCAGCCCGTCCTTCGCGAGGGGCAGCCAGCGGCGCAGGTCCGGGCCCGCCCATGCGACCGCGGTCGCGAGCGCGACGGCGAGAACGAGGGCAAGGCGCGCCGGCAATGGCTGCCTCAGCCCGGAATGTAGATGCCCGCGCCGCGGATGGCGCGCACCAGTTCGCGCGTCGATTCCTCGAGCAGGCTCACCGCTTCCGCGTGCGCGCCCGCGCCGGCACGCGCCTGCGCCCGGCCGCGCAGCTCGTCGGCGCGCGCGGCGTTGGCCTGCGCGCGCTCGGCCTTCGCCGGATCGGTGACCAGCAGCCCGAGCAGCATCCGGTGCGTGTCGTTGCGGTCGAGCTCGTAGCGGTACTCCTCCTCCTTCGTCGCGAAATCGAGCGAGCGCACGAGGGTGTCGCCGCCGCGCATCGAGCCGATGGCCGCCTTCGCGACCAGGTAGGCCCGGTCGAGCGTGGCGCGCGCCCCCTCGATGTCGCCCGCCGCCGCGGCGCGCTGCGCCTCGGCGACGAGCCCGTCTATCGCCTTGGCCGTCTCGGCGCCGTCGGCGGACTTCTTGTCGGCGGCGATGCGGCGTTGCGCCGCCGCGAGCGACTTCACGCTCTCCAGCCGCGCCTCGTAGTCGGAGCGCCGCTTGTCGGCGATGACCGCCTCCGCGCCCGCCAGGCGCACGCCCTCGAACATCGCCACGCTCGCCTCCGGCAGCAGCCGGGAGGCGGCTTGCAGGTCGCCCGCGGCAAAGGCCGCCACGGCCCGCTTGTGGATCTCCCGCGCCCGCTCCCGGTGGGCGCGCGCCTTCGCGTCCCCGCTAGCCTCGATCTGCCGCGCGGCCGACGAGCGCTCGATGAGCGTCTCCACCGAGGCCAGCCGGCGCTCGAGCTGTTCGCGGTCGATGCCCTGGGCCGCGGCCGGAAGGGCAACGGCGAGAATGAGGCAGGAGAGGATTCGCCACATGGTTCAGTTCGCTCCGATGTCGCGGGGAACCGCGAGTCCCGCGGCGGCAAGCGCCGCCTGCAGCTGGTTGGTGCCCGCGCGCAGGGCGTCGGCGGCCTCGGGCAAGCGGCCCGCGGCCGCGTGGGCCTCGGCGGACTCGACGGACCGCGCGTTGGCCGCGACGTAGCGGTCGATGAGGGCCACCGCCTCGCGGCGGGGCTTGAGCTGCGCCACCGCCACCGGCACCAGCTCGCGGTAGGATCGGTTGCGCGCGCGCTCGTGGTCGTACTCCTCGCGGGCGTCCGCGAATGACTTCGCGTAGTGGATCGTGGTCGCGCCGAGGGTCGCGTTGAGGCCGGCCATCAGCTCGCGCTCCGCCTTCTCCAGGGTCCTCACGGCCCCGTCCAGGTGCTCCGTGGCCGCGAGTCCCCTCGCCTCCTCCTGGGCCGCGCGTGCCGCCGCGAGCCGCGCCTGGGCGGCCATGCCCGCGCCGGTGCCCTGCAGCCGCGCCGCGTGTGCCTCGTAGGAGCGCGCAAGCGTGTCCACGGTGCGCTGCAGCTCCGAGTAGCGGGCGCGCAGGCCGGCGGCGCGCGCGGCCGCGTCCGGGGCGAGGCTGCGTGCCCTGCCGATGGAGCCCATGGCGGCATCGAGCTCCACCTGCGCCCCGACGTAGTCGCCCACCTCCGCCAGCGCCTTGGCGCGGGCGTGCTGGGCGCGGGCGCGKCCGAGCTCGGCGATGGCCTTCTCGTTGCCGCTCGCGGCGATTCGCTGCTCGGCCGGGGAATCGAAMACGAGTCGGCGCACCAGCGCCTCCTTCTGCTCGACGGCGCGGCGCTCGGGGGCGTCGGTCCCCTGGGCGAGCGCGGCCGCGCACGCGAGCGCGGCCACTCCCGCCGCAACGTCGCGCGCGCTCGTCACTGCCGTGTCCCCGCCACGGCGGCCGGCACGGCGTCCTTCTTCTTCGAGTGGCACAGTCGGCACTCGGAGACGGGAAAGGCGACCTTTCCGTGGCATACGCCGCACTTCTGGCCCAGCATGATCGACGCCATGCTGATCTGGTTGGCGCCCTTCTGCGGGATGAAGATCTGCGGGTGGCAGTTGGAGCAGTCGAGCCACTCCGTGTGCTGCTTGTGCGGATACACCACGTCGGGCATCGAGCCCTTCACCTCGCGCACGATGTTGAGGTCCATCACCATCGCGCTGGCGGCGGGGTCGTCGCGGTCCCAGCGCGGGCGGATCCTGCCGCCGTCGAGCGAGGCCACCCAGTTCACCCGGTTGCCTGCGCCGAGAGGCGGCATGCCGCCGAGCGCGGCGAGCGGGGGTTGCAGGGCGTGCGTCCCGGCATTGGCGGGATCGTGGATGCCATCCTCCGCCGGAGGAGCGTTGCGCTTGCCGGGCGCGGCGAGCAGGCGGTTGAAGGCGTTGGGATCGGCGGCAGCGGCGGTGACAGGCGCCGCGGTGGCCAGCACAGGACGCGGCGCGGGCGGCGCCACC
>PQAI01000001.1 GCA_003105245.1 Betaproteobacteria bacterium | reverse complement strand
GTCAAGGCCGGGCAGGTGGTGGCCGAGATCGCGCCGGTGCCCCTTTCCGAGACGGACCGCGACCTGCTGGAGGCCAAGCTCGAGTCGGCCAAGGCGCTGAAACTCGAGGCGGACGAGCGCGTGCGCAAGGCGGAGGCGGACGCGGCGCAGGCCGAGCGCGATCGSGTKCGSGCGGCCGACCTCGTCGCGAAGAAGTTCATGGCGGACCAGGCGCTCGAGCAGGCGGTSGTGGCGGTGCAGACGAAGGCCGCGGACCTGAAGGCGGCCCGGGCGCGGGCGGTGGCKGCKGCGGCGGACGTGGAGGCGGCGCGRGCCGCKCTCACGGCGGTGCGCGCGAAGGCGCCGACCGTGCGCGTGACGTCACCCGTGAACGGAAGCGTCCTTCGCATCGTCGAGAAGAGCGAGCGCGTGCTGCAGCCCGGCACGGTGCTCGTGACGGTGGGCGACCCCAAGGCGCTCGAGATCGTGATCGACGTGCTCTCGAACGATGCCGTYCGSGTGCGGCCCGGGATGCGGATGCTGATCACCGGCTGGGGCGGGCCGGAAGTCGAGGCGGCGGTGCGCCTGGTGGAGCCGGCGGCCTTCAAGAAGATCTCGGCCCTCGGCGTCGAGGAGCAGCGCGTCAACGTGATCGGCGACTTCAAGACCGTGCCGCCCGGGATCGGCGACGCCTACCGGGTGGACGCGCGCATCGTCGTGGCGGAAAAGGCCGATGCGCTTCGCGTGCCCGTGGGGGCGCTCTTCCAGCGCGACGGCAAGTGGACGGTGTTCGTCGTCGACGGCGGCCGCCTCGCCTCGCGCGCCGTCGAGCTGGGCCTGCGCGGCGCGCGCAACGCCGAGATCGTCGCCGGCCTCTCCGAGAAGGAGGAAGTCGTCCTCTACCCCGGCAACGAGCTCTCCGACGGCGCCCGCGTCCTCCCCCGCAAGTAATCAGATTAGATTTCCTAATCTGATTACGAGAGGAAGCGCTTGGGGGAGAGGGCGCCGGCGAGGTCGCGGGGGAGGGGCGAGGGCTCGCCTTCGAGGCGGGAGGCGATGAGTTCGGCGCCCAGCGGCGCCCAGAGCAGGCCGCGCGAGCCCAGGCCGGTGGCGGTCCACACGCCGGGCAGTTGCGTCGCGCCGAAGATGGGCAGGCGGTCGGGGACCGTGGCGCGGAAGCCGGCCAGCCCGTCGAGTTCCATGGGATGCGCGCCGTCGGCGAAGCCGGGCAGCATCGAGGCCGCGCGCGCCAGGTTCTCGCGGTGGTCGGCCGCGCGGATGTCCTCGCCCGCATCGTCGTGCTGGTAGGTCGCGCCCACGACGTGCCCGCCGTCGGGAAGCGGCGCCACGTAGCCGCTGCCGCTCACCACGATGTCGAGCACGCGCGAGGGCGATGCCGGCAGGAAGGTGACCTGCCCGCGCACGCGGGATAGCGGCAGCCGCACGTCCGGCAGCAGCCGCTTCGCGTCGAAGGCGTTCGCGACGACGAGCGTGGGCGCCTCCGCGATCACCGAACCGTCGCCGGCCAGCGCGCGCCAGTCGCCGCCCTCGCGCTCGAGCCGCTCCACGCGCCTACCGATGTGGCGGCGCACGCCGGGCCCCGCGCGCGCCAGCAGCGCCACCGCGAGGCTTCCCGGCGACACCCACGCCGCCGAGGGCATCCACCAGCCGGGGCCGCGCACGGGCCGGCCGGCCAGGGCGCAGGCCTCCGCCGTGTCGACGTAGCGCAGGAACTCCGGCGGGTGGCCCTGCGCCGAGATGATGGCGGCCATGCGCGCCGCCTCGTCCTCGCCGTCGGCCAGTTGCAGCACGCCGCCGCGCCGCCAGACGAGGTGGTAGCCGTCGTGCTGCAGCGCGCGGAAATGCTGCAGCGTGTAGAGGAAGGCGGGGCGCGAGGCCTGCGCGTTCACCGCGTCGCGAAGGTTCGCGATGGGCCGCACGAGCCCGACGGTGCCCGCGACCTTCTTTTCGCGCTCGTCGACCAGCTCGACCTCCCACCCGCGCGAGGCGAGCCGCTCGGCCACGAGCGTTCCGGCAAGGCCCGCGCCGACGATGACCGCGTGCCTGCGTGGGCGCGCGACCGGAACGGGATCGCCTTCGCGCACGCCGACCAGCATCTCGCGCTTGGACCCGAAGCCCTCGCGCTTTTCCACGCGGAATCCCGCGCCCGCGAGCGCCGCGCGCACGCCGCCCGCCACGGTCCACGTCGCGAGCGTGGCCCCGGGAGAGGCGACGCGGGCGAGCTCGCGCACGACCTCGGGAGACCACATCTCCGGGTTCTTCGCGGGCGAGAACCCGTCCAGGAAAAGGGCATCGGCGCTCGCCTCGAGCTGCGGCAGCAGTTCGCGCGCATCCCCGGCCAGCAGCGTGAGCTGAACGCGCCCGCCGTCGAACTGCAGGCGGTGGAACCCGGCGATGGGCGGCGGCCAGGTCGCGAGGAGCCCTTTCACCAGGGGCTGCAGCTCCTCGAACGGCGCCAGCGCCTCGGCAAGGTCGCCGGCGACGAAGGGATGGCGCTCGACGGAGACGAAGTGCAGCCGCGCCGGCCCCTGCGGATCGTTGCGCAGCGCGTCCCACGCGGCGAGGAAGTTGAGCCCCAGCCCGAAGCCCGTCTCCAGGATCGTGAAGGAATCCCGCCCGCGCCAGCGTTCGGGAAGCGAGTTCCCCGCGAGGAAGACGTGCCGCGCCTGCGCGAGGCCCCCGGAGGCCGAGTGGTAGATGTCCTGGAACTCGGGCGCGAACGGCACGCCCTCGGGAGTGCGCTGCAGCCGCGCGGGGATGACGCAGACGGATCGGCCGGCCATGGCGGCATCATACCGCCCCGCCGCGCCCGGCCCGGCGGCGAAGCGCTAGTAGAGCGTGGCCGAGAGGCGCCGCCTGAAGTCGGACACGAGGTCGGGGTCGCCGGCGGCCATGTCGAAGACGGCGATCATCTTGCGCCGCCCGACGTCGTCGCCGAAGGCGCGGTCGCGCTTCACGATCTCGAGGAGCTCGCCGAGCGCGCGGCCGAAGTCGCGGTTCGCGATGTGCACCTCGGCGAGGTCCAGCCGCGCGGCGAGGTCGCCMGGATCGGCCGCGATGCGCCGCTCGAGGTCGCCCGCGGCCGGCAGCGTGGCCGCGCGTTCCGCCGCCTCCAGCCGCGCCTGGGTGGTGGCGTGCGAGGAAGCCTGCGGCGCCTTGGGCGAGAGAAGCGCCCATTGCTCGCGGGCCGCCGCGAGGTCGCCGCGGTCCACGAG